>CAZJRX010000040.1:0-6483 GCA_964548145.1 uncultured Pseudomonadales bacterium | reverse complement strand
CCGTGCGCCGGGTCGGCGGGATCATGGGCCGGTCCACCGGCACCGGGCCGGAGGATGACCCGTTTCTCAGCGTCGAACGCCGGCTGAGCCGGCGCGAGGGTCATCGCGAGGGCCGACGCGAGGAACGGATGTCCATGCTCGGAGGCCTGCTCGGGGCACGGGGCATCGCTGTCACGCCAGGTCTGCGCGCCGAGGCCCACCGCATCGCCGCGCTACCGCAGGACGCGCTTATCCGGGCGGCGCTCGAGAGCGCCGACCTCGATGACTTCCTGAGTCGACTTCGGCCTTAACCGGCCCCCGGGCGGCGGTGGGGCGAACGGGAACAAGCGCTCTCACAGTGGAACAGCCGCCGCGCTACCGGCACAATGCGCACCCCCTCGAAGCCGCGAGTATCCCGTGCCGATCCCCGAACCGGTGGCCATGCTGAAGTCGCTCATCGCGGAGCCGTCGGTGAGTTGCATCAACGCCGCCCACGATCAGAGCAACCTGGGGGTACTACACCTGCTTGCCAACTGGCTCCAAGATCTCGGTTTCGAGGTCGACGTGCAGCCGTTGCCCGGGAAACCCGGAAAAGCAAACCTGGTGGCGAAACGCGGTAGCGGCGTGGACGGGCTGGTACTGGCCGGCCATACCGACACCGTGCCCTGCGACGAGTCGCTGTGGAGCGTGGATCCCTTCGCGGTGACGGAGCGGGAATCGAGGTTCTACGGTCTCGGTACCGCCGACATGAAGGGATTCTTCCCCTTGGCGCTCGCGGCCGCCGCGCGTCATCGCGACAGCCGTCTGCGCAAACCACTGACCATCGTCGCGACGTCCGACGAGGAATCGTCCATGGATGGCGCCCGCGCTTTGGCGACCAACGGCGTGGTCAAGGCGGCTGCGGCCGTGATCGGCGAACCAACTGGGCTCACACCCATCCGGGCGCACAAGGGCGTCGCGATGATCTCCATCGCCCTTAGCGGATCCTCGGGACATTCCTCCAATCCCGATCTGGGCGACAACGCCCTGGATGCCATGCACCGCGTGATCGGCGCGGTGATCGCCTATCGGCGCGAGTTGGCCGAACGCCACGTCGACCCCGCGTTCGAGGTGCGTGTCCCCACCGTCAACCTCGGCTGTCTTCACGCCGGCGACAACCCCAACCGCATCTGCGAGCACGCCGAACTGCAGATCGACATGCGGTTGTTGCCGGGCATGGACACGGCAACGATCCTCGGCGACCTCGAGCGCCGGGTCGAAGCCGCCAGCGACGGCACACCCGCCACGGTGCAGCCGCTGTTCGAACCGGTGGAACCCTATCAAACACCGGTGGGTGGTTCGTTGGTGCAGGCACTGGAGTCCCTGTCGGGGCAACGGGCGCGAACCGTGGCGTTCGGCACCGAAGCGCCGTTCTTTCAGGCGCTGGGCATCGAGACGGTGGTGTTCGGTCCCGGCTCGATCAACCAGGCACACCAGCCCGACGAATACCTGGACGCCGCCCAACTCGAACCCGCGCAAGATGCGCTCGCCGCCCTGATCGCGCGGTATTGCCTGTAGCCGATTCCTTCGCTGCCACGATGGGTTGACCCCGTGAACGACACCTTCGCGCGCTGGTTCCGCGCCTCCACCCCCTACATCCGCGCCCACCGGGGACGGACGTTCGTCGTACTGCTCGGCGCCGATGCGCTGCGCGCCGACAATGCCGTCAACATCGTCCACGACCTTGCGCTCTTGCATGTATTGGGCGTGCACCTGGTGGTCATCCACGGCGCGGCGGTGGACGCCGACGGACCCGTGGACGCCAGGCTGCTGGCCGACATCGAGGCATCGGCGGCCCGGGCACGGTCGAAGCTCGAGTCGCTGTTCACGACCGGGATTCCCTTGAGCCCGCTGCGCGACCGCCACATACCGGTGGCCGGCGGCAATCTCGTCACCGCCCGGCCGAGGGGCGTCGTCCACGGTGTCGACCAACTCGCGGCCGGAACGGTGCGCCGGGTCCACGTTGACACCATCCGCAACCTCTTGGACGCTGACAGCGTCGTACTGATCTCGCCGGTGGGCTACGGCACAACCGGTGCCAGCTACGCACTGCGCGCCGAACAACTGGCGGCTCGCGTGGCTGGTGACCTGGGTGCGGACAAATTGATCGTCTACGACGCCGTCCACCGAATAGCCGACCGGAGCGACCTGACCACCGACGAGCTGCGACACCTGCGTGCTGCCTGGGAGCACGAGAGCGTTACGGCGTGCCGGCTCGACGCCCTCGATGAAGCCTGCCGCCGCGGCGTCCCGCGCGCTCACCTCGTCGGTTTCGACGACGACGGCGTGCTTCTCAAGGAACTCTTCACCGCCGAGGGCGCCGGTACGCAGGTGAGCGATGGCGACTACCGGGTCGTGCGCCCTGCGGTACCGACCGACGCCGCCGCCATCGCCGAACTCATGCGACCGCTGGAGGCATCCGGTGCGCTGGCACCGCGGCCGCCCGACCTCGTCGAGCGCCGGATCGAGTGCTTCTTCGTCGCCGAACTCGACGGCACGATTACCGGCTGCTGCGCGCTGTTTCCCCTCGATCCTCATACGGCGGAGCTGGCCTGCCTCGTCGGCGGCGCTGCGGCCGGTCCCCGACTGGTGGCCGCCGTTGAGGAAGCCGCCGCGAAAGCGGGCGTGCGACGCCTGTTCGCGCTAACCACACAGGCAGGCGACTGGTTCGTCGAGCAGGGGTTCGCCCGCGTGGGCGTCGACGCGCTTCCGGTCGACCGCAAAGCGCTGTACAACTATCGTCGAAACTCCCACGTTCTCGCCAAGGAACCAACGGCGGCACCTCAGCCGGTCGAGTGATGGTATTAATACGGCATCGAAATACGACTCGGGTGAGAGCCTCTTTCCGCGTCCAAAGAAGACCAAGGGCGGCACCTCAGCCGGTCGAGTGATCGCACTAATACGGCATCGAAATGCGATTCGGGTGAGACCGGTTTCCGCGTGCAATAGCGTGCATTAGAGAGTAGCCCCATGACCGATACGCAACGCCCCTACTCCTCCATCGTGGTCGACGGCGTCGAGCAGGCGCCGAGCCGCGCCATGCTCTACCCCGTCGGCTTCAAACGCGAAGACTTCGCCAAGGCCCAGGTCGGTATCGCGTCGACCTGGTCGATGGTGACGCCGTGCAACATGCACATCGACGAGCTGGCCCGGGCCGCCGCCGAGGGTGCCGATGGCGCCGGTGCCAAGAGCGTGGTTTTCAATACCGTCACGGTCTCTGACGGGATTTCGATGGGCACACCCGGCATGCGCTACTCGCTGGTGTCCCGGGAGGTGATCGCCGATTCGATCGAGACCGTCGTCGGCGCGCAGGGCTTCGACGGCTTCGTCGCCATCGGCGGCTGCGACAAGAACATGCCAGCCTGCGCCATGGCGATGGCCCGCCTGGACCGGCCGAGCGTCTTCGTCTACGGGGGAACGATCCAGACCGGCGCGGAACGGCGCGACATCATTTCCGTCTTCGAAGCCGTTGGTGGCCATGCGGCCGGCACGGTTAGCGACGAGGAACTGCTGGCCGTCGAACAGACCGCGATCCCCGGTCCCGGCTCCTGCGCCGGCATGTACACCGCCAACACCATGGCCTCAGCCATCGAGGCAATGGGGCTGTCACTGCCGAACTCCTCCGCCCAGGAAGCGGTCAGCGACCAAAAGCGCCGCGATGCGCACGACGCAGGCGCAGCGGTGGCGCGACTGGTTCGCGACGGCATCAAGCCTTCGGACATCCTTTGCATGGAGGCATTCGAGAACGCCATCGCCGTCGCGACGGCGCTTGAGGGGTCCACGAATGCCGTGCTGCACCTCTTGGCCATCGCCCACTCCGCCGGGATACCCCTTACCCTCGATGACTTCACGCGCATTGGCAGCGGCGTGCCGGTACTTGCCGACATGCGTCCGGCCGGCAAATACGCGATGTCCGAATTGATCGAGATCGGGGGCATCCAGCCGCTTATGAAGACCCTGCTCGACGCCGGTCTGCTGCACGGCGGCTGCCTGACGGTTACCGGCAAGACGCTGGCGGAGAACCTCGCCGACGTCGAGCCCTATCCCGACGGTCAACGCATCATCCGTCCCCTCGACGACCCCATCAAGCCGGACGGTCACCTGGTGATCCTTCGGGGCAACCTCGCCCCCGAGGGTGCGGTCGCGAAGATCACGGGCCACGAGGGTCTGCGATTCACGGGCACCGCCCGGGTGTTCCACGGCGAGGAAGCCGGCATGGCCGCCATCATGGACGGCACGGTGCAGGCCGGCGACGTCGTGGTCATTCGCTACGAGGGCCCGAGAGGCGGACCCGGCATGCGGGAGATGCTGAGCCCCACCAGCGCCATCAACGGCCGCGGCTTGTCAGCGGAGGTGGCACTCATCACCGACGGTCGATTCTCCGGCGGTTCGCACGGCTTCGTCATTGGGCACGTCACACCCGAGGCGTTCGAAGGCGGTCCGATCGGCTTGGTCCAGGACGGCGACACCATCACGGTCGATGCCGAACAGCGGGAGATCAACGTCGACGTCGACGACGCCGCGCTGGCCGAGCGCCGCCGCCATTGGCAGCGACCGCAGGCCTACGCCCAGCGCGGCACGCTGGCCAAATACGCAACGCTCGTGTCCTCGGCATCGGAAGGCGCGGTCACCGACAAGTACCTCTAACCCGGACTCACCTCCAGCGGCAGCGCGTTGCAGCATCCCATCGAGAAACCCGTCGGCACGGGTGTCTGCGAACTCGACACGCCGGCGCTGATACTCGACCTGTCCAGGTTCGACGCCAACGGTGCACGATTCGCGGATCCGGGAGATCCCAAGCGAGTCGAGGCGTGGATCCACAAGACACCGGCCATCGCCAAACTACAGACCGCGACCCAAGGCGTATGCGGAATCGCCGTTCGCAGCATCGCCGAAGCCGAGGTCTTCGCAGCTGCCGGGTTCGATGACATCCGTATCCTCCGCCCGACGTCGCGCCCAGGTGCTCGCCGACACGGTTTCCCTGGTGTCGGAACCCGACCGTCCACTCTGCGGTGACGACTGGCTCGACGGTGCCGTCACCGTTTCAGCACGGGTGGTCGGTGTTCCCGAACCCGGACGGGCGATTCTCGACGCGGGTCAAAAGTCCGTGGCTCGCGACTTCGGGGATCCCACGCTGCTTGGCCGGGAACACTGCAGGGCATCGGCCGGAAGCGCGGAGCACGGCGTCGTGTCGTTCCCCGCCAACGAAACGATCGCCATCGGCGACTGGCTGCAACTCGTTCCTGCGGACGTCGCCACGGTCTTCGCCCTGCACGATTTCGTCTACGCGACACGCGATGGCATGGTGCAAGCGGTCTGGCCCATAACGGCCCGTGGCGCGTTCTGATGCGGATTGACGAAATCGAAACCCCGGCGCTGGTGCTCGACCTCGATGCCCTCGAGCACAATATCGCCGTCATTGCGAACCACTACCGGAACAAGCCGATCCGCCTGCGGCCCCACGGCAAGAACCACAAATCGCCCGAAATCTTCGCCATGCAGGTTGCAGCCGGCGGCACCGTGGGCGGAATCTGCGCCGCCAAGGTGTCCGAGGCAGAGGTGTTCGCCGATGCCGGGGCCGGCAACGTCCTGATCGCGAACCAGATCATCGGTGAGGACAAGATTGCCCGTTTGGCCGCCCTCGCTAGGCGGGTCGACACCACCGTTGCGGTGGACGCGGCGGTTCACGTCGACCGGTTGTCGGCCGGCGCGCGCCGAGCGGGTGCGACCCTCGGGATCGTTATCGAGATCGACACCTCCATGGGGCGCGGCGGCGTGCGAACCACCCAACAAGCCGTGGCGCTTGCGCAGCAGACAACGCGAGCGCCGAACCTGCGCTTTCGTGGCGTGATGAGCCACCAGGTGCCGCAGGTCCGTCCACCATCGGAGGAACAACGCTTTGCCGAGGGCAATCACTGGATAGCCCGGGTCCTCGAGGTCAAACGGGCCATCGAGGCCGCCGGCGTGCCCGTCGAGCTGGTATCCACCGGCGAGTCGTGGACCTACGACGTGGCCGCGACGCATCCGGAGGTCGACGAGATACAGGGCGGGACCTACATTGTCATGGAGGTGCCGTACGCGTTCATGACCGAATTTCGGTTCGCGGCGAGGATCATGGGACGCATCGTCGAGCGGCGCGATGCCGAGACCTACGTCGGCGATGTCCCCATCGATGCGATCGGCGCGCCCAATGGCCTGCCGACGGTGGAGCGTCCCGATGGCCTCACGGTGGCGTCGATCGACCACCATGGCGTTGTGCTCCAGGGCGACCGGGCCCTGTCCGTCGGGGATCCCTTCTTCGTCCTCACGCACCAGCAGGACATCACGATGAACCGCTGGGACCGCTACCTGGGTGTCCGCAACGGCGTGGTCGAACGCGTTATCGAGGCACCCGCGCGTGGTTGCATCCACTAGCCCGCATTTCTCACCAGCCGCTTGATGCCATGACGAAACCCTTTGCATATC
>CAZJRX010000039.1:14836-18034 GCA_964548145.1 uncultured Pseudomonadales bacterium | reverse complement strand
CGCGTCGCACAACTGGATGAAGCGGGCGCCCTTGTCCGCCCCGTCGGAGTCGATGGCTCCCGCGAGGTGGTGCGGGTTGTTGGCGATGACGCCCATCGGGTGGCCCTCGACCCGGATGAACGCCGTGATGACGCCGATGCCGAACTTCTCGCGGATCTCGAGCACCGAACCCACGTCGGCGAGGGTGTGCACGATCTCCTTCATGTCGTAGAGCCGCAGCCGGTTCTCGGGCACGACGTGGCGCAATCGGCGCTGATCGTGGGCCTCCCATTCGGCGACCGAGCCCTGGAAGTACGAGAGATACCGCTTCGCCACTTCCACGGCGTCCTCCTCGTCCTTGGCGAGCAGGTCGACGACGCCGTTCGGCACCTGGAAGGACATCGGGCCGACTTCCTCGGGCTTGAAGATGCCCAAGCCGCCGCCCTCGATCATGGCGGGGCCGCCCATGGCGACGGTGGTGCGCTCGGTGGCGATGATCACGTCGCAGCAGGCGACGAGCGCCGTGTTGCCGGCGAAGGTCCGGCCGTTGATGACGCTGATCAACGGCACGAGGCCCGAGAGCTTCGAGAACTGGGTGAAAGTGTCGGTGTCGAAGGCGACGCCCGGGCCCTTGGCGTCGTCCCCGGGACGGCCGCCGCCGCCCTCGCCGAAGAGGATCAGTGGGATGCGGAATCGTTCCGCCAGTTCGAACATCCGGTCCTGCTTGTAGTGGTTCCGGCCACCCTGGGTTCCGGCGAGGACGGTGTAGTCGTAGTGCACGAGCATGGCGCGCGCCGCCTCCTCGCCGAACAGGTGCGCGTTGATGGTGCACAGCCCGGCGATGAGGCCGTCCGCCGGCGTGTTCCTGCGCAGTGTCTCCATGTCGTGGCGCGTGTGCTGGCGGGCGACGATCAGGGGCCAGTACTCCTTGAAGGAACCCGGGTCGACAAGCTGGTCGATGTTCTCGCGCGGCATGCGGTAGCCCCGGCCGTAGCGCTTGGCGACGGCCTCCGGCCGGTTCTCGTCGAGGATGTAGGCGTGGCGCTCGTAGGTGAGTTCGAGGTCCGGGCGGATGTAGTCGGGATCGAGTTCCTCGGCACTTGCCGCGGCGCCGCCGCTGACCTCGGCTTCCTCGACGAAGACGATCGGATAGCCCTCGCGGACGACGTCCCCTGCCGCCATCGTTACCTGGCGGACGACGCCGTCGGTGTCGGCGGCGATGACGTGCTCCATCTTCATGGCCTCGACCACCGCCACCGGCTGGCCTTTGCGGACCTCGTCGCCCACCGCCACATCCAGCGAGACGATGGTGCCCTGTATCGGCGAACTCAAACCCGTCGATCCCTCCGGCCCAGCGATCGACGGTTCTTCGGCTTGCGGCGTTGCTGCCGAAACCTGTTCGGCCTTGACCTTGGCGTCGTGGTCGAACAACGCCAGCGGATCACTGTTGTCCACGCGGGCGCCGGCATAGCCATCCGCTGGTTCCGTCTCTACCGCAGGCGCAGCAAACCGTTGCGGGGCGTTCGCCGACGGCACGGCAAGTTCGGCGATGTGTTCGTCGACCCAACGGGTATGCACGCGGCCGGCCGCGAAGTCCTCGTGCGCGATCACGTTGCGCAGAAACGGGATGTTGGTGCCGACGCCTTCGAGCCGAAACTCCGACAGCGCCCGTGAAATCCGGCCGATCGCCGCCGCGAAGTCCCGGGCTGGGGAGTGCGCGATGACCTTGGCGAGCAGCGAGTCGAACGCCGTGCTGGTGGCGTAGCCCGCGTACCCGAAGCCGTCCGTGCGCACGCCGGGTCCCGTTGGCGCCTCAAAGGCGGTGAGTGTCCCGCTGGCCGGACGCACCGTGCCGTCCTCGCCGAACGTCTCCATGTTGACCCGGGTCTGGATGGCGTAGCCGCGCGGCTTGGCGGCATGCGGGTCGTCCAAACCCAGTTCGGCGAGCGAAGCGCCCTGCGCGAGACGAATCTGCGCCTGGACGATGTCCACACCGGTGACCTCCTCCGTGACGGTGTGTTCGACCTGCAGGCGGGCGTTGGTTTCGATGAATACGAAGGGCCGATCACCAACGTTGCCGGATACATCCACCAGGAACTCGAAAGTGCCGAGGTTCGCGTAACGCTCGTTCTGGGCAAACCGAACCGCGGCATCGATGATCGCGCCTCGCAACTCGGCATCCAGGCACGGCGCTGGCGCGATCTCGACGACCTTCTGGTAGCGGCGTTGGACGCTGCATTCGCGTTCGCCCAGATGGGCCACGTTGCCCTCATCGTCGCCCAGGATCTGTACCTCGACATGCCGGGCCCGGGTCAGGAACTCCTCGACATAGACATCTTCGACGCCGAAGGCCGCCCGCGCCTCGGATTGGCAGCGTTGATAGGTCGCCTCCAAGTCGTCTGCGTTCTCGACGACCCGGGTACCGCGTCCGCCGCCGCCTGCCACGGCCTTGACGATCATGGCGCCGCCGTTCAGCGACGCCAGGAAGTCCCTCGCCTCGTCCAGCGACACGGCGCGGTCTAGGCCACTCAGCACCGGCACATCGGAAGCCACTGCCGCAGCCCGTGCCCGGCCCTTGTCGCCGAACAGTTCGAGGTGTTCGGTCTTCGGGCCCACGAAAACAATGCCGGCGTCGGCGCAGCGACGGGCGAAACTCGCTCGTTCCGCCAGGAATCCGTAGCCGGGGTGAATCGCGCCGCAGCCCGCGTTCCTGGCGGCCGCCACAACGGCTTCTTCATCCAAGTAGGCCGCAGCACCGATGCCGTCCAGCGACCGGGCTTCGTCGGCAGCCCGGATATGCAGGCTTCTCGCGTCGTCCTCCGAGTACACGGCCACCGCGCGCAGGCCGAGCTCGGAAGCCGCCCGCGCAATCCGGATGGCGATCTCCCCCCGGTTGGCGATGAGCATGGCGTCGAAACTCATGCCCTAGCCCTCAAGATCGCGCCTTCGGCATCCAAGTTGCCGCGATCCGTCGCCAAGTCGAATGCTTCGCTGGTCAGCCAATAGCCCGCTCTACCTAGGGGCGCGTATTGTCGATGTCGAAGGTGCACGCTCGGCGGGTCGCCTTCGAGGTCGAGATCGAACCAGGCGTCCCGTTCGGCATCGAACCAAGACTCGGCGGAAGCAAGCACCAACGGGGAATGGGTCGAAACGAGCAGTTGGAGTTCCGCACCCTCGAATAGGGTCTCCCCCAAGCCGTTGAGCGCCCGCAGGATTGAA
>CAZJRX010000039.1:0-14826 GCA_964548145.1 uncultured Pseudomonadales bacterium | reverse complement strand
ATGGAGGTGGCTTTCCACTTCGTCAAACAGGAGGATGACGCTGGTCGCGGGCGCCTCCCCGTATCGCTCCGCCGCGAGGCGATGTTCGCTCCATGCCCAGATGAGCATGTAGGCCAATGCCACCGCACGACGCACACCGGCAGAAGCGTGCAGAATCGGCACGGGCCCGGCATACGGCATCTTTAGCGTCGGAATCTCGCGCGCGTCGTCTATCGAAACGCGCATCAGCGGGCCCGGCTCTAGTTCGTGTTCGTTCCGGTCGGGCGAGAGCGCTTTGATGGCCTTCTCCATGGCCTGAGCGTTGCCGTTGTGTGCGTTGATCCAATTCGCCCAGTCGACCAGGAGGCCATTGCAGACCGGGATCGCTCTCCCCTCCCTAAGTTCTCGCAAACCGTCCCAGACCTGCGCATCCGTCAATACATAAGCGGGTCGTCGCTCGTCGGGTTCTTCGTCCGAGGCACCCAATCTGGCATTGCGGGCAGGATCCCACACGGAAAACGAACCATCGGCGTGGGCGTAGGCCACAAGCCCGGGCACCCAGGGTCGGCCGGGTGGGCCAGTCCATTTTTCTTCCGATGGGTCGTAAGTCGCCTCGTAGCTGACGTCGGTGGTCCCGCCCGTGCCTTCGTAGCCGATAGTTGCCGGCGTGGTCCGGTCATTCGGTCGCGCGACGAATCCCGACGTCATGGCCGGATTCACCTCGTGGGGCCATCGACGGGTCAGAGCCCACCACGCGATGTCGAAGATGAAACTCTTGCCGAGACCGTTGTCGCCAGTGAATATGTTCGCGCGACTCCCGAACCTGACCTCCATGGTCGAAGCTGGCCCCACGTTGCTCAAGGAGAGTCTAGTGAGCATGGTCTCCTATTCCTCGATTCCGACCTGCTCGCGCTACCACAGGACAGGCGCAGGATAGCGCGCGATCTGCTCGTCCGGGGTCACGATTATCATGCCTTTGAGGATCGCCTGGGAAACGAGTCCCCGGTCGAACGGATTCCGGGGGTGGGTAGGGAGCAGAGCGTCGTGGGCAGCGCTGGTCTCGTCGAACTCGAGCGGCTCCAACCCGAGCCATTCCCGCCGGCTGGCGATGTAGCGGTTCGGCGGTTCCGGCAACGGCAGACGGCCGAGTCGATGTTTGATGGCGATTTCCCACCCGGACAACACGCTCAGGAACACTTCGTTGTGCGGATCGCGGCAGCTATCGACAGCGGTCTTGGTCAACATCAAATCGTCAGCCGCCAGCCAAAGGAACGTGCAGGCATCCAGCAGCAGTTTCATTCCGCATTCGCTCCTCCCTCGAACGCGTCGAGGAGGTCGTCGGGGAGCGGTTCAAAAAAACTCGACGGCACCCTCATACCGCTGTCGATCCCAACCGGCCACTGATCCCGGGGGCGCTTGGGTAACGGGCGAATCTCGGCGATCGGGACATTGCGACGACACAAAACGATCGTTTCGCCTCCTTCGACTCGCTCGAGGTAGTGCGAGAGACGTGCCTTCACTTCGGCCGTGTTGACCCTAATCATGACCAAAAACTAGACCAACTATCTATCCATCATCAAGCTCGTGTCCGCACCCATCCGTGTCCGTCGGCGGCGGATCCAGCCGCCATGTTCGGAATGCCCGTGGAGCTGGGGTGGTTGGGTCTCACGAAGCCACGACTTCCCACTGCACCAGCGTATGGGGCGGATCATCGTCCCGGTGATGCTCGAAGACGGCCCGCACCGGGGCGCCGATCTGCACTTCCTGCCGGGGGTCGCCCACCAGGTTGCCCACCATGCGCGCGCCGTCGTGGTCCGGGAACTCGACCAACACGACGATGTAGGGGCCCTGCTCGTTCAACGCGGGATGCACGGGGTGCCAGACCCGCTCGTAGCTGTAGATGCGACCCGTCAAGGGAACCTCGTCGAAGGCGAGATCCTCGGAGAAGCAGTTGTGGCAGATCCATTCGGGGCCCCACTGCCAGGCGCCGCAAGCCCGGCAGTGCTGCATCACCAGGCGTTCCTCCGCCGCGGCTTCGCAGTACGGCGCATCCAGCCCATCCGGCGCGGGTGCCGGCTTCGGTAGTCCGGGGTTCAGGTAGGCGTTCATACCGTCGCCGCCGAGCCGAAGATCGACGAACTGACCGGTGTCACCATCGGTCCAGAGACCACCAGCGAAACGTCGACGTCCTCCACCTGGTTCGGCGATGTGCGGCGAATCTGCCGCACCGCCTCGATGTTGAGTTCGAGTCCGTGCATGTAGCACTCGGCCAAGTTGCCGCCGCTGGTGTTCGTGGGCAGCTTGCCGTCGGGTGCGATGAGGTTTTCCTCGGTCAGGAACTCGTTGCATTCGTCGGGCGCGCAGAAACCGTGCTCGACCATGCTCATCAGCACGCCGCCGGTGAAGTTCTCGTAGCACTGAAGGACGTCGACATCGCCGGGGCCGCAACCGGCCATGTCGTAAAGACGCGGCACGCAGGTCTTGAAGTTCGAGGTGGCGTAGTCCGGCGTGTTGTGTACCGAGGCACCTGCCCGGTAATGGGAACCGGTGACGGCGCTCAGCACGTAGACCGGGGCATGGTCGAAGTCCTTGGCCCGTTCGGCGGGGACGATGATCATCGCGGCGGCACCGTCATTCTCCTGGCAACAATCGAAAAGGTGGAACGGCTCCACGATCCACCGCGACGCGTCGTATTTCGCTGCATCGAGAGGTCGGCCGTACATGACGGCACGCGGATTGTTCTGGGCATGGTGATAGGAGGCGAGTGAAATCGCCCTGAGCGCCTGCTGCTCGACGCCGTGGTCGTGCATGAACCGCTGCACCTTCATCGCGAAGCTCTGGGCGGGCGACATGAGGCCGTAGGGCACGGTGAACGCGCCTGCGCCCGAGACCACGTTGCTGCGCGGACCCTGCCCGAAGCGGCCGAACTGGCCCTGCGCCAGGGCACGGAACACCACCACGCATTCCGCGAGACCGGTCGCAACCGCCGACGCCGCATGCGCGATTGCCGCCGAACCGCCGCCGCCGCCACCGCCCCACTGCATGTTGGAGAAGCGCAGGTCGTGGATGCCGAGTGCGTTGGCGAGCCGCGACGGATCACTGCGGTCGTTGGAGAACGACGCGAAGCCGTCGACCTCCTTCGGGGAGATTCCGGCGTCCTCGCAGGCGGCGAGAATCGCCTTCAGCGCCAGTTTGAACTCGGCATCCGGCGATTGGCCGCGCTTGTAGTAGGTGGTCTCGCCAACGCCGACGACGGCGGTGGCGCCTCTCAAGGTTCGGTTCACCCTTGTCCCTCCATCTTGATCGAACCGGCGATTCTACCGCCTATTTCCGTGCGGCCGGGGCTACGACGCCGGCAAGTGCCTGGCCATTGCCCGTCGCCAGAACGCCATCATGTCGTCGTGGAACTGCTCGGCAAAGTCATCCTCGGTACCGATATGCGCTCCCCTTCGCCCGTATCCCGCCTTCAGGCCGTAGATCATCGCCTCCCGTTCACTGAGGTTCGGATCGGCAACGCCGGTCGCCGGGTGGATCGCCGCGCCATCGTCACGCAAGTAGATCGTCGGCGCGCCCGGCGCGACGGCGGCATCCTCGATGAGTTCAAGCGGCGTGTCGCGATCGAAACTGTGGTGGGCACCGGGGAACAAGCGGAACTGGGCATCGTTTCCTGCCAGTCGCATCGCGTGGACGTGTGCCTGGACCTGCTGTGGCAGGCACCATTCGTCGCGGTCCCCGATGACGGCACGAATGATCGTGTCCCCCACATCCGGGCGCTCGAACTGTTGTCCGCACCACGGGTAGGCCGCATAGACCGCGTGGAGGGACACGCCCGCAGTATCGACCAGGCCCGCCGACAGCACCGCCGAGCCGCCTCGGCTATGTCCCTGGGCGCCGATGCGCGACGAGTCGATGTCTTCGCGATCGTGCAGCAGCGTGGCGGTCGCGAGAACGTCCCAAGCGCTTGCCGCGAACGAATACTGCGCCTGGTTGGCAACCGTGGATGTGACGCGCCGACCACCGAACGGGTCGATGACGCAGGCCGCGATGCCGGCGTCGGTCAGTAGCTCGGCTTTGAAGACGTGCGATGGCGCAACACCGAGGCTGCCCGGCACGACGATCACGACCGGCCAAGGACCGGTGCCTGGCGGCGCGAATAGGCAACCGAGAATCACCGCGGGTTCCATCGCCTGAGGTTCGGTGATGGCCTGGTAGAAACCCGTCGGATTAGCCGTCGGTACCGAAACCGGTTCACCGCCAATGCCGTTGCCCAGCACGATGTCGTCTTCACCGAATGCCACGTTCGCCCCATTGGGAAAGCGCCCGGGGGGTCGCGACATCCCCGCGCACCACGACGTGCGGTAAGCGAGTGGCTCGGGCCGAGCTACTGTAGCACGCCGAAGGGCGGCCTCCGTCGAGGTCGCATCCACCCTACCACCGCCGGTTCGTGTTTCAATTGGCGGTTCGTGCCACGTTGCGGGGAGACTCATGCCCATCAATCCAGACGCCGTCGGCAAGACCGGCGGCCCGGTGTCCCGGTCATGGACGTCGAAGGACGCGCTGTTGTATGCCGTCGGAATCGGCGCAGGCACCGATGAACTGGCCTTCACCACCGAGAACACGCACGACCTCGCGCAGCGGGTCTTCCCGACCTTCGCCGTGATCATCGGCGGCGGCGGCACACCGATGAACAAGGTGGGCAGCTTCAACCCTGCCCTGATGGTCCACGGCGAACAAGGCATCGAACTGCTCGACGAGATCCCCCCGACGGCGAGGTCGAGAGCCGCGGCCGAGTGGCCGGCATATGGGACAAGGGCAGTGCCGCGGTACTCGAGTTCGAGTCCGAGTCGGTGAACAAGGCAACCGGCAAGCCCCTGCTCAAGACCCGTTCAAGCCTCTTCTGCCGGGGCGAAGGCGGCTGGGGCGGCGATCGAGGTCCGTCGGCGCGTCTCGAGTACCCGGACGCCGAGCCCACCCACCAGGTGACCTATGCGACCCGCGACGACCAGGCACTGACCTACCGCCTGTCGGGAGATCGCAATCCCCTGCATTCCGATCCGTCGTTCGCGGCACGCGGCGGTTTCGACAAACCCATCCTGCACGGTCTGTGCACCTACGGGTTCACCGGACGCGCGCTGCTGCACGGTCTCTGCGGCGGTGATCCATCCCGGTTCCGATCCATGAACGCGCGGTTTTCGAAGCCGGTAATCCCCGGCGACACGCTGACGGTGTCGATGTGGGCCGACGGCCAACGCGCCCTCTTCCGCACCACGAACCAGGACGGTGCCATCGTCATAGACCAAGGCGTGTGCACGTTCCAGTGAATATCGGCCAAGGCGGGCAGCACGAACGCTGCGCTATGATCGGCAGCCGAAAGCGGACCCGGAGCCATCGTGACGCGTGATTCGCAACTGAGAGCGCTGCTCGGCGTCGCCGCCGCACTAATCGCCCTTTGCGTGGTGGCGCGCCTGCTGCCGCACCCGCCGAACTTCGCGCCCGCGGCGGCGATCGCCATGTTCGGCTGCGCGTTCTTTCGCCACCGTTGGCAGACGGTCGTCGTGGTCGGCCTGGGCATGGCCGTCGGCGACACCTTCCTCGGCTTCTACGACACCGGCGTGATGCTGGTGGTGTACGGCTCGCTGTTGTTGCCGCTCGTCGCGCGACGCTTCCTCGCCGACGCCGGCGCGATCCGCCTGGGTACGGTAGCCGTGCTGTCCGGGATCGGCTTCTACCTGACGACCAACGCCGCCGTCTGGTGCTTCACCCATGCCTACCCCCCCACCATCGAGGGTCTCGCGGCAAGCTACGTGGCGGGATTGCCGTTCCTCAAGTGGACCATCCTCGGCAACGTCTGCTACGCGGCGATCCTGTTCGGCGGGTACGAATTCGCGCGGCGGCGCATTGGCGGGTATCGGGCCATACGCGCCTAAAGCGTGCCCATGCGCCCACGCGCCTGGCATCTCATCTGCGTCACGTGCCTGGCGCTGGCCACTGCCGCGAAAGACCTACCGGCGCATACCGTCCACCTGGAAATACGCGATGCATTGACCGACAGCGAACTCGAGGTCTCGATAACTCGCAAGGTGGCGGCGGGTACGAGCGCCGTCGACTTCATGGAAGAGGTCGTCGAACTGGAATACCGGCGCTATCCGGGGGTGGGGGTCTT
Source organism: uncultured Pseudomonadales bacterium (assembly GCA_964548145.1). Taxonomy (GTDB): domain Bacteria; phylum Pseudomonadota; class Gammaproteobacteria; order Pseudomonadales; family Azotimanducaceae; genus VXYL01. The sequence continues at coordinate 8,684 of CAZJRX010000039.1, read as the reverse complement.
CGTCACCAGCCTGTGTGGGGTCAAGGCCCCCAGGGGTGCTTTCTGGGCCCTGTCGGTCGACGGCGAGCGCACCACGAAGGGAATCAGCGAACTTAGCATCGAACGACCGGTCCGCATCCGCTGGGACCTGGTGAACGTGGATGCCGAGGAGCGTCCGGACGAGGATCAGTGACCGAACCCTGCTCGACCTCGGCACGGGGCGGTCAACCCTGTTGTAGAGCGGCACCGGGATCGGTTCCATACGCCGCCGGTCGGCAGCTTTCCGAATAACGTATTCTTGTACGAACCGTGAGAGCGGGTCTCGTTCGCTGCAACTTGGTAAACCGACCGCAGCGTATTCAACAGGGAGAAACAATGGGCCACGACCTAGTCATTCGCGACGGCCGGATCATCGACGGCACCGGCAGCGAACCGTTCAGTGGCGATGTCGCCATCGACGGCGACACCATCACAGCCATCGGCAAGGTGGCCGAACGAGGAAAACAAGAGATCCGGGCCGATGGGCTCGTCGTGACGCCGGGGTTCATCGACCTGCACACCCATCTCGACGCCCAGATCGGCTGGGATCCCCTTCTGACGCCGATCTCCTGGCACGGCGTCACGACCGCCCTGCTCGGCAACTGCGGCGTGACGTTCGCGCCCTGCAAACCCACCGATCGGCAGTTTCTCGCCGAGATGATGGAGACCGTGGAGGACATCCCCCGGGAAGCCATCCTGTCCGGCCTGCCCTGGAACTGGGAGACCTACGGCGAGTATCTCGACGCCTTGGATTCGATGGACCCGGCAATCAACGTGACCGGCATGGTCGGCCACGGCGCGGTGCGGTTCTACGTCATGGGCCACAGGGGCATCGACGAGAATCCGACGCCCGATGAGATCGCCGAGATCGCCCGGGTCGCTGGCCAGTCCGTCAAGGACGGTGCCATCGGTTTCTCCACCAATCGCCTGCCGGGTCACCGGCTTCCCGACGGCCGGTCGATTCCCGGTACGTTCGCCGAGGCCGAGGAACTCGAAGCCATCGCCCGGCAGGTCGGCAGCAACAACGGCTTGATGCAGAACGTCCCCTGGTACGCCGCGAAGGCAATCAAAAGGGATCTGGATCTGCTTGGCCGCCAGGCACGCGCCGGTGGCGGCCGCGTTCTGTTCAGCGTGGTTGAGACCGAGACGTTCCGGTTCGAGGACCCGCACCAGGTCGTCGAGGATCTGCGCGCCGAGGGCTGCCAGATCTACGGCGTCACCGTGCCGCGTCCCGGCGGATTCGTGTCGACGCTGAAGACCAACATCTTCTTCCCGGCCTGGCGGCGGCTGCGCGAAATCGATGTCGACGAACGCCTCGACGCGATCCGCGACGAAGCGTTCCGCGACGAACTGGTCGACGCCGCAAAGGCCGATCCGGGAAGCATCGGCTTCGCCCGTGGCTTGCGCTGGATGGGCGATGCCGCAAGACCCGTTTACACAAAGCCGCCCGAGGACAATCTGGCGGCGTTGGCTGAGTCCTGCGGCGAACATCCCGCCGAAACCTGGCTCCGCCTGGTGCTCGAAAGCGACGGCGCCGCAGTCTTCCACCGACCGTTCTTCAACACGAAGTTCGATGCCGTGGAAACGCTCATGGCACGGGACTGGGTGGTGCCGGGACTCGGTGACGCCGGCGCCCACGTGTCGCAGATCATGGACTCGGGCTGGCCTTCGTTTCTGCTCAGCCACTGGGTGCGGGACGAAGGCAAGTTGTCGCTCAGCGAGGCCGTCCGCCGCATGACCGGCGCTGCCGCCCGTGTTCTCGACTTAACCGACCGCGGCACGCTCAAGCCGGGCATGAAGGCCGACATCAACGTCCTCGATCCGGATCGGGTCGCGGAACGGCAGCCGGAGGTGGTCCGGGATTTCCCGCACGGCAAGAGCCGGCTGGTACAACGGGCGGGCGGGTACCAGGCGACGCTGGTCAACGGCCGGGTGATGCTTCGCGATGACGAGCACACCGGCGAGCGATCCGGGCGGGTGTTGCGCAGTCACGCGTAGGTAGTCGGAACCCGCGGCTTGGCAACCGACTTCGGCAAGCCGCCGCAGCAGCAAGGGCTCTTCCGGTGAAGACGATGTGGCCCTGCAAGGGAATCGACCTCGATTGGTCGGACTGGGCATACGCCTTGGGCGCATGCCTGTCGCCGCCGATCCAGGAACCCTGGGCGCAAGTGGAACGCCTCTTCTCGGCGGCGCCGGACAGCGTCGCGTGTCTCACGGCGCGCTCCGCCTTCGACCTTTACCTGCGCGCGAAGCGCTACCGGGAACCGGGCGCCGAGATAGTCTTTTCCGCGCTTACCGTGCCCGACATGCCGCGCATCGCCCGGCACCATGGACTGCACGCCGTGCCGCTCGACATCGATCCCGCCACGGCCACCTGGGACGACGGCGCAATCGAGCGACGCATCAGCGAACGTACGAAGATCCTGGTGCTCGCGCACCTCTTCGGGGGGCGTGCGAATCTTGATTCGGCGGTAGCCGTAGCCCGCCGACACGGCATCGCGATCGTGGAAGACTGCGCCCAGGCGTATGCGGGTCCGGATTGGACCGGACATCCCGGAGCGGATCTGTCGCTGTTCTCGTTCGGCCCCACCAAGACCGCCACGGCGCTCGGCGGCGCGCTGGCGCGTGTCCGGGATCGTGGCACGTACTCTCAAATGCGACGCATCGCCGCCCACGACAGCGTCCAGCCGACCGGCGAGTACCTGCGTCGCGTCCTGCTCTACGGGGTCTTGAAGGCCGCATCGCAACGCCACGCGCTGGGAATCGTCTTCGCCATCGCGGACGCTCTCGGCGCGGATGCGAATCAGTGGATCCACCGGTTGACCCGGAACGTCCCGGACGAGTCGTTCATCGAGAGTATCCGCCGACGTCCGTGCGCGGCGCTCGTCGCGACGCTGGCGCACAGGTTGCAGCAGGGGATGACACCGGTTTCCCGCCGCATCGAGCCGGGACGGACCTTGATGGCCGCCCTAGGTCCCGACACCGCCGTTCCAGCCCGCGCAGCCGAACCGCACGGGTATTGGATGTTCCCGGTGCTCACGGATCACCCGGAAGCCCTGTCGACGCATCTTCGCGATCACGGCTTCGACGCCATTTCGGGACGGCTGGACGTTGTCTGCGACGACGACGTGCCGACGCCCGGCGCCGAACGGCTTGCCAACGCCCTCTACCTGCCGTTCGATCCCGCCATGCCAAACGCAGAACTGGAACGGCTCGGCGCATTGGTCCGTAGTTTGATGGGTGACCGCTGCCTGGAAGAGACCGCCGCATGAGCTCGCGCCCGCGCCTTTGGCGAACGACCATGGCCTGATCTATTCAGCGCACGCCGGCCTAACGATGTCGGTGTACTCGCAACCGGCGAGCACCCGTTCCAACGCCGCCGCCTCGTCGCGGTCGACGGTCATGCCGTACTTGAGCTTGACCGAGCGTACGCGTTCGGCGAACCAGCACCGGTTTCGCTCCGGCATCCAGTCGAAGGCGTCCGACGCACCCTTCGCACCGTTGAGTTCCCCGGCCGCCAAGGTCAGATTGAGCAGGTCGCCCCCGAATCGCCGCTTCGTTTCCGTGTCCGCAAAGCACATGCCGCTATGGTGCGCCTCGTGTAGGGCGACGATGTGATCGATGGTGGTCTCGCTCGTCGATTCGTAACACCTGCCGCTGTAGGGTCCGTAGATGGCGCCCAACTCGTCGACGATGTCGTCCTCCTTTGAGCGGTAGCGAGATCCGTATTCGTCCCGGTCGTAGGCATGTCCCGGACACCGCGATGGCGGTTCGACGACCACGCCGCGCCAACGCAGTGTTGCCACGTCGGACAGGTTGGTGACGTGACCCGTCGGGGTAGATAGCAGACTCATCACGACGATCACATCACTGGTGGTTAGGACCAATTGCCGCTTGCCTGTTCCCTCGCCCAGCGCTCCGTCGATCAGCGCTCCGTTGGGCCAGGTCGACGGTGTCACACCGGACTCGAGATCCCGGGCGGTCGCCCGTAGAGAGCGGCCGGCTGGAATCGCCAAGACGAGTTGCGCACGGTTCCCCTGGTCGTCGATACCGACCAAGGTTGCTTCGACGTCCGCGGATCCCGGGTTGACCAAACGCAGTTCGCTTACCTGATCGGCGTTGCGTCCCGGGTTGAAGATCGGTACCCGATGCCTGTTGCCAATACCCGGCACGACGTCGAGCATCGGCGTCAGGAATCCATCGCCGGTGCGAATGTAGGCAAGCGCTTCCAGATCGAAATCGCTCAAGATGGCGAGACGCCAGTCGCCCTCGCCTCGACCTGTACCGGTTGCGATGCCCTTGCCGACGTTGCCATCTTCCAAGTCGTCGGAATTGAAGTGGACCACTTGGTCCGCATTCAACATCAACGAGATGGGATCGTAGGTCGTGCCGGCGTCGTCCGTGGCGTGAATCGTCACTTCACCGCCCTGCGATGCGTGGTTAACGAGCCGGACGAATCCTTGCCGGTGGGCATCACCGGCCGCAGGGAAGTAGGGAATCGACGCGTTCTGGGCCGTTGCGGGGACCGCAACGACGACGAGCGCGACGACCTTGTACGAGGTCCACCGGTCCCGATCGAGCATCCGGGCAGCACAACCGGTCTCCTAGCGGCGAGCAATCAGGGAAATCCCTGACCCGTCGCAAGGTGAAATCCGGTGCGGTTTCCCCGACTGAAATCATGGCACCCTCCCGTCCAATGAGCCGATCTGTCGACATACACCACCGATTGTCACGGGGACGCCGGCGAATTGCCGCGTACTCGGGACGGTTCGGAATCCGGTATCTTGTCGTCATGCCGCGCGCCGTCACCGTACCGATGCTAGGTCGCTATAACGCGGCAACAGGCTCTCACTTTGGTCGCATTTGCGATGCCGTAATATGATCATCACTCGTCGAGCTGTGGTGCCCCCGCTAGTCTTCGCACTGGCCCTCGCCGGCTGTGCCTCGCCGTCCCGGGAACCGCAGTTCATCGGTGGCACCGACCTGGTCTATCCCGCCGCAGCAAGGACCGCCGGCATCGAAGGACGCGTCGTCGTTCGGTACGACGTCACCGTCGAAGGCACCGTTGCCAATGCCGTCGTGGTGGAAGCCGACCCGCCCGGCGTGTTCGACGCCGCCGCACTCGACGCCGTGCGGTCGTGGCGCTTCCGGCCGAGGGTCGATGAGGGCGAGGTGGTCGTCGGACCTGCGCGGGTCAGCGAACTCGTGTTCCGTTTGGGAACCAGCGCCTACGACGATCTGCCGGCACCGGCGGGCGACGTCCCATGAACCGTGTCTGGCGACTGGCGAGACGCCCGCCCGCCGGATGGCCGACTGAGGGTGACTTCGTCCTCGGCGACGAAGCGATGCCCGAGCCGGCCGAGGGCCAGGCCCTGACCCGTACGATCTATCTTTCCCTGGACCCCTACCAGTGGGGGCGCCGGCGCGGCGGCGTGGAAGCGGTGGGCGACGTGTGTCATGGCCGAACCGTCGCCGAGGTCGTCGAGTCCAAGAACGACGCATACCGACCCGGCGACCTTCTTTTCAACACCAACGGCTGGCAGCTATACGGTCTGACGGGTGAAGGCATCGACGTCTTCGGCTACATGTTCCCGCGCAAACTCGACCCGGCGACCGCGCCGATTTCCACGGCCGTGGGCATCCTGGGCATGCTGGGACTGACCGCCTACGCCGGCGTCGTCGTCCAGTGTCGGCCGCAGCCCGGCGAGACCGTCGTGGTTTCCGCCGCGTCCGGCGGCGTCGGCCAGGCGGCGGGGCAGATCGCGAAGCTGCACGGCTGCCGGGTGGTCGGCATAGCCGGCACAACCGCGAAGTGCGACTTCGTGATCGATGATCTCGGTCTCGATGACTGCGTATGCCATCGTTCCCCGAGCTATCCGGACGATCTCCGCAGAGCCTGCCCGGATGGTGTCGACATCTACTTCGAGAACGTCGGCGGGCACGTGTTCCAAGGCGTGCTGCCGCTCTTCAACCGGAACGCGAGGATCTCCCTGTGCGGCATGATCTCGCAATACGGAAACACCGACGGACGAGACGCCGGCACCGTCTGGACGGACACCGGCAGGACCGTCTTCGACCGTCAGAACGTTGCCGTGCATCGCCTTTTCGTCCGCGACTTCGTTGCCGACCATCAGGACCGGTTCCTGGGCGCGATGGCAGGCTGGATCCAGGACGGAAGGATCAAGTACCGCGAGGACATCCGCGACGGCCTCGATCAGGCGCCAGCGGCGTTTGGCGCAATGCTGAGCGGTGGCAACTTCGGCAAGACGCTGGTGCGTGTGAGCGCGGATCCGACGATCTCGACGCCGTGACATCGGACGTCGACCGGGGTGCTACAAGGTCGAGAGCGGCCGGTGCATCGTCGTCCAATGTCGATACCACTACTGATCGATTGACCGGAACAACCTCGCGGCAATCCGCTACGGCGGCATCCGTGATGCATAGCCCGTAACCGCCTCGACGCTCTTGGCCGCGCGCAGCAGGAAGGCGTCCTCCCGGAGCGGGGCGATCAGTTGGGCGCCCACCGGCAGGCCGTTCCTGAATCCCGCCGGAATCGACAACGCCGGGCAACACGTCACCGTGATCCAGCTACAACTCTCCATCCACTCGATGTAGGTCGACATGGGTGTCCCGTCCACCTCACGCACCCAATCGGTGGTCACGTCGAACGGCTGTACCTGGGTCGTCGGACCGATGAGCAGGTCCACATCCTGGAAGAACTCGCCAACCCGGGCGACCAGGGCGGTGCGCGCCGGGTAGACCCAGTCGTAGTCGGCGAGCGTCAATTCGAGGCCGGCGGACAGGTTCCAGCGGATGGTGTCCTTGAGCTCGGCCTTGTCGGCTTCGCTCAAAGGGCCGAACCGCCGCCGGAATCCCGTTGCGCGCAGAATGTGGAAGATCCGCCGGGCGTCGGCGAGATCGGGGAATGCTTCGACCACCGTGGCACCGGCCCCGGCAACGGTGTCTCGCAAGGATCGGATCGCCTCGCGAATCGCCCCCTCCACGGGCAGGCCGCCGAAGTCCTCCGTCACGGCGATTCGGAGATTCGAGAGGTCGACGGGCGCGACCGAACGAAATAGGTCGCCGGGCTCGGGTAGGCAGTTCGGCACGCGCGGGTCGGGGCCGGCAAGAACCGAAAAGAGCAACGCCAGGTCGTCCACCGTTCGCGCCATGGGCCCCGCCGTCGACAAATCCGAGAACGGATCGCCCGGAATCGACGGCACCCGTCCCGGCGAAGGCCGGAAACCGAGAACGTTGCAGAATGCCGCCGGATTGCGCAACGAGCCGCCCGTATCGCTGCCGTCGGCGATGGGGATCATGCGCGCAGCCAACGCCACGGCGGCACCGCCGCTGCTGCCACCGCAGGTCCTGGTCGGGTCGTAGGGATTGCGGGTCGCGCCGAAGACCCGGTTGAAGGTCTGCGAGCCGGCGCCGAACTCCGGTGCATTGGTCTTGCCCACGACGAGCGCCCCGGCGTTGCGCATCCGCTCGACGATCAGCGCATCCTCCTGCGGCACATGCGTGGCGTAGAGCGGCGACCCGTAGGTCGTACGGATGCCCCGGGTGGCCAGCAGATCCTTGTGGGCGATCGGCAGTCCGGCGAGCGGCCCCTGGCCCTCGGGGTCGCGATCGAGATCGTCGGCTCGCCGCCTGGCAAGCTCATAGGTCTTCGTGACGATGGCGTTCAGCGTCGGATCGACGGCGTCGATACGGTCGATATGCGCCTCAAGCACGTCTCGGCAACTCGCCTCGCGCCGCGCGACGAGGCCGCGCAGTTCGGTGGCGGTGAGTTGGCAGAGTTCGGTCACGGCCGACGGAAATCAGTCTTGCCAGCGGTTCCAATGGGTGACGGTCGCCGCCGGGGGTCGTTTCGCCGGCCGGAAATCCGTGCCGAGCGTATAGGCGACCGGAATCAGCGCCGTCTGGACGATATGCTCGGGCAGACCGAGGATCTCGGCGGCCTCCTTCTCGAAGGCGAGGTGCAGAGTCGTCAGACACGAGCCCAGACCGCGGGCTCGCAGGGCCAGTTGGAAACTCCACACGGCGGGATAGATCGATGCGAAGTAGCCGCCCAGCGCCGTGACGCCAGCCCCCTCTCCCGGTCGTCCGGCCAGGCACGGGATCACATGGACGGGCACTTCGTGGAGGTGCTCCATCAGGTACAGCGCCGAACTGAACACCCGGGCGGTCTGCGCATCGCCACCCGCGTCGGCACGTTCGCTGGCGCCGGTCAGATAGGCTTCGCCGCCCCTCCGGTACAAATCCGCGAGGGCTTTGCGTTTCGCCGAATCGTCGACCACCACCCAACGCCAGTTCTGCGTGTTCGACCCGGTGGGCGCCTGGATCGCGAGTTCAAGACACGCATCGATAACCTTCCGCGGGACCGGGCGCGTCAGGTCGAGCCGTTTGCGGACAGCTCGCGTGGTGGAAAGGAGGTGGTCGCAGGTTTCAATGTCGAGCGCCATGGACTGATTCCGGTGACAAAGCGGCAAGCATAGTACGAATGCCGCCGCCGTCACCGCCGCGCTGGCACCTAGTGTGCCGCGTCAGAAACGGGTTGACGTTTGCTGCAGGGCGAGTTCGCGGTGCGGCACCCGCGACCTGCCTGGGACCCTAGTGCTCCGTCAACCCCTAATCTTGGTGTCAGTGGCAGCCGGAGTGTTCCG
>CAZJRX010000038.1:13826-18190 GCA_964548145.1 uncultured Pseudomonadales bacterium | reverse complement strand
GCTTTCGGTCGCGAGCACGCACACGGAACCAAAATCCTCGGCGATCATCGCGGCCGCTGGTGAGAAATGCGGGCTAGGAAATGGCCCGAGAATGCGCCAGCATTCTCGATCCCGCCCGTAGGGCACCAGGACGGGATTAGCCCGTCCCCAACCAAGGATAGGGTACGCGCATCGTGAACATTCTCGTCACCGGTATGAGCGGGTTGATCGGCGGCCTGGTCCGCGAGCGGCTCGAGTCGCGGGGGCGGCTCTCGGCCCTCAATCGGCAGGCGGTCGACGGTATACCGACCACGCAGGCCGATCTCGCCGACTTTGACGCGATCCGGCCCGCCTTCGACGGTCAGGAGGTCGTGGTCCACTTGGCTGCCAAGGCAGGCGACAATTTCACTTGGGAGGAGTTACTCCAAACCAATATCGTCGGCACCCGCAACGTGCTGGAAGCGGCCAATGACGCGGGTTGCAAGCGCGTGATCTTTGCGAGCAGTGGGGCCACGGTGGCGGGCTGGGAGCAGGTGGAACCGTACAAGTCGCTGGCCGAAGCGCGCTACGACGACGTGCTTGGCGAATGGCCGATGATCCGCCACGACATGGCGACCCGACCGCGTGGCGTCTACGGGGCGACGAAAGTGTGGGGAGAAGCCATCTGCCGTCACTACGCCAACACGACGGCCCTTTCTGTGCTGTGCATCCGCATCGGTTTCGTCAATGCCGCCGATCGACCCTCGCGACCAAGGGACTTCGCCGTGTGGTGCTCGCAACGCGACATTACCGAGGCCATCGAGCGCTGCGTGTTCGCGCCCATGGAGCTCAAATACGATGTCCTGTTCGCGAACTCCCGGAACCGATGGGGGTACCGCGATCTCAAGCATGCCGAGGAAGCGGTGGGATTCGCGCCCCTGGACTGTGCGGAAGACTATCGCTGACGGGTTGCGTCGACTCGTTCGTCGCCAATCGAATTGGACGGGCGAACCCGAATCGGAATAAGGTGAGTTGAGGGGGGTCTGCCGAGCGCCGATGTACGCCGCGCGGGTGTCGCCACCCTACGTGTAATCGATTGAGGAGAGAGTCTTGGACTTCGGAGTACAGGTAAACGTCTACCGAACATCCTGGGAGGACATTCGCGTGTCCGTGGAAGCCATGGAGGCCGGCGACTGGGACAGCGTCTGGTTCGCCGACCACTTCATTCCGCCGGGTGCCAACCGTGAGCAGGAGGCGATGACCGCCTTCGAAGGCCTTGCCGCGATCGCCGTCGCCGGGGGCATGACGAAGAAGCTGCGGCTCGGCAACCTGGTGTTGGGCAACACGTACCGCAACCCGGCCCTGGTCGCGAAGATCGCGGGGACCATCGATACGGCCACCGAGGGGCGTTTCACCCTCGCCATCGGGGCCGGCTGGTACAAGCGCGAACACGAGGCCTACGGCTGGACGTTCCCGTCGATGAAGGAACGCCAGGACCGGTTCGAGGAAGCCTGCGAACTGCTCCGTCTCCTGATTCGTTCGGACGAGCCGGTGGACTACCACGGTACGTACTACGATCTCGACAACGCCCGGCTGTCCCCAGGCTCCTACGACAAGCCGATCCCGATCATGGTCGGCGGCACGGGGCCGAAGCGAACGCTTAGGACGCTCGCCCGGCACGGCGATGTCATGAACCTCGACGGCTGGGCCGGCGGCGGCATGTCGCTGGAGTACTACCAGTACAAGGCAGGCATCCTCGAGCAGCACTGCGAGGACGCGGGGCGGGATCCCGCGGAGATCCGGCGCACGCTGCTGATGCCGTGCTACCTGACGGAGGACAAATCGCTGATCGAACGGGTCGTCAAGGGATTGGGACCGGGAACGGTGGCGGGACCGCGTCAATACATCGTCGATCGCATCGGCGAGTTCCAGGATGCGGGCATCGCGGAGATCATGTTCGGCGGCGTGGGGGGCGTCGAGCGGCTCAAGCAGTACGAGGAAGAGATCATCTCGGCGTTCCGGTAGCGACGATCAGGGGGCAGGGCGTTATCGTCCGCCCTATACGCCTTCCTGGTGGTGGACGACGACAATCACTCGGCGGCACGGGCAGACTGCTCAAACGAGCCATGCAATCCCTGCTGGCCGCGTCAAGAGGACGGGTCAGTCTCACCGACTGGACGAGCTTCGTCGTGATGCAGGATCTACGCGTGTTGCAGGCGTTCGCATTCGACGAGGACTTTGTGGGCCAAGGCTTCGAGGTCGTGCCCGCCGGTAGCCCGGCTTGAGCCTTTTCCAGTATTCTTGCGCGCCTTTGATTCGACGCTAGGGGAGATACGCAATGAGCGTGGATGGACGTGTGGCCATCGTGACGGGAGCAGGCGGCGGGCTAGGACGCTGTCACGCGCTGCTACTCGCCGAACACGGCGCCAAGGTCGTGGTGAACGACTTAGGCGGCAATGTTGACGGCAGCGGTCAGGGTGACATGGCAGACCGCGTCGTGGCGGAGATCCGCGACAACGGCGGCCAAGCGGTCGCCAACAAGGCGAGCGTTGCCACCCGGGACGGTGCGAAGAGTATCGTCGAGGACGCTGTCAACGCGTTCGGGACCGTGGACATCCTGGTCAACAACGCCGGAATCCTACGCGACAAGTCGTTCAAGAAGATGTCGCTCGATGAATGGGACCTGGTGATCAACGTGCATCTGAACGGCACCGCCTACGTCACCTGGCACGCTTGGCCGATCATGTACGAGAAGAACTACGGGCGGGTGATCTTCACCTCCTCCGTGTCGGGCATCTTCGGCAGTTTCGGGCAGTCGAACTACGGTGCCGCGAAGATGGGCATGGTCGGCCTGATGAACAACCTCGCCCGGGAGGGGGCTTCGCACAACCTTCGGACGAACTGCCTGTCTCCTGGAGCGGCCACACGCATGACCGCGAGCGTGCCGGGTAGCACGATCGATCCCGAGAACCCGAATCCGGGCAACCACCCCGGGCTGGTCAGTCCCGCAGTGCTTTACCTGGCGGGCGAGGACGCGCCAAACGGACGGATCATCCAGGCCATGAGCGGTCGTTTCTCATCCAACATGGTGTATACCAACGAGGGCGTCGATCTCGGCGTCGACGCGTCGTTCGAGACCTTGGAACCGCAGATGGACAAGGTTCTCGACATGTCGAAAGCACAGGCGGGGAGCAAGTTTCAGAGCGCGAATGCCTGAGCGTCGGCTTCAAGCCAACGCATACAGATCGTCTAGCGAATACCAGCTTGGGTCGTCTGCTCGAGAGGCTGGCTTGCGGCGTACGAAGTAGCGCTTGTTCAGCGTCGCACCACGGCCGTTTCGATAGCGTCCGATTTTTCGCGCGAGTTCGTCTTCGAGGGCTTTCGGCGAGCGCACCGGACCCCATTTGCATTCGCCGAGGTCCGTCCAGTTGTCGGCCCGCAAGCCCACGACGTCGATCTGGGTGTCCTTGCTCCAGAATTCGCCGACCTCGAACGCCGCGGCCACGCCTTCTCGGGCGTATATCAACGGCAGTGCCTCGCGGCACAGCCGTTCGAAACCGCTGCCGAACCAGGCGTCGAGCGAAGGTTTCACCGAATCGGCGAACGTGCGTGCAACGCCAGCGCTCTTTAGGGCGCTGGTGTTGGGAAACACGAAGCGGAAGTGGAACCGGAGCAGCGGGTCGTCGAAGGTGAACCGCACCTGCTTTGGATTGGGTCGGTCGCCGTCGAGCGGATATCGGCGGCGTAGGTAGCCCAGGGCAGAAAGCTGCTCGAAGTAGTAGTGCAGGTTCCGTTCAGGGAGGCCCGTGGTTGCGGCGACGGCGCGGGCGGTTTGCTCCCCGGATGCGATGGCAAAAAGCACGGCGTGGTACGGAGCGACCTCCCGGAGTTCTTCCCGAAGCAGGAACGCGGGCTCGTGGAACAGCGGTGCGAACTCATCGAGCAGGTTTTCTCGGATGTTCGCGTCGATGGATCGACGGTCGTCGAGACACAGCAGGTATTGGGGGAGGCCGCCGACGAGAAAGTACGCCTTCGCTTGATCGACGCGGGACCATCTTGGATGGAATTGCGCGGCTTCACGATAGTCGAACGGCTGCAGGTGGATCTGGGCGGTGCGGCGTCCGAACAGGGGACTCGACCGACCGAGGACCTCCCGCTCCATGAATCCGAGGTAGGATCCGCACAGCAAAAGGATCACCCCACCCGTCGACTTCCAGTTCCGGTCCCAGCACTCCTGCAGTGCGGAGACGATTCCTGGGTCCGATGCTGCGATCCACTGGAACTCGTCCAAGGCAAGGACCAGCTTGGCATTCGGATTCGCCGTGCGCCATTGCTCGACGACGGTATTCAGCGCACGTGACCAGTCGTCGATGCGAAGCTCGGCGAGCAACGGCATATCGAGCGCG
>CAZJRX010000038.1:5743-13816 GCA_964548145.1 uncultured Pseudomonadales bacterium | reverse complement strand
CCGAGGCCTGCTCGAGGAACTCGCGGACCTGCAATCCCGGGGGCGATTGCTTGCCGAGGTAGTAGACGCCGGGTCGGTCGTTCATGAACTTGAGGATCAGTTCGCTCTTGCCGACTCGGCGACGACCGTAAATAGGAATGAACGCGGAACGCGGTGACTCGGCCGCTTGGGCGAGCAGCCGTAGTTCGTTCGAGCGTCCGAAGAACCTGCGCATGGCGGGCAAAGCCTGCCGTTCTTTGCCCGCTTCGTCAAGTTATATTACGACAAGTTATCTTACGGCAAAATGTGTTACGGCAAGTTGTATTACGACAAAGATGCAACTGGTCGCCCGGTACCCGTTGTCAAGCTCGAACAATGCGTTGCCAACAAGGAGGTGTCCCCGCATCAGGCCGAGCCGGTATAGGTTCATGGCGTCGCCCATCTGGGGCTCCAACCGGACGGTCGTTCCCGCCGTTTCGTCCGAGGGCGGCGCGGCGTGATCTCCGACGTCGCATCCCGCGAGCGATGCGCAGGCGACGGCAAACAGGCTACGCGGCCGGCGGCCGTTCATCGCCAGCCCGCCCGGTCGTAGGCCTTCACGGCCGAGGCTTGGTTGGCCCCGAGCACCGCTGCGTTGACGCCATCCTCCTTGAATTCGCCGAGGGATGCGATGGGTCCGGATGCCGGCCCGACCACCGGATATTCGTTGTTTCCTTCAGCGAACAGGCGCTGGGCGCCGTCGCTGGTCAAGTATTCGAGGAACTTCACGGCGTTGTCGCGGTGGGGCGCATGCCGGGTGACGCCGGCGCCGCTGATGTTGACGTGGGTGCCGCGGTCCTCCTGGTTGGGAAACAACACGCCTAAGCCTGCGGTCACCGCCCGGTCCTGAGGATCGTCGGAGCCCAGCAGGCGACCGATGTAGTAGGTATTGGCGACGCTTACCTCGCACTCGCCTGCGGCAACGGCGCGAAGTTGGGCCGTGTCGTTGCCCTGTGGCGGGCGGCGGAAGTTCGCCACCACGCCACCCGCCCACTCGCCCGCGCTTCCCTCGCCGTTGTGCTCGATGAGTGAACCGAGCAGGGACAGGTTGTAGATATTGCCGGATGAACGCATGCAGATCTTGCCGGCGAGACCGGGGTCGGCGAGGTCCTCGTACCGCGCCAGGCCCTCCGGCCGTCCCGCCGCCTTGTTGTAGACGATGACGCGAGCGCGCTTGGACAACCCGAACCAGTGACCCTCGGCGTCGCGCAGATGCGCGGGAATCCTTTCGCGGAGCACAGCCGAATCGACGCCTTGGAAAACGCCGGCCTGCTGGGCCCGCCAGAGGCGTCCGGCATCGACGGTGATCAACACGTCGGCGGGCGAGAACTCCGCCTCGTTGACGATGCGTTCGATCAGGCCGTCGCTGCCGCCCTCGATCAGGTTGATGCGGATCCCGGTCTGTTCCTCGAACCGTTCGTAGAGGGCGAGATCCGTGTCGTAGTGACGAGCGGAATAGACGTTGACGACGTTTTCGTCATCGGCGGTTGCCACCACCGCCACGAGGACGAGCCCTGAAGCCAGTAAACGAGCAGGAGCCATATCGGAACGCACATGCAAACGAAAATCATTTGCGATTGTAAACGAATGTGTCGTTCTCGTTAAACCCGGCTGTGACGAAGTCGCCAATCCCGAACCCTGGGCGGTCGGCCATGCTGGACCGCAGCGTCTCGCCGCCGTGCTCGACGAACACCGCGTACCGGTCGCCCAGGAACCGGACGTCGGCAACACGTGGTCCTTGGCTTGCGGGACGCAGCACCACGTCGTTGGGTCGTACCACCACATCCACGGGGCCGTCGGTGGCGTCGGTTGACTGCCAGGGCAGATCACCGAACGCGGTGGCTATGACGCCGTCGCGCAGGGTGCCGCGGAGGTGCTGGGCTTGGCCGAACAGTTCCGCCACGGTCTTGTGCGCGGGACGGTGCCAGATCTCACTGGGGTTCCCGGCTTGGACGATGCGACCGTCTTCCAGGATCGCGATGTGGTCGGCGAGTTCCAGGGCTTCCTCGGGATCGTGGGTGACGAGTAGCGTGATGCCGCCCGTGGATCGAAGCGCTCGCCGGGCATCCTCCCGAAGCGAGCGCCGCAAGGTGGCATCCACGTTGGCGAAGGGCTCGTCGAGGAGGATCGCCCGAGGCTTTGGCGCAAGCGCCCGGGCAAGCGCCACCCGCTGCTGCTGGCCGCCGGAGAGGGTGTCGGGATAGCGTTCGGAAAGCGTGTCGAGGCCAACCGACGCCAGGCCTGCCTCGGCGATCCGCCGCCGCTCCGAAGAACCCATCGAACGCAGCCCGAACTCAACGTTTGCGCGCACCGTCATGTGCGGGAAGAGCACGTGATCCTGGAACACCAGCCCGATCGGCCGGCGCTCGGGCGGGGGCTCGAGGCCGGGTTCGGCCAGCACGTCGTCGTCAAGCAGGATTGTTCCCGACTGCAGTGGCTCCAAGCCGGCCGCCAAGCGAAGCAACGTACTCTTGCCGCTACCCGAAGGACCGAGCAGGCAGGTGATCTCGCCCGCCCGCGCGGACAACGTCACGTCCCGGAGCACGGGTTCGCCGTAGCGGTGGCTGACCTGATCGAATTGGAGGGCCATTCGGACCGAGTATACGCACGGGCCGGACCATGAGTGGCGTGGGACAATAGGCCGATGAACCGCATTTGGACCGTGGTCGCCTGGGTCATCGCGACGCTCGTCGGGATTCCCATCGTCGTCGTGGCGGCGGCGCTGTTCACACCGCAGAGCGATTCCTGGTCGCATCTGCGCGACACGGTTCTGTTCGACTACGTGGTCAATACCCTCGTGTTGACACTGACCGTTGGCGTGCTCGCGGCATTGATCGGAATCGGTGCCGCCTGGACGGTGGCGACCCGGGAATTCCCGGGCCGGCGACTGTTCTCGTGGGCGCTCGTGCTGCCGCTTGCGGCACCGGCCTACGTGGTCGCATACGTGTACACCGATCTTCTGGAGTTCGCCGGGCCGGTGCAAAGCGCATTGCGCGCCGCCACGGGATGGGCTGCGGGCGAATACTGGTTCCCGCCGATCCGGTCGCTTCCCGGGGCGGCGCTGGTGTTGAGCCTGGTGCTTTATCCCTACGTCTACCTATTGGCCCGGACGGCGTTCGAGACCCAGGCGGCCTCGCTGTTCGAAGCGGCGCGGGTATTGGGTGCCCGGCCCCGGCGGGCGTTCGCTGCTGTTGCCCTGCCTGCCGCTCGCCCGATCATCGCGGGCGGGATCGCGTTGGCTATGATGGAGACCGTCGCCGACTACGGTGTGGTCGACTACTTCGGCGTATCGACGTTCACGACAGGCGTCTTTCGAACCTGGTTCGCGCTCGGCGACCGGGCGGCCGCGCTTGAACTGGCGGCTTGGCTGTTCGTACTTGCCCTGGTGCTGGTACTTGCGGAGCATGCCGCCCGCCGTGGACGGTACAGCAATCCCGTGGCCCGGGACGTGGCGGCGCCCCGGCTGGTTCTGCGTGGCGCACGGGCGGTTCTGGCGACGGTTGGTTGTTCGATTCCGCTGGTGCTGGGGTTCGTCGTGCCGGTGGTCGTCCTGGCAAGCCACGCTGCCGCGGTGGGGGATCCGCTGTTCGGTCGGGGTTTTGGCGATTTCGTCGCCAACAGCGTGATCGTCGCGGGTGCCACGGCGGGCGTGGCGACCCTGTTGGCGGTCTGCCTGGCCTACAGCGGACGCTTGAGTGGCGGGCGGTCCACGGGGCTGGCGCTACGTGCAGCAACGCTTGGCTATGCACTACCCGGCACCGTGGTCGCGGTGGGCGTGCTGGTGCCGCTCGCCCTTCTCGACAAGTCCGTTGCCCGATTCATGGCGGGCCACGGGGTCGATGTCGGGTTGCTGTTCACCGGGACGGTCGCTGCCTTGGTGTTTGCGTACGTGGTCCGGTTCCTAACGGTGGCGTACAACGCCTGTCACGGTGGGATGGAGAAGGTGCATCGAAACTTGGACGCCGCGGCCCGGACGCTCGGTGCGACGCCGCGACGGGTGCTCGCTGCCGTTCACTTCCCGTTGACGCGCGCCGCCGTGGCGAGTGCGGCGTTGCTGGTGTTCATCGATGTCATGAAAGAGTTGCCGGCGACATTGATCCTGCGGCCGTTCAACTTCGAGACGCTTGCGACCCGGGTGTACCGCCTGGCCTCCGACGAGCGACTCGCGGAAGCTTCGACCGCCGCCCTGGCCATCGTCCTAGTCGGGGTCGTACCCGTCGTGCTGCTTAACCTCACGGCGACGCGCCGGCGCAGAGATGCGTAGGGGCGACCCTAACGCGCCCGGTCGTTGTTCCCCGCACGTCGGCGCCCCGCCAAGGGAGACCGTCGGATGTGCTGCGCTGGCGGCGAGTCCGAAAGACTCCTAGGATTCACCACATGGACAAGAAACTACGCAGCGCGTTGGACGAAGACGACCTTGATCGCGTGAGGTCGCTTGTTCTTCTCGAGGCGGCGGAATCCCGCGCGCAGGTCGGACTAGGCACGGAATCGGAACTCACGACCCTGCAACTCGCCGCATTGCATGACGAGGAGGCGGCACGGGCCCTCCTCGATCGTGGCGTCGAATGCGACATCCACAGCGCCGGTGCGTTGGGCAACACGAAACGTATCGCGTCCGCGACCCAAGCTGAGCTCGACACTCTCGCCGAATGGCTGACGCCGATGGGATTCGCGTTGATCCGCGGAAACTACGACGCGGTTCAGGCCTTGCTGCGGGCTGGCGACGACCCGAATCGGCCCCTGCCGCGCATCGGGTTCTTCGTTTGGGAGGTCGAGGCGATGACAGGGGGGCACGGTACCTGGATGCCGATCCACTCGGCATCCACCCATGGCTACGCGGATGGCGCACATCGCATCGTCGAACGCCTGATCAAGGCCGGTGCCAGGGTTGATTCGCCGAGCCCTCTCGGTGCCCAGCCGATCCACTTGGCCGCCATCTACGGTTGGCTACCCGTGTTGTCGACGCTATTGGATCGCGGTGCCGACGTGAATGCCCGCACCCGGCCGATGTCGGACACCGTCTGGGGGTTGTCGGCGCCTGGCAACGCGCATCGGGCACATCGGCAGACGCCGCTCATGATCGCGGCCCAGGAGGGCACGACGGCGGCGGCGCAATTGCTGCTCAAGCGCGGCGCCACCGTGGGGCTGCGGGATAGTTCGGGCAGCACGGCCCTGCACGCGGCGGCCAGCGCTTGGTGGAACGAGAACACCGAGTTCGTGTCCTTGCTGCTCGAGAACGGCGCGGACCCGAGTGCCCGGGACACCCGAGACCGCACGCCATATGACCTCGCGACCGCGGCGGGCTATTCGGCATCGGCTGCGCTGCTCGCTGGCGAATGACCACCGCTTGTCCCGGATCGGAGGCTTTCGCGCCCGGGCCGATTGAATGGGGCAATGTTGTGTCCCTATCGCGCCGCCTCACTCCCGCACATCGGACAAGCATTTCGCCGGGATTTGAATGGGGCGATGTTTCCTCCCGACAGCACGCGCATCAAATCTGACGTGCGCCCATCGCGCACCTTCTGGGCGCGTTAGGGTCGCCCCTGCGATAACATCGGTCCCCATGCTTGCTGAATCGACGCAGACCGATCTCGGTCGCCTCAACTTCGACAACCGGTTCGCGTCGGAGCTACCTGCGGATCCGGAGACCGGCAACTTCCGGCGCCAGGTTGCCTCTGCGTGCTATTCGCGCGTCATGCCGACCCCGGTCACGAAGCCGCTGCTCGTGGCGTGGTCGTCGGAAACGGCGGCGCTCTTGGACCTACCTGCCGAGGTGGGCGAGGGCGGTCCGTTCGCAGACGTGTTCGGCGGCAACCGGGTGCTCGATGGCATGGATCCCATCGCCACCTGCTATGGCGGCCATCAATTCGGCAACTGGGCGGGTCAACTTGGCGATGGTCGTGCGATCAACTTGGGTGAGGTTCTCAACCAGCGGGGTGAACGCTGGACCGTGCAGTTGAAAGGGGCGGGGCCGACCCCTTACTCCCGGACGGCAGATGGACTCGCGGTGTTGCGGTCGTCCTTGCGCGAGTTCGTATGCAGCGAAGCCATGTTCCACCTGGGCGGGCCCACGACGCGGGCGTTGTCGCTGGTGCTGACCGGCGACGAGGTGGTGCGCGACATCCTCTACGACGGACACCCCGCCCCGGAACCGGGTGCGGTAGTCTGCCGCGTGGCACCGTCGTTCACCCGGTTCGGGCATTTCGAGCTACTGGCTTCGCGGCGGGAAATCGACCTGCTTCGCCGCCTGATGGACTTCACGATCGAGACGGACTTCCCGGAGCTCGTGGACGTGGGTGACCCGAAGAAGCGAGTTCTCGCCTGGTTTGCGGAAGTGTCCGACCGCACCGCCGACATGATCGTGCACTGGATGCGCGTCGGGTTCGTACACGGCGTGATGAACACCGACAACATGTCGGTGCTTGGGCTCACCATCGACTACGGCCCGTACGGCTGGCTCGAGGCCTACGATCCGGCTTGGACCCCGAATACGACGGATGCGTCGACGCGGCGCTACCGGTTCGGCGCCCAACCCGCCGTCGCGCAGTGGAACCTCATGCAACTGGCCAAGGCGATCTACCCGCTGGTCGAGGATGCCGATCCCTTGAACGAAGTCTTGAACGCCTTCGCGGCGCGCTACAGCCGCGGGTCCGAAGCGATGGTCGCGGCGAAACTCGGTTTGCGGGAGTACCTGCCGAGCGACGAGCAACTCAGTACCGAGCTGTTCGAACTGATGGGGGCGGTCGAGACCGACATGACGCTGTTTTTCCGGAACCTGGCGGATGTCGATATCGAGCAGCCGAGGATCGAGCCCCTCATCGACGCCTACTACGAGCCCGCGGCGCTGTCGCCCGCCCTGCGCGAACGGACGGAGGCCTGGTTGGGAACCTACGCACAACGCGTTCGTGCGGAAGGCTGGCCGGAACGCGTGGACCGCATGAACGCGACGAACCCGCGTTTCGTCCCTCGGAACTACCTGGCGCAACTCGCCATCGACGAGGCCGAACGCGGCGAGTTCGCATTCCTCCACGAATGGATGGATGTGCTGCGCGGTCCCTACGACGAGCAGCCGGGCAAGGAACGCTTCGCCGAGAAACGCCCGGAATGGGCGCGCAACCGGGCCGGGTGCTCGATGTTATCGTGCAGTTCGTGAACGCTTCGACCATCATGGAACGACCACTCGCCCTGATCTTGCTCCTCGCGGCGGCTTCGGCGTCCTGCTCCGAGGAGGCAACCCCCGGTGAAACGACGGAAACGCGAATGGCTCGGATGATCGCTGAAATCCAGATGGATGCCCGCCGCACGGCGTCCTATACGGGTGTCGACCGAATCGGCGATGCCGTCGTCGGTGCCCTGCGCGCGACGCTGCGCGAGGAGTTCGTGCCACCCCGCAACCGGTCCCTGGCCTACGCCAACCACCCTCTGCCCATCGGCCACGGCCAGACCATATCGCAACCGTTCCTCGTCGCCATCATGACCGAGGTGCTGAACGTCGAACCGCACCACAAGGTGCTGGAAATCGGCACGGGCTCGGGCTACCAGGCGGCGGTGCTCTCGCACCTCGCGGCGGAGGTCTACACGATCGAGATCGTCCCCGAACTGGCCGAGACGGCGACCAAGCGGTTGGAACGACTCGGTTACGACAACGTCCACGTTCGCACCGGGGACGGCTGGTACGGTTGGCCGGACCACGCCCCGTTCGACGGTGTGATCATCACCGCCGTCAGCGATGAAATCCCGCCCGCGCTGGTCGAACAGTTGTCCGAGGATGGGCTCCTGGTCATGCCGCTTGGCGACGACGACGGGTTCCAGGAGCTCGTCGTCTACTCGAAGCGAACCGGGGTAATCACGCCCCTGTTCCCGGTTCGGTTCGTACCGCTCACCGGCGATCACTAGCGGGGGCCCCCAGCCCGACGAGTGATGGCCATAATACGGCATCGCTAATGCGACTCGAGTGAGAGCCTCTTGCCGCGTTCAATAGACTAGATCATTCGCCCGTCACCAAGAACAAGCCACTCAGACAGGAGACCACCATGAAATTCGGTTTACAGATCA
>CAZJRX010000038.1:412-5689 GCA_964548145.1 uncultured Pseudomonadales bacterium | reverse complement strand
CCGACATTGTCGCAGTTGCGAAGACGGCAGAAGCGGGCTGCTGGCAGAGCCTGTGGGTCTCCGATCACTTCATGCCGCCGGGGCGGGGTGGACACGGTCCGGCCATGGAGGGCTGGACGCTGCTCTCGGCGCTGGCGATGGTCACCGATCGGCTACGCCTGGGCGTTCTTGCGACCGGAAACACCTATCGCAACCCGGCGCTTCTGGCAAAGATCGCGACCACCCTCGATCACATATCCGGCGGTCGGGTGGAACTGGGACTGGGCGCTGCCTGGTATGAACAGGAACACACGGCCTACGGCTGGGACTTTCCATCGCTCAAGGAACGCAGTGACCGTTTGGAGGAGGCGACGCAGTTGATCCGCCTGCTGCTCACCAAGGAGCCGGAGGAATATGTGAACTACTCCGGCAAGTACTACCAGTTGAACGACGCCCCCATGTCGCCGAGAACGTCCCAGGACAGACCGATCCCCATTTTGATCGGGGGCAATGGCGAAAAACGCACCCTGAGGACCTGCGCGCGCTATGGCGATACCAGCAACCTGGACTTCTGGCACCCCGGCGGCGTGGACGTATACAAACGCAAGCAAGAGGTGATCGATCGGCATTGCGAGGACTTCGGGCGCGATCCTGCGGAGGTCCGCCGCACGGTCTGCCTGCCGACCCGGTTGTTCGACAGTGATGAAGAGTGGAAGAAATCACCGGGTCAGCCCTGGTACTGCTGGGGCACCGTCAACGCAGTCCAGGACTATCTTGGCGGCTATATCGAAGCGGGTGCCGACGAGATCCTGTTGTGCGGCTTTGGGAACAGCGTGGGGACCTTGGAGCGTGTCGACTCGGAGGTCTTGTCGGTCTTGTAGGGGCGAGGGCGCGCCCGTCTCTTTTGGGGCCTTGGTTCGATCAGCGCGGGACGCCACAAGGCGTCGACTACGAGGCCATCCACGTTTCGGATAGGAGGCCCGGCACCCTTGCGAACGCCGTCAGGTTATTCGTTATCAGTGGCAATGAACACGCGGGCGAATTTCCGCATCGGCGGCGAGGAGGACGAATCGGAGGGGCTGGAGCGGGGCATGCGTTGCCTTGCTTGGGCGAGCGGCAGAAGACCATACCACCAGTGATATATATCGACAATATCTATCATGGTGGGTTCCATTGAGCGGTTACCGGGGTGACGCGGTCTTTGCATTTCGACGGAACGCCGTGGCAGTCTCGCCCGTTCGGAACTGGCAGGAAGCCCCCAACAATGACCGACTCCGAGTCCTGGGAGACGTTGGTTCGCCCGTATCGCGAACTGATCGAGGGTATCGGCGAAGACCCCGATCGAGAGGGATTGCGCTTCACGCCAGAGCGGGCGGCAAAGGCCCTGGCGTTCCTTACCCGGGGTTACGACCAGAGCCTCGACGAGGTCGTCAACGACGCCTTGTTCGAGACCAATCTCGACGAGATCGTGCTGGTCAAGGACATCGAGCTTTATTCCCTGTGCGAACATCACATATTGCCGTTCATCGGCAAATGCCACGTGGGCTACCTGCCCAGGGGGCGGGTACTCGGCCTATCCAAGGTGGCGAGAATCGTCGACATGTACGCGCGCCGACTGCAGATCCAGGAGACGCTGACCCAGCAGATCGCCAATACGATTCTCGACGTGACCAACGCGGCAGGCGTCGGTGTGATCGTCGAAGCCCAACACCTGTGCATGGCGATGCGTGGCGTCGAGAAACAGCACTCGACCATGAAGACCTCCGTGATGCTCGGGAGCTTTCGAGACAATCCGCCAACGCGGGCGGAGTTCCTGCAGTTGGCGGGGAACGCGTGAGCCTGGACTGCGGCCACCGTGACGCGTTACCGGATCGCCGTTATTCCCGGCGACGGCATCGGCAAGGAAACCGTGCCGGAGGGCATCCGGGTGCTCGAAGCCGTTGGCGAGCGTTTCGGCCTCGAATTCGACTGGGAGACCTTCGACTGGGGCTGCGAACGCTACGCCCGCACCGGAACGATGATGCCGGCGGACGGTATCGACACCATCCGCGGCCACGATGCCATCTTCCTCGGTGCCGTCGGTTTCCCGGGGGTTCCCGACCACGTGTCGCTGTGGGGGCTCTTGATCCCCATCCGGCGGCATTTCGAGCAGTACGTGAACCTGCGCCCGGTGCGGCTTCTCGAGGGCGTGGAATCGCCGTTGCGCGGTCGCACCTCGAAGGATATCGACTTCCTGGTCGTCCGCGAGAACAACGAAGGCGAGTATTCGGACATCGGCGGCCGGCTCTTCCCCGGGACCGACGACGAGGTGGTGGTCCAGGAAAGCGTCTTTACCCGGCGCGGCACCGATCGCATCATCCGCTACGCCTTCGAACTGGCCCGGCAGCGTCCGCGCCGCCTAGTCACCTCGGCCACCAAGTCCAACGGCATCATCCACACCATGCCGTTCTGGGACGAACGGTTCGAGGCGGTCGCCGGAGACTACCCGGACATCGAGACCGCCAAGTTCCACGTCGACATCCTGGCTGCGCAGTTCGTCCTGCATCCGGACTGGTTCGACGTCGTGGTCGGCAGCAACCTGTTCGGCGACATCCTCTCGGACTTAGGACCTGCGGTGGCGGGCACCATCGGCATCGCGCCGTCGGCGAACATCAACCCGGAACGTGAGTTCCCGTCGATGTTCGAGCCGGTGCACGGCTCGGCACCGGACATCGCGGGGCAGGGCATCTGCAACCCCATCGGTCAGATCTGGTCCGGCGCCATGATGCTCGAACACCTGGGGCATGCGGATGCCGCGCGCGCTGTCGAGGTGGCCATCGAGACGGCGCTGGCGGATCCTTCGGTACTGACCCCGGACATGGGCGGCAAGGCGGACACCGTGGCGCTTGGCACAACGATCGCCCGCGCCGTCGCGGCCCCGTAGCGCCCCAAAGCCGGGCCGGCCGCGTCGGAACAACGGTTTGAGGATTTGTTGCTGGAGCCGTGCGACGAGGGCGGGACACGGCAAGGGGTGTCCCCAGGGTGTCCCCTACAGGGTCGCGGTGATTTCGCCGAGTTTTTGGGTGAGGAGGCGATTTTCCCGGTAGTCGATGGGGATCACGACCAGGCTGGGTCCCGGATCCCGGAACGACTGCGTGAGGACTTCCTTGAGATCCCGGCTGTTCGGACAGTAGTAGCCGTTCCAGCCAAACGCGTCGGCAAGCTTCAGCCATTTCGGGTTGCCGAACGACAGGTTCGTGTGGCGACCGAACTCGTTCTCCTGTTTCCAGGCGATGAGCCCGTATTCGTTGTCCTCCCAGACCAGCACGGTGATCTCGCTATCCAATCGCCGGGCGGTCTCCATCTCCTGGACGTTCATCAGGAAACCGGCATCGCCGCAAACCGCCAACACGCGCTGCTCGGGGAACACGAGGTTGGCGGCGATGGCACCGGGGAGGGCGAATCCCATGGAGCAGAACCCGTTCGGGATCAGGCAGGTGTTCGGTTCGTAGCAGTGGTAGTGGCGGGCGATCCACATCTTGTGGGCACCGACGTCGGACAACAGGATGTCGTGGGCGCCCATAACGGACCGGGCGTCGAGCACGGCTTTTTGCGGGCGGATCGAACCTTCGGTGTCGTCGTCCGCGTGCTCTGCGATGTCGTCGAGCATGTCCGCCCGAAGGGCTCGCTGGCTGGCGAGGTCGAAATGGAGTCCGCCCGCCTTCTCGACCCGCTCGTTGAACATCCACAAGAGATGCGCCAGGTCGCCGACCAGTTCGACGGTGGGCACGTAGTGGGCGTCGACCTCCGCAGGCAGGAAGTCGGCGTGGATGATCGGCTTGTCGGCGTTGGGGTTCCACAGCCTGGGGTGGTATTCCACCATGTCGAACCCCAAGGAGATGACGAGGTCGGATTCGTCGATGGCGAGGTTCACGCGGTCGCGGGTGCCCAGTCCCGCTGTGAACAGGCAATACTCGGCGCCCATGTCGACGCAACCCTTGGCCATGAAGGTGCTGACGACGCCGATGCCGGTCTTCTCGCAGAAGAGCTTCAGTTGCCGGCTGGCGCGCCGGCGGATGCAGCCGTTCCCCGCCAGGATCACTGGTTTCCGGGCTCCCCGAATCAGTTCGAACGCCTGGTTGACGATCTTGTCGTCGGTTACCGGGCGTCGGCGCCGGCGGGGCGTGATGGGCTTGGCGTCGGTATCGAGCTTGGCGATGTCCTCGGGTAGCTCGATGTGGACGGCGCCGGGCTTCTCCATCGTCGCGATGCTGACGGACTTGCGGATGATCTCCGGGATGGCCTCCGGCGTACGCACGGTTTCCGCCCACTTGGTCACCGGCTCGAACATGGCGACAACGTCCATGACTTGGTGGGACTCCTTGTGCAGACGGTGGGTGGTGCCCTGGCCCGTGAGCGCCAGCAATGGCGAGCGGTCCATATTGGAGTCGGCGACCCCGGTGATGAGATTGGTGGCGCCCGGACCGAGCGTTCCGAGGCAGGCGGCAGGCGCACCGGTCAGTCGACCGTAGACCTCGGCCATGAACGCCGCGCCCTGTTCGTGCCGGGTCAGGATGAAACGGATCTTCGCCGAGGCTTCGAGGGATAGCATGAAGTCGGCGTTCTCCTCGCCGGGCACCCCGAAGATGTACTCGATACCTTCCTCTTCGAGGCATTTGACGAACAGGTCGGATGCTTTCATGGGCTCTCCCATTTCAGGCAGTTGGCAACGAATTGGAGTACTTCGCCGCTCGCCGGTTCCGAGTTAGGTGGACGCGCCCGCGTCGCCCCGTTACAGGGGCTGCTTCGGTGCACGGTAGTGGTCGGGATTCACCAGGTAGCGGTCGAGGAACAGGGCGGCCTCGTCCATGGTAGGTTGTGCCCAATTCGGCCACCGCGCCCAGGCGTGGGGCTGTTCGGCGTAGATGTGCATCTCCGCCCGGGCGCCCGCCCGGGACAGGGCGGTGTACATGTTTATGCTCGCCGTGACCGGGACGACCCGGTCGCCGTTGCCGTGCAGGAAGAAGGTCGGCGGGAAATCGGCGCGCACGTACTCGATGGGGCTCGCGGCCTTTGCCGCCTCGGGAGTCGCCGCGTCACCGAGTATCGCGTTTGCCGAGGTGCCACCGGACGTGCGCTCGCCCACGTAGAACGTAACGGGTGGGTATACGGCGATCACGGCGGCGACGGAGGTGTCGACGCCGGCATTGCCGCCATCGCCCTCGAACGCGGCATGGCCCACGGTGCCCGCGAGCATCAACGCGAGGTGGCCGCCCGCGGAGTTGCCGAGCACTGCGATCCGATCCGATTGGACGTCGA
>CAZJRX010000038.1:0-402 GCA_964548145.1 uncultured Pseudomonadales bacterium | reverse complement strand
GGGATGCCGCGTTGGCACGGAACCAGCGCATGGCCGCTTTCACGTCGTGGATCTGGGCGGGCCACGGCGCCTCGGGCGTCAACCGGTACTCGATCGCAACGCAGGTGAAGCCGCGTTTCGCCAGCGCATTCGCCTGGGCCGGCATCATGGCCTTCGACCCCATACGCCAACCGCCGCCGTGGATCATGAGCACGCCCGCGCCATTGCCGTCGGCAGGCCGGTATATGTCGGCGTGCAGGTCGCGTCCGCCGCCGGTTCCGACGACGACATCTTCCTGTTTGGTGGGCATGGCTTTCTCCGTGGTCGTTGGTGAGGCTACTGGTCGATGCCGCCGAGGCAGAGGTACTTCACCTCCATGAACTCGTCGAGGCCGTAGTGGGAACCTTCCCGGCCGATGCCGGA
>CAZJRX010000037.1:13888-18220 GCA_964548145.1 uncultured Pseudomonadales bacterium | reverse complement strand
CTTGGTGCTTTGCGGGATGTTGCCCTGCGCAAGGGCAACGTTCCGTGTCTCGCCCCGTTGCGTCCAAGTCACCGTGTCGAGAGCCCACGCCGCGATCCATACCAAGCCCAGCGTGCCGAGGATCCATAACCGTGCGCGTGAGAAGAACCCGTAGCCTACGGCCACCACCGCGAGGGATGCCGTCAATACGGCCGCGAAGGACACCAGCAGCACGCCGCCCACCGGCGCCAAACCCGCCAGCGGCGTGTCGATGAAGGCATATCCCGCAAACAGCCATGGAAACCCGGTTAGGAACCACGTCAGCAACCATTCCAAGGCGGTCCAAAGGACGGTGAACGTCAGCGCCGCTGCGATTCCTTTGTCCTGTCCTGGGGCAAGCCGGTGGAACGCCCACCCGAACAAGCCGTTGAAAACGGCCATACCGGCAACGAACAGGGTCACCAGCAGAAACGCAAGCCAAGGCGCCGTCGGCCCGTAGACATGGATGCTGACGTAGACCCAGGAAGCCCCTACCCCGTACTTGCCGACGCCGTAGAGCCACCCGAGCCAGAACGCACTCTTGCCCGTGTCCGCATGGCGAAGTAGCCAGAACAGGGCACCGGCCGAGACGAGAAGCAGGGGCCAGATATCGAACGGCGCCAACGCGAAAGGCAGCAAGGCACCCGCCACGAGCGCGGCCAAGGGCAGCGCAGGCCGCCTTGGCATGCGCGATCGCCCGGGTGTTCTGGGCACGCGGTTAGTCTAGGCGCGGGTCAACTGCAGCAGTCGGACGCGGCGGCTGTCGGCGTTGATGACGCGGACGTCGAACGGCGCGATGTGGATGGTCTCCTCGCGTTGGGGCAGGTAGCCGAACGCCTTGACCACGATGCCGCCGATGGTGTCGAGATCGCGGGCGACATACTTGGTCCCGAAGTACTCGTTGAACTCCCCGATGGGCGTCGTCGCCTTGACCGTGTAGCTCTGACCGTCGAGTTGCTTGATGAAGCTGTCGTCTTCGATGTCGTGCTCGTCCTCGATGTCGCCGACGATTTGCTCGAGCACATCCTCGATCGTGACGACGCCGGCAACGCTACCGTATTCGTCTATGACCAGCGCCATGTGGTTGCGGGTCTCCCGGAACTCCTGCAGAAGATCGTTCAAGCGCTTGCTCTCGGGCACGACGATCGTGGGGCGGATGTAGTCCTTGATGTCGAAATCGTCCCAGTCGTCCAGGAGCAGCAACTTCAGCATGTCCTTGGCGTGGAGGATGCCCTTCAAGTCGTCCATGTCGTCGCCGATCACCGGAAAACGCGAGTGCGTGGACTCGATCACGGTGGGCAGTACCTCCTCGACACGGCTGTCGAGTTCCACCGTCACCACCTGCGAACGCGGGATCATGATGTCCCGGGCGCGCATGTCGGAAACCGCCAGCGCACCGTGGATGATGTTCAGGGCTTCCTTGTCGAATAGCCGCCGATCGCTTGCATCCTTCAGCATCTCCAGCAGTTCCGGACGATCCGTCGGCTCGAACGGCAACAGGTCGGCCAGCCAGTCTCGCCAGGTCCTGCGGAAGTCCTTCCGCAAGTCGGCGCCGTTGCCGGTTCGGCGGTCGCGCGGTGCGTCGCGGCGTTGGCTGTCGCCCCGATCCGCGCTCGTTTCGCGCCGCCGGTCTTTGTTTGCGCCCGCCGAAGACGGACGCTTAATACTCCGCGACTCCCCGTCGCTCATGTTTGATCTCCGTAGGGATCGATGATCCCAAAACTTCCGAGTACCTGTATCTCTTTGGCTTCCATGTCCGCCGCCTTGTGCGGCGTGTCGTGATCCAAGCCGAGCAAATGCAAGACGCCGTGAACCACGAGATGGGCGTAGTGATCCGCAACGGCCTTGTCCTGCTCGCGGGCTTCGAGTGCCGCCACGGGAGCACAGATGGCGATGTCGCCGAGGACTCCGGGTTCGTCGGCCGGAAACGCCAACACGTTCGTGGCCTTCGCCCCGTCGCGGAAGCGCGCGTTGAGCGCCACGCCTTCGGGCTCGCCGACCACGCGCAGGCACAGCGCCCGGGTGTCATCGCCCCGCGCCGCCTCCGCCCATCGTGCGATCTCCCCCGCCGACGGCGCGGCGGTACCGTCGAGATCGGCGATCTGAACGTCCACGGTCATCCCGTGCGACCTTCCTCCACGACGCCCGAGGCAGCAAGCACGCCGGCCGATGATCGCGCACCGGTCGAGTCCCGCGATGCGCGGGCGTAGGCATCGACGATGCGCTTGACCAGGGGATGTCGAACCACGTCCTTGGACGCGAAATGGGTGAAGCTCAATCCTCCGACATCCTTCAGCACGTCGAGCACGTGGACGAGCCCGGATTGACCACCTTGCAGATCGATCTGCGTGATGTCGCCGGTCACCACGGCCGTCGAGCCGAAGCCGATGCGGGTCAGGAACATCTTCATCTGCTCGACCGTGGTGTTCTGGCTCTCGTCGAGGATGATGAACGACCCGTTCAGCGTCCGACCGCGCATGAACGCCAGCGGGGCGACCTCGATGATGTTGCGTTCGATGTACTTGTTGACCCGCTCCACCCCCAGCATCTCGTAGAGCGCGTCGTAGAGGGGGCGCAGGTAGGGGTCGATCTTCTGGGCGAGATCGCCGGGCAGGAAACCCAGTTTCTCGCCGGCCTCGACCGCCGGCCGAACGAGCAGGATGCGGTTCACGGCGTGATCCTCAAGCGCCTCCACGGCACAGGCGACGGCCAGGTAGGTCTTGCCCGTACCCGCAGGTCCGACCCCGAAGTTGAGGTCGTTGGCGCGAATCGCCTCGACGTAGCGCCTCTGGTTCGCGCCGCGCGGTTTGACGGTCTTCTTGCGGGTGGTGACGATCACCTCGTCCGCCGGTGCGGTCTCGACCGTCGACAGCAATTCCTCCACACCCGACTCCTGCAGGAACAGGTGAACCGTGTCGGCGTCCAGCCCGTTGCGGTCGGCCGTCTCGACGTAGAGGCCGGACAACAGGGCACCGCCCGCCTGCACGCGTCGCTCCGGCCCGGAGAGCCAGAAGGCGTTGCCGCGGTTCTTGATCCGGATGCCTAGCCGGCGTTCGAGGTGTTTGAGGTTCTGGTCGAACGGGCCGCAAAGGGCGGCCAAACGGCGGGAATCGTCGGGTTCCAGGGTGACGGTCGTGGTGAGGTCCACGACGCGCGACGAGTCGTCTGTCAAATGGTTGTGTTGAGGTGTGTCCCTATGACGCCAAGGATAGCCGGCTCTGATGCGGTGTCAATCGCCGTCGGATCC
This sequence comes from uncultured Pseudomonadales bacterium, assembly GCA_964548145.1. Classification (GTDB taxonomy): domain Bacteria; phylum Pseudomonadota; class Gammaproteobacteria; order Pseudomonadales; family Azotimanducaceae; genus VXYL01. The sequence continues at coordinate 14,955 of CAZJRX010000037.1, read as the reverse complement.
TCAATTCACGCCGCAGACCGCAATCTGCGGGCTAGCCACTAACTAACGAGTCGCCCGCGCAGTGAGTTTGGCAATGCCTCGGTGACTTCGATGTCGGCGAAGTCGCCGATCAGTTCCGAGGTCGCCGGATCAGGCGCAGGGAAGTTCAAGACCCGGTTGTTCTCCGTTCGACCGGCCAACTGGCCGGGATCGCGCTTCGAGCGGCCGGTGACCAGCACCCGTTGTCGCGTGCCCACCATAGCCTGGGCGTGGGCAGCGGCCTGTCGCCTAAGCTGCGCCTGGAGTGCCGCCAACCGCCGCTGCTTCACTTCCGACGGGGTGTCGTCAGCCAGCGACGCCGCCGGCGTACCGGGGCGCGGGCTGTAGATGAAGCTGAAGGAGATGTCGTAGTCGAGTTTCTCGACCAGCTTCAGTGTCGCCTCGAAGTCGCGCTCCGTCTCACCGGGGAAGCCGACGATGAAGTCCGAGGACAGGCTGATACCGGGCCTCGCCCGGCGCAGCGCACGGATCTTCGCCTTGTACTCGAGCACCGTGTGACCCCGCTTCATCATCGCCAGCACGCGGTCGGAACCGGATTGCACCGGCAGGTGCAGGTGGCTCACGAGTTCGGGAATGTCGCGGTATGCATCCACCAACGTCGACGAGAACTCCACCGGGTGGGATGTGGTGAAGCGGATGCGGTCGATGCCGTCGATCCTCGCCGCGTAGTGGATCAACTCGGCGAGATCCGCCTCGGCCCCGTCGATCTCGCCCCGGTAGGCATTGACGTTCTGGCCGAGGAAGTTGATCTCGCGCACGCCCCGACGGGCTAGCTGCACGACCTCGCGCATCACGCTCGAGACCGGGCGGGACACCTCCTCGCCCCGGGTGTAGGGCACGACGCAGAAGGTGCAGTACTTGCTGCAGCCCTCCATGACCGACACGAAGGCCGAGGGGCCGTTGACCCGTGGTTCCGGCAATCGGTCGAACTTCTCGATCTCGGGAAAGCTGATGTCCACGACGGGAACCCGCCGGCGACGGCTTTCGTCGAACATCTCCGGCAGGCGATGCAGCGTCTGCGGGCCGAA
>CAZJRX010000037.1:1210-13878 GCA_964548145.1 uncultured Pseudomonadales bacterium | reverse complement strand
CAGGTCGACGTAGGGGGCGCGGGCCGTGATCGCCTCGCCCTCCTGGCTCGCCACGCAGCCGCCGACGCCGATGACAAGCTCCGGGTTGGCACGTTTCAAGGGCTTCCAGCGGCCGAGTTGGCTGAACACCTTCTCCGCCGCCTTCTCGCGGATCGAACAGGTGTTGAGCAACACCAGATCCGCAACTGCTGGGTCGGCTACGAGGGTGGCGCCATGGCTCTCGCGCAGGACATCCACCATGCGCGACGAGTCGTACTCGTTCATCTGGCAGCCGTGGGTCTGGACGTAGAGCTTCACGGGCAATGGGCGCGTTCAACGGGGAGCGGATTATAGGCCGTGGCGAGATGCGGCACGATTCCGCTTGAAATTGCCCAGTCGATACCTATTAATCGCGGAACCGGCTCGCATCGAGGGTGGCATGCCCCAGGACTCGCACATCTACCGGATCTACTTCCACAGCCATGGCCAGATCTACGAGGTCTACGCCCACTCGTTCTACCAGAGCGACGTCTACGGCTTCGTCGTCATCGAGGACTACATCTTCGGCGAGCGCTCGCAGATGGTGATCGATCCTGCGGAAGACAAGCTGCGGGCGGAGTTCGAGACCGTCCAGCGTAGCTTCATCCCGATGCATGCGGTGATCCGCATCGACGAGGTCGAGAAGGAAGGCGTCGCCAAGATCACCGACAGCTCGGGCAGCAACGTCACGCCGTTTCCCATGCCGATTCCGGACAAGGCGTAGGACGGCCCGTCCGTCACGGCACGCCCTCCAGACGCGTCTTCAGAATGCTCGCGCATTCCGGTGGCAACCGACCGAAGCCTCAGGCAACCCCGCGCAGTCGCGCGTCCTGAACCGAGACATGGTGCCGATCTCCCGGCACGGCAGGGGCGCGTTCTCATGGACGGGTGTGCCCCAGGGCGTGCCCCGCCCTACGGGGAGTCGGCGTCGGGGCGCGATGACCAGTCGCTCGGTGGAATGCCGTATACCGTCTCGCCGATTCTCACGTGGTTGTATCGCGGCCGCAGTAGGGTGAGCGGCGGATCGCGGAGCAGTTCGAGGACCTGCTCGGCATCCTCGAAAACCTCCGTGCTTCCTCCGTTCGTGAGCAGCGGCTCGACATACCAGCCGTCGCCGTCGTGGACGATGACGTGTGCATCGAGGCGATAGGAGACATCCGGGGGTAACCCCTGCCATCCCGGGAATTCGGATTTGTTCATGCCGAGCAGAAGGTACTCTCCCCGCGCTGGATCGCCGTCGAGATCGACGCGTAGGAGTGTCGGATTTGCCAGCCTGGCGACCAGCCACGGATCCTCGTCGATCGCCGCTCGCACGCCATCCGGCACGGTGAACGGCTCGGGGCGGTAACTCACCTCGGCCCAAAGATCCCGCTCGGGTGGCTCGGCGTCCGACCTGTGCACGACCACGCCCCCGGGAGGCCCCATCTCCAGGCCATCTCCAGCGACGAATGCCGTGGACGGGGTTTGCTGGCGCGGGTCGAAGCCGAGTTCCGCGACGAGTTCTTCCGCCACCAGGTGCCCGGGACGCGCCAGTTCGCGCATGGCATAGTGGAAGTCGAACGCCGCAGCCTCGATCTCGCCCGACTCGACGCGGGCAAGCTGGCTCTTGGTCGAAATCGCCCGGAAATCGAGTACCGGGGTGTTCTGCAGGAGGAGCACCGCGAGGATCACGCAGACCATGGCAACGTTTACCGGCGCGGTGATGCGGGGCCACTCGGCACGATACCGGATCACCCCCCACAGGTAGCCGAGGGAGAACAGGGCAAGGACCGCCGCATAGGTGACCGCCCAGCAACGCGACACGGTCCACCCGTACTGGCCGACACGAATCAGGATGCCCACCAGGGCAAGCACCGACAACACCGGCAGGACGGCGACGACCGCCGTTACCGCTATCTGAACGGAACGCGGGAAACGCAAGTCGGCGCCTGGCCGATAGGCGACGGCGATGAGCAGCACGGCGATCGCCCCCAGCGCAATCAAGATCCTGCTGCCCAATCCCGTGTCCCAAAGCGCTCCCAAAGTAACGAAGGGGAGTGTCGCCAGGAACACGGCGACGATCACGAGGACCACCGGTAGCAGGAACCGCGCAAGACTCTCGAGGAGTCCCACGATCCCGTCGATGAGCCCGTCGCGGCGCCGGAACAGCATCGTTCCCAAGCCGAAGGCGATGCCGGCCGCGGGCAGGATGAACCAGAGTTCGGTGAACGTCTCGGCAAGGGCGTCGATGCCGAGGATGGCGAACAACGCCGCCCACAAGGCGAGGAGGATGGCGACCCCACCCAAGAGCGCCAGCGACAGCCCGGCGACCAGCAGGTTGCGCCAGGCGTTGGCAAAAAGTGCGGCGTAACCCACCGGCGCCCGAGCGACGAACTGCTGCACGAAGGCGAGCGCGATGAATCCGGCCACCAGCACGGTGGCGACGTAGATCGCAAAGAGCGTACCGGCGTCGAACTTGCCCACCGGTGTTGCCTGCCAGCCCACGTAGACACCGAGCAGCACGCCGATGGCGGCGCATCCCGCCGCGAATGCCGCTGCGCGACGGAAACTGCCGGGTGCCGCTGCGAAGAGGACAAGCGTGGGCCAGCCGAATACCAAGGTGAACGTCGGCACGAGCACCACCGGGTCGTCGCTGGGCCAGAGATCACGGTCTAGCACCACGCCAAGCGCCGCGAGCAGAACGGCCTGTCCGGCGATGACGCCCGGCATCGGTCCGACCTGCCGAGCGACCGCGATTAGGGGATCCCGCGCCGCCTGGTTGTTGCCGTTCGGCATCAAGCCAGCGGGACCATCTTCGAGCGCCGAATCGTCGCATCACGGGTCAGCAGCGGCACGTCGTGGACGATGCTCGTGGCAGCGATCAGTTCGTCCGCCGGGTCGCCCTGGAAGTCCAGTCGCGTGGACATGCTCGCGATGGCGAAGTCGATGGGCCATAGCCGGATGCCGTCCAGTGTCCGTGCAACCTCCCGGTCATCCAGGTCGACTTCCACACGACCCAGCTTGACGAGCTTCGCCAACTCCCACGGAACGATTCCCGACATGCTCCACTCGTTCTCCTTGAACTTGGCGGCGCCGATGGTCTCCATGGCTCGTTCTCCAAGCAAGGCAATGTGAACGGACTTTATGTCTGGTCGGATAGCTTGTCCAATTTCTTGGCGGAACTTGATAGGTCGGGGACATCGGCGGGTCCGGGTAGGGTCCGGGTCCAGCCAGCGGTCTCGACGGGGTCGCGGCGGGTACAATGGCACGCCGAACGCACCGGGAGCGATCGAACAACAATGTCCATCGTCATCGTCGGCGGCGGCCACGCGGCCGGGCAAGCCGCAGCGAGCCTGCGCCAGGAGAAGTACGAGGGCGAGATCCTGATCGTCGGCGAAGAGCCGCACATCCCGTATCAGCGTCCGCCGCTCTCCAAACAGTACCTATCCGGCGAGTACGGTCTCGACCGGGTACACCTGCGCCCGGCACGGTTCTACGAGAGCAAGGACATCGCCGTTCGCAGCGGCGTGCGTGTCGAGGGCATCGATCCGAATCGTCGAGCCGTGGAGTGCGACGACGGAACCCGGATCGGCTACGACGCCCTGTTGCTCGCCACCGGCGCGAGGCCGCGCCGACTGGCCACCCCCGGGAGCGGGCTTCCGGGAATCCACTACCTGCGCACGATCGCGGACGTGGATGCGATCAAGGCGGACTTCGAACCCGGGCGTCGGCTTGCCATCGTCGGTGGCGGATACATCGGACTGGAGGTGGCCGCCGTCGCGATCAAGGCGGGGCTCCATGTCACGGTCCTGGAAATGGAGGACCGGATCCTCAAGCGGGTCACGACGCCGACCATGTCCGCCTTCTACGAGGACATCCATACCGAACAAGGCGTCGAGATCCGCACCGAGGCGCGGGCCGAGTCGTTTGCCGGTTCGGGCCGGCTGACCGGCGTGGTCTGCGCCGATGGCGAGGTCGTGTCCGCCGACGTCGCCGTGGTCGGCATCGGCATCCAACCCAACGTGGAACTGGCCGAGGCGGCGGGACTCGACTGCGGCAACGGTATCGTCGTCGACGAGACCACGCGTACCAGCGCGGCGGACATCTTCGCGGTCGGGGACTGCACCAACCACCCGAACCCGATTCTCGGACGACGGCTCCGGCTCGAATCGGTACCGAACGCCATGGAGCAGTCCCGGGTCGCGGCTGCGAACCTCGCCGGCAACCCCAAGACCTATGCGAACGTTCCCTGGTTCTGGTCCGACCAATACGATCTCAAGCTGCAGATGGTCGGCTTTTCCACCGAAGCCGAACGAGGCGTGGTACGAGGCGATCCGGATTCCCGGCAGTTCGCGGTGTTCCATTTCAACGGCGACACGTTGGTCGCCGCCGACGCCGTCAACAGCCCCCGCGAGTTCATGGTGGCCCGACAACTGGTCGGCAAGCGCGTCGATCCCGGACAGCTCGAGGATCCGAGCGTGGATCTGAAAGCCGTTCTGCAAGCGGCTACCTATTGACGGTACGTTGCGGTTGATCGGAAGTTGGCGCTCCGATGCCTCGTGCGCCGGCCGAAAGGACATCGCGATCGTGACCCACGAGTGTGCTCGTGAGGTGGCGAGGCGGCGCCCAACACCCCGGTCGCGGGCGCGCCCATTGGCATTTGTTTCATGGCGGATTGTTGGGCACTATCCGAGTTGGATTTTCGCAGCCTTGCTGTCGACACCGCTCGCGGAGGCGGTATGAGTGACGAAGATGACCCGATCGGCCCCGGGACCGACCTTGGCCTTGCCGAGGTTATAGACGAGGACACTCGGCCCAAGGAGGGCTTTCTCTACTGTACCGCGTGCTCGCACCTGATCGGACATGTGGAGAACCGTATCGAGGTGAACGGGTCATTCCTTCACACCTGTACAAACCCCTACGGCTATGTGCACCACTTCGGGTGCCACAGCGATGCCCACGGCTGCGCCATCAGCGGCGGCCATCATTCCGCCGATAGCTGGTTCAAGGGATTCAGTTGGCGACTCGCCAACTGCGGCAACTGCGACACCCATCTCGGCTGGCTGTTCGAGCGGAGTGGCGAGCACTTCTACGGACTCATCCTCGACCGTGTCCAGGCGGGCTGAGCGTGGCCGAACCCAAATCCGGCGACTACGACGCCCTTACGTTTGACTGCTACGGCACGCTGATCGATTGGGGCGCCGGCATCGTCGGTCACCTGCAGCCGCTACTGCTCGAGCGGGATGCGCATGTAATCGACGAGTTCCTGCTCGAGTTCTTCGCGGAGACCGAGCCCGTTGTGCAGCAGGATGGCGTGTCGTACGCCGACGTGCTGCGCGAGGTACTTCGCCGGCTCGGCGAACGGCTGGCGTTCTCGCCCACCGACGCGATGCTGGACGCGTTCGCCGAAAGCCCGGGCGAGTGGACACCGTTTCCCGACACCGTCGACTCGCTGGCGCGCCTGGGCACCGCTACCGACCTCGCAATCGTCTCCAACGTGGACAACGCGCTCTTCGAGGCAACCGCCGCGAAGCTCGGTGTCGAGTTCAAGCACGTGATCACCGCCCAAGACGTCGGCGCCTACAAACCCGACCGCCGGATGTTCGATGCGGCGCGTCAAGCGCTCGACGGCGCCCGTGTGCTGCACGTCGCCCAGAGCCTTTACCACGACATCGCCCCGGCGTCGGCTCTCGGCTTCGACACGGTCTGGATTCGACGTGGCAACAACGCCGCCCGGCGAGTCGGTGCGAGTCCCACCTGGACCTTCGACTCCCTATCGGCGTTCGCCGATGTGTTCGTGGCAACGGCGGAAGGGGACGACTGATGGCCGACGAAGACGCACCCCGTGCCGTCATCGAACTCTCCAAGGAGGACATGCACTTCTCGGCGGCGCATTTCACGATCTTCTCGGCGACCGAACGCGAGAACCTGCACGGCCACAATTTCTTCGTGGAGGCCCGCGCCGATGGCCCGATCGACCGCAACGGGCTGTGCTTCGACTACACCAAGCTCAAGGCGCGCCTGCGCACGCTGTGCGACTCCCTCGACGAGACGTTGCTCCTGGCGGCGGACTCACCGCACCTGCGCATCGACGAGGATCCCGGGGAACTCGCCGTTCATTTCGCCGACGAAACGCTCCGATTCCAACGCCGAGACGCGAAACTGCTCCCGATCCGCAACGTCACGGTCGAGGAACTCGCGCACTGGTTTACGAGGGCGCTGACCGGCGACGAGGCCTTTGCGGCGCTGGGGATCGACGCTCTGACCCTGCGGGTCTCCTCCGGCCCGGGGCAATGGGCGGAGGCGGTCTGGCCGCCCCGTGTTCCCGGCAGGTCGGGCACAAGATGAAACTCGCCATCGTTACCGGTGCCAGCGCGGGCATTGGGCTCGCCACCGCGGCGCGTTTTCTCGAAGCCGGCTACCGTGTCGCGAACCTGTCGCGACGTCCCTGTCCGCTGTCCGGCATCGTCGACCTGCGTTGCGACCTCGCCGACCCGGACTTTCTGGACGCCCTCGCCCCCCTACTCGTGCCGCATCTCGAGCCGGCCGCCGAGATCGCCCTCATCCACAACGCGTCGCGATTACAAAACGACACAGCCGGCGGAACGACGAGCGACGACCTGCGTGCGGTGCTCGAGGTCAACGTCGTGGGGATCAACTCGCTCAACCGGCTGGCCATACCCCACATGGCCGAAGGATCGTGCATTCTGTTCGTGGCCTCGACCCTCGCCGAGAAGGCCGTGCCGGGTAGTTTTTCCTACGTCGTCACCAAGCACGCCCAGGTAGGCATGATGCGGGCGGCCTGCCAGGATCTCGCCGGCACCGGGATCCACACCGCGTGCATCTGCCCCGGATTCACCGATACCGAAATGCTGCGCGCCCACGTTCCGCCCGAGGCGATGGACGCGGTGCGCGGCATGTCGGCCTTCAACCGTCTAATCGATCCCGGTGAAATCGCCGGAACCCTGTTGTGGGCGGCGACCACGCCCGTCATCAACGGCAGCGTCGTCCATGCCAATCTCGGCCAGATAGAGAGATAGTGCTCATGGCGGATTTCAGACGAAGGCGGCAGCGGGTTTTCCTGGTGCTGGCCGGCATTTTCCTCGGCACCCTCGCGATGTTGAACATACTCGGTATCAGCCGGTTCATCGACTTGTCGTTCACGGTGTTCGGACTGGATATACCCATGATCGTCGCGGTCGGCGTCCTGCCGTACCCGATCACCTTCATCTGCACGGACCTGATCAGCGAACTCTACGGCCGACGACGGGCCACCGAGGTGGTCTGGGTCGGACTGCTGCTCAACGGCTGGGTGATGTTCATCATCTGGCTTGGCGGCATACTGCCGGGCGGGGAAGCGATCGACCCCGCCACCGGCGCGCTTCTCCGCGACGAAGCCGACCGGCTACCGGTGTTCTTCGAAGTCCGCACACTCGCCTTCGGCGCGGTGACGGCCTCGATGATCGCCTACCTGTTCGCGCAATGGTGCGACGTGCAGATGTTCCACTTCTGGAAGTGGCTGACCGGCGGTAGGCACCTGTGGTTGCGCAACAACGGGTCGACGCTGGTCAGCCAGCTCATCGATACGGTGGCCGTGATCCTGATCACGCATTTCTACGCGCGCGCACTTCCCATCGTGCCGGAGGATTCGCTGTGGCCGCAGTTGCTCACTTTCATCGCTTCCGGGTACGCGTTCAAGGTCATCGTCGCCCTGGTCGACACGTTACCCATCTATGGGCTTGTCCGCTGGTTAAGGCCGTATCTCGGTATCAACCGGAACGAGGAGATCGGTCCCGGTGACGATCCGGTGGTCGCATCGACAGACGCCCGGTACTAGTGTCGAGCGGCGCCAACAACGCGGATGGGCGTTTGCGGGCGCGCCCTTCGGGTGGCAGCCGGAGCGCCCCGGGCGGCGTTGCGTCTGCTTGAAGTAGGCCCGCTACGCCTACGCAGCCCGCGCCTTGCCCGGAACACTCCGGCTGCCACTGACGCCAAGATTAGGGGTTGACGGAGCACTAGCCCGGTCACCGCAGCAGTTCGGCGGCAGCGCGCACGGATTGCTCCACGAGCGCCGTTTCGATCCTGCCTATGCGCAGCCGGGTAACGATCAGGTGGGTCATGCCCAGAGCCTCGACATAGGCGGCGACCCTGTCCTGCACCTCGCCTGGTTCGCCGACGATGGCCCAGTCATCGGCGTCCAACGACACGCCCGGCCGACCGCTACTCGCCAGTTGCCCCGCCGCCAAGCCCAATTGGTCCCGAATCCGGCCGAGGAGACCCCGGTCCTCGGAAACGAACAGTGTGCGCATGATCGGGACTTCCTCGGGACGTTCCACGTCGGCGGCGTCGCATGCTTCGGCGTGACGGCGGTAGTTGTCGCGCAGCCTTCCCAAGGGCTCCATCGGCGAGGCAAGGTACGGCAGCCCCATTCCGCCGGCCTGTGCCAGCGCCTTCGGACCGAACGCGGCAACCCAAACGGGTGGATGGGGCTTTTGCAGGGGTAGCGGCGCCAGTCGGACTTCACCCGACTCGGCGTCGATAGCCTCTCCCCGCCAAGCCCGCTGCATGGCACCAAGGCACGACTCGAAGAGTCGACGTTTGTCCTTTCTCGACACCTCGAAGGCGTCGAACATGGCCGGCTGGTAGCCCCTGCCTACGCCGAGGATTACCCGCCCGCCAGAGAGACGGTCGAGCACGGCGACCTGCTCGGCGGCCTGCAGGGGATTTCGCAGCGGCAGCAGGTACGACGTCGTAGCAAGTCGTAGGGTTCGTGTGCTCGCGGCCACAGAGGCCAGAAGCATCAGGGGATCGGGAATCGCGGCGTCACCGGCAAAATGGCTCTCCGGCAGCCAGAACGACTGGTAGCCCCATCCCTCCGCCAACGCCGCCTGACGAGCCAACGCATGAGCGTCCACCTGGCCCGAAATCCGCCAGGGCGTCAGGCCAAGGTGCATCGTCTACCGAACAGCGATCGCGCGGGTTGGCGGCTCGCCTGCAGCCGGGCGTGCCGTCGGCATTCTCATCGCCGTACCGTGGACACGTTCCTGCATCAGCGCCATCGCGGTGATGGTTGCCTGAACAGCGTCGAGATGGCGAGCCCGCGCGTACTCCAGATACAGCGGATCGTCTTGGACCAACACGCAGTTCTTGCGCCGACCATCCTCCGGACGATCGCACCGGAAACGCACTTCACGCCCGAAGTTGTTGCCGGCGTTGCCGTAGCGACCGAAGTTCTCGGCGTCGTCGTTGAATTCCCAGAACGCCTCCCAACTGACCGGCAAGCCGGGAATCGACTCCGTAACCGAATTGATCGTCCGTTCGGCGGTCGTCGCCAGCAGATTATCGAATCCCATATCGGTGCGGCGCACACCCGAGCAGTCCTCGCCCAGCGCCGCCGCCACCCCGTCCGTGTCCACCGGAAAACCGTTGAAACGATCCGAGACGGACAGGCGCCACCATCTCGTCGTGTACACCGGTACGACGTGCACCGGTGTGGTCGCGTCCTGGAGGTAGTTGATGATCCGCCCGAGGTTGGTGAAACGTCGACTCAAGTCCCGGGCTTCGTCCAGCCGCTCCAGGGTATCCCGGAAGTGTCTGTGCATGCGGGTGTCCAGCAGCCAGAGGAACTTCCCCGGCGACTGGTTGCCGCGGTTGTAGTAGTTCCACCGGAATATGCGCCGCCACCAGGCCGAGTCCGCCTGGTTGGCGTTGGCGATGGCGATGTAGCGCACCTGGAGCGGCGTCAACGTCCGCAGGTGGGTGTCTTCCGCGCACTGGTTGTACTGACGCGCCGCGATGAACGTCAACTGCTGGTGGACGTCGCCTTCGTAGGCGGCAACGGGCACGCAGAGAACCGCCCCCGCCAACACGCCCGCAGCGGCGAGGACGCCGTACTTCCGTGCGCTTCGCATGCCAGAACCAACCTGCGTCAAGTCTGCGAACCATGTCACTCCGCTGTCCCGAACGCAACAACGGGTGTCCTTCCCGTCCTTCTCAATCGAGACGCCGTTGCGATGCCGTATTATGGCCATCATTCGTCGGGCTGCAGTGCCCCCGCTAGTCTGGTGAACGCGGTAAGAGGCTCCCACTCGAGTCGCAGTTGCGATGCCGTATTATGGCCATCATTCGTCGGGCTGCAGTGCCCCCGCTAGTCTGGTGAACGCGGTAAGAGGCTCCCACTCGAGGCAGTTGCGATGCCGTACTATGGCCATCACTCGTCGGGCTGCAGTCCCCCGCTAGGAGAATCGGCGTGAACCAACCGAAGCGTTCCGGACCGTCGTACAGCGACGCCGACGAACAGGCTCTTCTCGACACCATCGCCCGTTGGGTCGAGCGGGAAGTCAGGCCGGTGGCGAAGGCGATGGAACACGACGACATCTACCCCCACACCCTCGTCGAGCAGATGATGGAACTCGGGCTGTTCGGTGCCACGGTTTCCGAGCGCCATGGTGGGCTCGGCTTGTCCGCCGGCACCTACGCGAAGATCGTGACGTTAATCTCCGAGGAGTGGATGTCGCTCACGGGGATATTCAATTCCCACCTCATGATGGCGCGAATAGTCGAACTTCACGGCACCGAAGACCAGAAAGCCTACTGGCTGCCGAAATTCGTCAGTGGCGAGATTCGGGGCGGCCTGGCGCTCACGGAGCCCGACGCGGGCACCGACCTGCAGGGCATTCGCCTACGCGCAACCGCCGATGGCGCCAACTACCGGTTCCATGGCACCAAGACCTGGATCAGCAACGGCATCGAGGGCGGCGCCGTGGCGCTGTTGGCCAAGACGGATCCCGACGCCGTGCCGCCAAGACGGGGCATGTCGATGTTCATTGCGCCGAAAGTGGACCCGGACACGGGCAAGCCCAACCCGGGTTTCCGTACCGGACGTCGGCTCGAGAAGATCGGCTACAAGGGAATCGACACCGCCGAGTTGTTCTACGAGGGCTACACCCTGGACGCCCGGCGTCATCTGATCGGCGGTGAGACCGGGCGCGGGTTCTACATGGCGGTCGGCGGTCTCGCACTCGGACGCATCAACGTCGCGGCGAGATCCGTGGGGATCGCCCGCCGGGCCCTGGTCGAAGCGACCTCCTACGCGCAAGGTCGCAAGACCTTCGGCAAGCCCATCGCCGAGCACCAGGCGATCCAGCTCAAGCTCGGCGAGATGGCTACAAAGGTCCGCGCGGCGGAGCTGTTGACCCAGGACGCCGCGCGGGCCTACGACGCCGGTGAACGCTGTGACATGGAGGCCGGCATGGCCAAGTACTTCGCCTCGGAAACCGCCGTGGAGAACGCTCTCGAGGCCATGCGCATTCACGGCGGCTACGGGTATTCGAAGGAATACCCCGTCGAGCGCCTCTACCGGGATGCACCATTGCTGTGCATCGGCGAGGGCACCAATGAGATGCAGCGGATCATAATCGCCCGCCAATTGATCGAGCGTAACCCCGCCTGATCGCCTGTTAGTCCACATCCCGTCAGGTCTGTACACTCAACCGTCATCCCCAACCGGCGAATGAGGTTCCCATGAAGGCAGCCGTCCTGCGCGAAGTGAACCAACCCCTTGTTATCGAGGAAGTCACCACCGGCAACCCCGGTCCCCGCGAGGTACTGGTCCGCACCGCTGCGGCCGGCGTGTGCCACTCCGACCTGCACTTCCAGAACAGCGCCGACCCGTATCCGCTGCCGGCGGTTCTCGGTCACGAATCCGCCGGGGTCGTGGAAGCCGTCGGATCCGATGTCCACTACGTGAAGCCGGGCGACCACGTCATCACCTGCCTGTCGGCGTTCTGTGGCCACTGCGAGTACTGCCTGACAGGCCGGATGGTGTTGTGCAGCGAACCCGAGCTATCCCGGGATCTCGACGAACCACCGCGCCTGGCATCCGGGGCCGAGACGATCAACCAGTTCCTGAACCTGTCGTCGTTCGCCGAGGAGATGCTTATCCACGAACACGCACTGGCGAAGATCCGCCCCGACATGCCCCTGGACGTGGCCGCCCTCATCGGATGCGGGGTCACGACCGGCGTCGGTGCCGTAATCCACACCGCGGCCATCGAACCAGGCTCGAGTGTGGCGGTGATCGGCTGCGGCGGGGTCGGCCTGTCCTGCATCAACGGTGCCGCCATCGCCGGCGCGGGTCGAATCATCGCCATCGACACCGTTGCGTCGAAACTCGATCTGGCACGCACCTTCGGCGCCACCGACGTGGTCAACGCCGCCGAGGAGGATCCCATCGGCTCGGTAAGGGAGATGACCGGCGGCGGCGTCCACTACTCGTTCGAAGCCATCGGCCTGAAGGCCACCACGGAACAGGCGTTCAAGATCATCCGCAGCGGCGGCACGGCGACCGTCATCGGCATGATCCCGGTGGGCACCATGGTGGAGATCCACGGCCCGGAATTCCTGCGCGAGAAGACACTGCAGGGCTCCAGCATGGGATCCAACCGATTCCGGGTCGACATGCCCCGTTTCGTGGACTTCTACCTCGCAGGCAAGCTGCACCTCGACGCGATGATCTCGGGACGGATCCGGCTTGAGGACGTCAACGATGCCCTAGCCGCCCTGGAAACCGGCGAAGTGGCCCGCAACGTGATCATGTTCGACTGATCGACTGCGGCTGCCGTGGTATGGCGGTTAGAGCCGTAGTTCGCCGAATCGGCCTGCACTGTCGC
>CAZJRX010000037.1:0-1200 GCA_964548145.1 uncultured Pseudomonadales bacterium | reverse complement strand
AGCCGAATAACCGGTCGGTTGACTTGCCGAAGCCGACGGGCGAGTTCGCCGATGTGCGGTGTGGTAGCACCATTGACCGCAAGCAGGATATCCCCTGCACGGACCCCGGCCCGCCACGCGGCGGAGTCCTGTTCGATACTCTTCACGAATATCCCCGCAGGTTGATTGTCCTGGTTCAGGTCCATCAACAGGGCGCCGGCCAGGCTCCCGTGAACCCTGCCGCCGTCGACGGACCAGTTCAGTTCGACAGCCACGGCCAGTCGGACCCGACGACCATCGCGGATGATCTCGACGTCGAGGTCGTCCCCGACCATCGTCACCGCTTCCTGCTGACCATAGTCGCCCGGCCGCGCCATGGCCCGGCCGTTGATGCTGGCCAGAATGTCGCCGGGCCGGATGCCGGCGGAGTCGGCGGCGCTGCCGGGCACAACCTCCGTCATGACGATGCCTTCGGTCTCGTCCACGCCATGCACGTCGGCCGTTTGCGCATTCAGCACCGCCACCGTGACGCCGATTCGGCCACGTCGAACGGTGCCGTGCTCGATGAGCTCGCCCATGATGGCCGCGACCAGGTCGCTCGGGATCGCGAACCCGATACCGACATTGCCTCCCGAAGGCGCGAAGATCGCGGTGTTGATGCCGATCAGGCGACCATTCAAGTCCACCAACGCGCCTCCCGAATTGCCGGGATTGATGGAGGCGTCCGTCTGGATGAAATTCTGGTATCCCTCGATGCCAAGTCCGCTACGGCCCAGCGCACTGATGATTCCCGATGTCACCGTCTGCTCCAAACCGAACGGGTTGCCGATGGCGATGACGAAGTCACCCACCCGCAGGTCCTCGGAGTCGGCGAAGGTCAATTGCGTCAGTTCGTCGGCGTCGATCTTCAATACCGCCAGATCCACCGGCTCATCGACACCGACCAGCGTCGCGGGGAACTCCCGACCGTCGGCGAGGGTGACGCGCATCTCGTACGCACGAGCGACCAGATGGTGGTTCGTCACGATGTAACCCGAAGCGGCGTCGACAATGACCCCGGAGCCGGCGCTCTCGATCCGGCGCTGCCGCGGCTGGAAGAACCGTCGGTAGAAGGGGTCGCGCATGAGTGGACTGCGGCTGGTTCGTTCCACCGTGATCGTCGCCACGTTGACGACCCCGGCCGTGGTTCGTTCCAGCATCGGCGCCAGACTTGGCAGCGGC
>CAZJRX010000036.1:1979-18313 GCA_964548145.1 uncultured Pseudomonadales bacterium | reverse complement strand
TCCGTGCGCTTGCAGAGATCCTTAAAGCTCGCCATGTAGCCGATGGGCGCGTCGAACCAGACATAGAAGTACGTGTCCTCGGTGCCGGGAATGGTGAAGCCGAAATAGGGTCCGTCGCGGCTGATGTCCCAAGCCTTCAAGCCCCCGGTCAGCCACTCGGCGAGCTTGTTGGTCACCTCCGGCTGCACGGCCTCGGTGGCGGTCCAGTCCTTCAGAAAGTCGCTGGACTGCGCCAGGTCGAAGAAATAGTGCACCGACGAGCGCAACTCCGGCGTGCTGTCCGAGAGCAGCGAGCGCGGATTGCCCAGTTCCGTGGCGTCGTAGGTGGCCCCGCACTCCTGGCAGTTGTCGCCGTACTGGTCGTCCTTGCCACAGCGCGGGCAGGTGCCCTTGACGAAGCGGTCTGCGAGGAAGAGCTTGCGCCCGGGATCGTAGAGCTGCTCGACATCGGCCGTGAACGTTCGACCGTCCGCGGCGAGGCGTTCGTAGATCGTGCGCGTGTAGTGCTCGTTCTCCGGCGAGTGGGTGGAGTAGTAGTTGTCGTGCCCTACGTGGAAACGCCGGAAATCCTCGGCGTGCTCCCGACGCAACGTCTCGATCAGGGCTTCGGGCGTGGTGCCGAGGCGCTCGGCCGCGAGCATGGTCGCGGTACCGTGGGCGTCGTCGGCGCACACGTAGTAGCACTCGTTGCCCAGCATCCGTTGGAAGCGCACCCAGATGTCGGTCAGGATGTGTTCGAACAGGTGGCCTAGGTGTATGGCCCCGTTGGCGTTCGGCAACGCGCTGGTGACGAGGATGCGACGCATGACGGTCTGGCGGGTTGGTTTGAGGGCGCGAGACTATACGCGCCGCGGTGCCGCTTGGCGAACATGACGCGGTCGCCGCCTCGCCGTGGTGTGGCTCAAGCGGACGCGAGGTCGGTCGGTCGCGATGGGTTCCGGCAGACGTCGCCCGTGTCGTCTGTGCCACGCCGTGCTGATAGACTCGCGTCATCCTTGGGTGGACACGTGACGGTGGCGGACGACTGCTGCCCCAATATTATCGACGTGCCGAACTTGGCCTCCCGGCAGCGGAAGGTGCTGGCGTGGGTCTTCGGAATCAACCTGGCGACCTTCATCGGCATGGTCACCGCCTCGGTGCTGAGCGGTTCGTCGGCTTTGCTGTCCGGTGCCCTGGACAATCTCGGCGATGCGCTTACCTACGCGTTGAGCATGGCTGTGGTCGGCGCATCCACCCATGCCAAGGCCCGGGTCGCCGTCGTGAAGGGTCTTCTTATTCTCGGTGCGGCGTTGGCTGTGGTGGCGCAGATCGGCTGGCGGCTGACGGACCTCGAAGCGCCGGTGGCGAGCACCATGTCGATCGCGGCCGCGCTCAACCTGGCGGCGAACGGGATCTGCCTGCGGCTGCTGACGCCGTACCGGAACGGTGACGTCAACATGTCGTCTTCCTGGGAATGCTCGCGCAACGACGTGATCGAAGGGGTGGCCGTCATCGGGGCCGCCGCCGCGGTATGGCTGCTCGGTTCCGGGTGGCCGGACATCGTCGTCGCCGTCGGCCTGTTGGCGGTCTTCCTGCGCTCCGCCGTGAGAGTGCTGCGCAACGCCTGGGTGGAACTCTCGCCGGCACCCGCCTGAACGCGTCGCCCGACTCGCACGCCGACGCGGTCCAACCGGCAGCCAACGGTGCCGAGTGGCTGGACGTTATAATCGCCGCCGAATCGAAGGATCCTCGATGGCCAACCCCATAGACAGCTTCTTGGACCCGGTCCTCGGCACGACCTGGGGCGAACTCGGTGCGGTGCGCCGAGCCGCTCGCCTGGACGAACGTTGGCACGTCGACGCGGTCCTGGGTTATCCGGTGGATGGCCTGGTCGAGCCCTATGCGCGGGCGTTGTCAGAAGCGTTGGGCGATGCCGTGGTCCTCGACCTCACCTTCGCACCGCCCCCGTCCAGGAACACGGCCGGGACCGGTCACCTGATCGCGGTCGCTTCCGGCAAAGGTGGTGTCGGCAAGTCCACGACAGCCGTGAACCTGGCCTTGGGCCTGGACCGGGCGGGGGCGCGAACGGGCATCCTCGATGCGGACATCTACGGTCCGAGCCAGGGCATGATGCTCGGCATCGCCGAGGGTCGCCGGCCAGAGGTCCGCGATCAGCGCATGTTCGTCCCGATGCGCGCCCACGGCGTCGAGGCGATGTCGATGAGCATGCTCACCGACGAAAGGACGCCCATGGTGTGGCGTGGCCCGATGGCCTCCGGCGCTTTACGCCAGCTACTTGAACAAACGGACTGGGGCGGCCTCGACTACCTGATCGTCGACATGCCGCCGGGTACCGGGGACATCCAGTTGACGCTATCGCAACAGGCGGCGGTGAGCGGGGTGGTCATCGTCACGACGCCCCAGGACATCGCCCTGCTGGACGCCCGCAAAGGCATCGAGATGTTTCAGAAGGTCGATATCCCGATACTCGGCATCGTCGAGAACATGAGCTGGTTCGAGTGCGGCTGCGGCGAGGTTCACCACCTGTTCGGCGAAGGTGGCGGTGCCAGGGTGGCCGAGGAGTACGGGGTCGAGTTGCTCGGCGCGTTCCCCCTCGATCCCCGGATACGCGAGTCGACGGATGCCGGCTCGCCCACCGTCGTCGCGGATCCGGCCGGTCTGGCCGCCGCCCTCTACGTGGACTGTGCACGGCACCTTGCCGGTACCCTTTGGCAACGGTCGTCGGCTGCCGCACCGGCACCCTCGATCACTATGGACAACGAATGACGATCAAGTCGGACCGCTGGATCCGCAAGATGGCCCGGGCAGGCATGATCGAGCCCTTCGAGGCCGACCAGGTCCGCACGGTCGACGACAAACGCGTTATTTCCTACGGCACGTCGAGCTATGGCTACGACGTCCGCTGCGCACCGGCCTTCAAGGTTTTCACCAACATCTTCTCGGCAACGGTGGATCCGAAGGCGTTCGACGAACGCAGCTTCGTCGACGTCGAAAACGACAACTGCATCATTCCGCCCAATGCGTTCGCGCTGGCCAGCACCGTGGAGTACTTCCGGATCCCCCGCGACGTGCTGACGCTCTGCGTCGGCAAGTCCACCTACGCCCGCTGCGGCATCATCGTCAACGTCACGCCGCTGGAGCCGGAGTGGGAAGGGCACGTCACCCTCGAGTTCTCCAATACGACGAACCTGCCGGCGAAGATCTACGCCAACGAGGGCGTGGCGCAGCTGCTGTTCTTCCAGAGCGACGAGCCCTGCGAGGTCACCTACCGGGACCGGGGCGGCAAGTATCAGGGGCAACGGGGAGTCACGTTGCCGAGGACCTAGCGCGCCGAAAACGCCCCTCGTCATCCGAGTAGGGCGCCGTCTTTCGAGACGATGAGCTGACCGCTCGATGGCGTTGCGCCTCGGCCTTCCATTCGCCCGATGACGAATGCCTGCTCGCCGGCATCGGTCAGCGCTTCGACGACCCCTTCGACATCGCCTTCGGCGACGCACACCACGAAACCGATGCCGAGGTTGAACGTCCGCAGCATCTCGACCTCGTCGACATTGCCGGCCTGCTGTAGAAAATTGAACACGGCCGGGCGCTTCCACGCGTCGAGATCGATGGCGGCGGCGAGGTCGTCGCCGAACATGCGCGGCAGGTTGTCGACGAAGCCACCGCCGGTGATGTGGCAGAGCCCCCGGGCGTGCTCGAGGATCGTGCTGACGGCACGCACGTAGATTCGCGTCGGTGCGAGCAGGCGGTCGACCAGGCCGTCGGGCGTGCCGCCGCCCTGATCGGCGAGAATGCGCCGGATCAGCGAGTAGCCGTTGGCGTGCGGGCCGCTCGATGCCAGGCCGATCAACACGTCGCCCGCTTGCACGGCTTGGCCGGTGATGATCGCATCGCGTTCGACCACGCCGACGCAGAACCCGGCAAGATCGTAGTCTCCCGGCGGATAGAACCCGGGCATCTCGGCGGTTTCGCCGCCCGCCAGCGCGCAGCCCGCCATTTCGCAGCCCTTCGCGATGCCGTTGATGACCGCCTCGGCAACGTCGACGTCGAGCGCGCCGCTGGCGTAGTAGTCGAGGAACAGGAACGGTTCGGCGCCGGCGACGAGAACGTCGTTGGCGCACATCGCGACGAGATCCTGGCCGACGTCGTCGTGCCGGTCGTGGTCGATCGCGAGCCGGAGCTTGGTACCGACGCCGTCGGTGCCGGTGACGAGAACCGGCGCCCGATATCGCGTCGGCAACGAGGCGAGCGCCGCGAAACCGCCGAGGTCCGACAGGAGCTCCGGGCGCCGCGTGCGTCTCACGGCCGGGGCGATGCGTCGCACCAGTTCGTTGCCGGCGTCGATGTCGACGCCCGCGTCCCGGTAGGTCAGCCGCGGCATCGGCACTCCCCCTGCGAAGGGAGGCGCAGTTTACGGTAAAGGCACCGCCGCCACACGGTTTGTCATATCGTTACACTTGCTACGCCCTTGGCCGTGTCCTGGATCGTGGCTCGCGTTGGTTTGATTTTGGCCTGTGTAGCCGTCGCCGGTGCCGCTGTGCCGGCTGCGGCTGACGTCGTTGCGTGGCTCTATGACGGCGATGTCCGGGTGGCGTCGCAAAGCGACGTCGAAAGACGCCGCGCCGGCGGGGCGGCACTGGTCGAGATAATGGCGCGCGTGACCGGCCTGCGGGAGATTCCGTTCGCCCCGGCGGTGAACCAGGCCATCCGCGACGCCGAGCGTTACTACGTGCGCTATGGATACGCCAGACGCCGCATCGAACCGGCAGAGGAACCCGATGGTGAAACCTGGGAGCGTCTGCAAATACGGTTCGAGCGTACGGCGGTGCTCGACTTGGTGCGCCGGTCGGGGTTACCCGTGTGGAGCGCCGACCGGCCGACGCTGCTGGTGTGGACGGTGTTGGAACGAGGCGGTTCGCGCGAGATCGTCGCCGATGCGACGGCAGAGGTGGTGCTGGCCATGCACGGCCAGGCCCGCCGCCGTGGCATCGAGCTGACATTCCCCCTCTTGGATCTCGAGGACCGAGGGCTCTTGACAACGGATCTGCACGGTCGATTCTGGACGGCGATCATGCATGCGTCCCGGCGCTACGGCGCCGACCTCGTGCTGCTAGGACGGCTGACCAAGGAACCAGGCGGCCAGTGGGCCTCAACCTGGGAGCTCAGATATCTGGATGGGGAAAACGCGCTCGGCACCACCTTCGCCCACCTCGGGTCTTCGGCTGCATCGGCGGCTGGCGAGGCGGTGCACCGTGCCGTGGACGCGATGGCGCAACGCTTTGCGGTGCGGGGCGGCGATCTCGGCAGCGTCGCGTTGACCGTGCGTGGTGCACAGACGGTTCGGGCCTACGCCGCCCTGCTTGCCTACCTTCAGTCGCGCGAGTACGTCGACCGCGTCGACGTAACAACCGTCGAACCGGACGCCCTGCACTTCCGCCTCCACTCCCAGTCGGGGCATGATCAGCTTCTGGAACTGCTGTCGATGGGCGGCTATCTTTCGGTATCTCGATCTGCTTCCGCCGTATCGTCGATGGCGGCGCCGAGGTTGGAGTTGACCTGGATGGGAGCACGATGACCGACACCCCGCAACCGACGCCCCGGAGCGCATTGGCGGCCTTGGTGCGACAACTGCCCAACACGTTGACGGTGGTGCGCATCTTCCTGGTCGTGCCCGCCGGCTGGCTGCTCTGGGTCGAAGCGGTCCCCGAAGCGCTCCTCGTCATAGCGATTGCGGGTCTATCGGACTTCGTCGACGGTGAGTTGGCCCGGCGCTTCAACTGGCGTACCACGTTCGGTGCCGTCGCCGATCCGGCGGCGGACAAGCTCCTCGTGCTGGTCGTGATCGTCGTGCTCGCATTGCAGGGACACGTGCCCGGGTGGCTGCCGGCGGTCGTCATCGGCCGTGACCTCGTCATCGTGTCGGGCGCGCTAGCCTACCGGCTGGTGCTTGGCACCTACGAAGTGCAGCCGACCTTGTTGAGCAAGGCGAACACGGCCCTGCTGATTGTCGTCCTGCTGGTCGTCATCATCGGCCTGATGGGCGAGGAGTACCCGATCGCCGCTGCGGTGGCGACTCCCATCGACCCCTTCGGGTTCGTTCTGGTCGCGGCGTCGTGCATCGTCACCGGGGGCCAATACGTGTGGCTGTGGAGTCGCCGCGCGTCGGTAGAGATTCGAGCGAGGAACAAGCAGAGGGCGTCGTGACCGAGCAGTTGCCCCTGCCGTTCACGTCGCACAGCCGCGGCACCTTCGCGGTGTTCGTCCGCGGTAAAAACGCCGAGTTGGTCGATCGGTTGAAGCAATCGCCCCGGACCTTCGAATGCCTGTGGCTGTTCGGCGAACCGGGCACCGGAAAGACACACTTGCTGCAGGCCATATGCGAGGCCCGGGAGAACGCGGCCTATATCCCCGCTGGGGAAATAGACACGGAACATGACTCGATCAGCGCCTACGGCAAGTTCGACACGGTTACCGTCGATGACGTGACCGAATGGATCGGCGGTGCCGCGTCCGAGCGACCGCTAATGGACCTCTACAACGGCTTGCGCGACCGGCAGCGCCGCTTGGTGGTGACCGCCGACCGTTCACCCCGGGACGTCCGCTTCGCCATCCCCGACCTGGGTTCCCGACTGCGCGCCGCCGAATGCTACCGGATCGAGGCCCTCGACGATCGCGACAAGCTGAGGCTGCTATCGGCGATCGCGAGTGAGCGGGGATTCGATCTGCCCGAGGAGGTTGCCCAGTTTCTCCTGGCGCGGACCAGCCGCGACCAACGCGAATTGCTCGGCGCGCTCGACCGGCTCGACCAGGCCTCGCTCGCCGAGGGCAGGCGACTGACGATCCCCTTCGTCAAGCAGACGCTCAAGCTGTGACGCGGCGTCGGTTGTGACGCGGCAGCGACGGCAGGACCGGTGACGCCCCTGCGATCCGCCCTTGCGCGCGTGGTGATTACCGGGGGCGGCAGCGCCGGCCACGTCGTACCGGCGCTGCCCATCGCCGAGGCCCTCCTCGAAGCCGGTTGCGTCGTGCACTACGTAGGTGGCACCAGTGGTCTGGAAGAGCGCCTCGTGACCCCCCTCGGCGTTCCCTACCACGGCATTCGGACAGGGAAGCTGCGGCGGTACTTCTCGATCGCCAACCTCGTCGACCTCGTCCGCATACCCCTCGGCATCATCCAGGCCACATGGCTTGTGGCGCGCCTTCGACCGACGGTCGTATTCTCCAAGGGGGGCTTCGTGTCGTTCCCCGTCGTGGTTGGCGCCTGGTTGAACCGGGTGCCAGTGGTGGCGCACGAGTCCGACCTCACCCCGGGGCTTGCGAACCGCCTGGTGGTGCCGTTCACGACCACGTTGTGCGTCAATTTCGAGGACACCCGCGCAAATCACCCGAACATCGTCGTTACCGGTACGCCGTTGCGACGGATATTGACGGCGGGGAACGCGTCGCGAGGCCGCCGCCTTCTCGGCATCGAACCCGACCGGCGCGTGTTGCTCGTGGTCGGCGGTAGCCTTGGCGCCGCCCGACTGAACGAGATCCTTCGGGCCGCCCTCGACCGGCTGCTGGTCGACCACCACGTGGTGCATGTCTGCGGTGCGGGGAATGTCGACGGTTCCCGCCGGGACACCCCCGGCTACACGCAACGCGAATACGTGGCGGAGGATTGGGGCGATATTATCGCCGCTGCCGATTGGGTGGTCTCGCGTGCCGGTGCCAACGCCCTCTACGAGTGGCTTTCCCTGGGCAAGCCGCACCTCCTCGTGCCACTGTCGCGCTCGGCGAGCCGGGGCGATCAGATCGAGAACGCCGCCTACGCCGAAGCCCGGGGCTGGAGCATGGTCCTGGACGAAGATGCGTTGAATGCCGAGACATTGGTGTCGGGGGTCGCTAAACTCGCCGCCCTTTCGGGCGAGTACCGGCAACGCATGCAGGCGTTTCGACGACGCGACAGCGTTGCCCTCATCGTTGACGAATTGACGAACGCCTGCCGCGCCGACCCGATTTCCTAAGAATGTACCGAGTAAAGACTTTCAACAAGATTGCTCCCAAGGGACTCGAGCGTTTTCCCGATCACGGATTCGAGGTCGGCCCGGGCGTGCGGGATCCCCATGCCGTCCTGCTGCGCAGCCACAAGCTCGCGGACGACGAGCTCTCGTCGGGCCTTGCCGCCATCGCCCGGGCCGGCATCGGCGTCGACAACGTCCCCGTGGATCTGTGTTCCGACCGGGGCGTGGTGGTCTTCAACACGCCGGGCGCGAATGCCAACTCGGTCAAGGAACTGGTCCTCGCGGCGCTGTTCCTGACCTCTCGTGACGTGCTCGGGGGGTTCGGCTACGTGCGATCCCTCGAGGCGGTCACCGACGATGCGGAACTGCATCGGCTGGTGGAGGCCGAGAAATCCCGCTTCAAGGGCCACGAGGTGGCTGGCCGGACCCTGGGTATCGTCGGCCTCGGCGCGATCGGCTCGCGGGTGGCGCGCGCCGCCCTCAACCTCGGCATGGAGGTCCTCGGCTACGACCCCGCGTTGTCCGTCGATGCGGCTTGGCGGTTGCCAAGCGACGTCAAGCGGATGGAGAATCTGCCGAGCCTCTTCGCGAAGTCCGACTACGTCACCCTGCACATTCCGGCGATCGCCGAAAACGTCGGCCTGGTGGGTGCCGAGATGCTCGGGAACCTACGGCCGAACTCGGTGCTGTTGAACTTCGCCCGGCAGGAGATCGTCGACGAAGCCGCCATCAAGGACGCCCTTGGAAACGGCACGTTGGCGGCGTACGTGGCCGACTTCCCCAGCACGGTACTCGCGGGCGAACCCAATGCCCACACCACCCCCCACCTCGGCGCGAGTACCGCGGAAGCGGAGGAGAACTGCGCCATGATGGCGGCGGATCAGCTCCGCCAGTTCCTCCTCTACGGCAACATCGAGAACTCCGTCAACTTCCCGTCGGTCGCCCTCGAACCCGCCGGCGGATACCGGATCGGCGTCACCAACGCCAACGTCGCCGGCATGCTCGGCCAGATCATGTCGGTGCTCGCCGACGCCCGCATCAACGTCATCGACATGATCAACAAGAGCCGCGACCACGTCGCCTACAACCTGATCGACCTCGACACAAAGCCGACCCAGGCGTTGCTCGACGGCATCGCCGCCATCGACGAGGTGCTAGGCGTGCGGTTGTTCGATCCGCTGGAAGGCTGATCGTGCTGCTCGGTGGCGGCACGAAGAATCGGCAACAACGAGACATCGAGACCGCCAAGGGGTTCTGGCGGGACTACCGTAGTCGAAAGCGGGAGGAGTGATTGCGATGCCATTGACCAGAGACTTCAAGGAGACGGTGCGCGAACGGCTCCAGTGCGACCCCTCGTTTCGCGATGCGCTTCTCAAGGAGGCGGTTGATTGCCTTCTTTCGGGCGACGTCGAAACAGGCAAGTCGCTGCTGCGAGACCATGTGAACGCAACGATCGGATTCATCGAGCTCGGCGGACTGACGGACAAGTCCCCCAAGAGCCTGATGCGCATGCTCAGTCCGAACGGGAATCCTCAAGCACGCAGCTTGTTCTTGATCATCGGCTGCCTGCAGGAGCGCGAGGGGGTGCATCTGGAAGTCCGGGCGGTCCGCTGACTAGGTCGGCTCACGATCGAAACGAGTGAAAGGGCGTCGTGACAGGGCGGTTTGTTGGTGAGACGCCTCTGCGTTCAACGGTCTTCCGCCGCGCGGCCCAACCGCCCGGATGTCGCGAACGGATTCGGCCGGCGCTGTTGACGCTCGAGGAAGCGGTCGGGTCGGACCAGCCCTAGAATGTCCGACGTGACCGGAGCGACCTCGCCGGCGATGGCGCTCGCGACGATCTCGGCACCGAGAATCGCGGAGACCGTGCCGTGCGAGCCGTGGCCGAGGTTGAACCACACGCCCTCGTTGCAGCCGATCACCGGCACCCGGTCCGATGTCACGGCCCGGATTCCGCGAAAACGCTCGAGGGACCTGCCGGGCGTTGTGCCGAGTAACCGGCGAAAGCGACCGGCGTTCGCCGACGTGGCGTCGGATGGCGTCCACGGCCGGTATTCGTAGGTCGCGCCCGTCCATACGCTGTCCTCCGCCGGCACGACCGTACCGTTGCCGACGATCGGCAGCTTTGGTGATCGACCGCAGCCGAAACGGTCCATTTGGCCGGCGAGGACCCCCACCTCCAACCAGTCGAAACCCGTGATGTTGGCGCCGGTGGCCCTCACCGTTGGCATGGTATCGGTCGAGGGCGTCGCGGCGATGTCGATGTGGGTATGTCCGCTGAGCGCTTTCGACAGACGATGTCCATCGATTGTCAGCGCCTGGGGGAAGAACAGAGCGGAGTCGTCGAGCAACATCCCGGCACAACTCGAAGCATCGTCAGGATCCAGTAGCTGCGCGATCTCCGGGGACGTCACCTGCGCGGTTCGGGCCAGCCGTTCGGCATCCATAGTGGGCCCGGGTAGCTGCAGCACCCCGCTCGCCGTGGTGCCGGGACGCCCGCGACATCGGTGTGCCGCGTAGGCGAAAGCGTGCAATCGGAATGCGGCCAGGACCGAGGTCGCGGGCGACAGGCGGGTGTGCAGGACGGCGGCTGGAATACGCGAGGCTCCCTGCGAAATGCCGCCGCTGGTGTCCATGAGCCTGACCGCGATTCCCTTCTCCGCAAGTGCCCGGGCGGTTGCCGTTCCCGCCAGTCCGGCGCCGAGCACCGCCGCCTCGCGCGGTGCCAGGAAGGTGCGGCCAGAACCGGCGTACACCCCGGCGGTGCTGTGCCGCTTGTGCGGGTGCTGGTCCACCCGGCGCACCTCGAAACCGGCTGCGGCGAGGTCGCGACGGACGTGGCCCGCTGCGGTGAATGTCGTGACGGTTGCCCGGTGGGCGGACAGCCGGGCCATGGTCTCGAACAGACCGCAGTCCCACATCTCGGGATTCCTGGGCGGCGCGAAGCCATCGAGGAACCAGGCATCGACGCCGCGTTGTTGTTGCCGCTCCAGGTCTGCCAGCGCATCCTTGACGTCGCCGAAGAACACCGACAATTGAATGCGGCCCCCCTCGAACAGCCGTCGGTGCCAGCCAGCAACAAGGGGCGGATAGTGCTCGATGAGACGCCGCGCAAGGGGGAACGCCGTCGCCCGGGAGGCCAGCGACCGGACCATGTCGTCGACCGACAGTGGGTGGCGTTCGACCGAGATGAAGTGCAGGCGGCAACGGGCGGCGTGCGCGGCGACGACGAAACTGAGTCCGGTGCCGAAACCGAGTTCGCCGACGGTGAACGTGGTCGCCGGGTCGGCGGTGCGGGCCTCGAAATCGGCCGGCCCCAGGAAGACGCGCGCCACCTCGGCGGGGCCGTCGGCGTCGAAATAGATGTCGTCGAAGGCGCGCGAGACGGGGCGGCCGCCGTCGAAGTCGACCTCGGCGGGCGTGAGGACGTACGGGCTTGTTGCGGACATCGGTGCGGTCGCGTCGGTTCGTGGTGCTTCCCGCAATGCGGCAACGCTTGGCCGTTTGCGGGATCGGCTACTATTGTCGCCGACATGAACGCCTCCGCAACCAAGGGCATCGTCCTCGCCGGCGGTCGCAATCTCAGAC
Source organism: uncultured Pseudomonadales bacterium (assembly GCA_964548145.1). Classification (GTDB taxonomy): domain Bacteria; phylum Pseudomonadota; class Gammaproteobacteria; order Pseudomonadales; family Azotimanducaceae; genus VXYL01. The sequence goes on along the minus strand of CAZJRX010000036.1, from coordinate 6,722 downwards.
TCCACCCCATCACGATCGCCGTCTCCAAGCAGCTGCTGCCGGTGTACGACAAGCCGATGGTCTACTACCCGCTGACCACGCTCATGCTCGGCGGCGTGCGCGAGATCCTCATCGTGTCCACGCCGAAGGACACCCCCCGGCTGCGCGATCTGCTTGGCGACGGTTCGCAGTGGGGAATGAGCCTCTCCTACGTCGTCCAGGATGAACCGCGGGGTTTGGCGCACGCCTTCGTCGTCGGCCGCGACTTCATCGGCGACGATCCGGTGGCACTGATTCTCGGCGACAACATCTTCTTCGGCAGCGAACTGTCGCGCCTGTCCCAGCAGGCTCTCCGCGACAACCGCGGCGCCACCGTGTTCACGTATCCCGTCAAGAATCCCCGGCAGTTCGGCGTACTCGAAGTGGACTCGCGAGGGCGGCCGGTTGGACTCGAAGAGAAACCCAACGAGCCGAAGTCGAACCTGGCCGTCACCGGCCTCTATGTCTACGACAACGAGGTAGTCGCCATCGCCGAGTCACTCCGGCCATCACCGCGCGGGGAGCTTGAAATAACCGACTTGAACCGGGTCTACCTCGACCGCGGTCGCCTGGACGTGGTGCAACTCGGTCGCGGCATGGCGTGGTTGGACACGGGGACGCCGGAATCGCTCCTCGAGGCGAGCCAATTCGTACAGACCATCGAACATCGCCAGGGCTTCAAGATTGCCTGCCCCGAGGAGGTGGCCTGGCGGATGGGCTGGATATCGGAATCCGACCTCTTCGCACTCGCGGATTCGCTCGCTCCGAAGGACTACGGCAACTACCTCCGCGGCCTCGTAACGGAACCCGAACGGTCGAGCGATGCGCGTTGAAGAGACGATCCTACCCGGCGTCGTCGTGGTGCGACCGGAGGTCTACGAGGATGATCGCGGCTTCCTGCTCGAGACGTACAGCAAGGAGCGGTACGACGGCTATCGCGCGCTTGGTTACGACTTCGTCCAGGACAACCACTCGCGGTCGCGGCGCGGTGTGCTGCGCGGCCTGCATTTCCAGGAGCGGGCGCCCCAGGGCAAACTCGTCCGGGTATCCCGGGGTCGCGTATTCGACGTGGCCGTCGATATCGACCCGTCCTCGTCTACGTTCCGACGGCATGTCGGCGTCATCCTCGACGATACCGACCACGCCCAACTGTTCATTCCACCGGGCTACGCGCACGGGTTCTGCGTCCTCTCCGAGGTCGCCGACTTCGAATACAAGTGCACGGCCCACTACCGGCCCGACGACTCCCGGGGCATCCTTTGGAACGATCCCGCGATCGCCATCCCGTGGCCGTTGGACGACCCGGTCGTCTCCCCTGCGGACGCACGCAACCCGACCCTCGACGAGTACCTCGCATGGAACAAGCACGCTACCCTTTGAATTGCATGACGCAATTCGTAGGGTCGACCGTGCGCCCAGGACGGCGCGTTGTGGTCGGCCGCGCCGGACAGGCCGGCTCTGCTAGGACAACGGGATGGGACAACGCCGCCAGACGGCTCGTACCTTGCCGTCCGGCCCCACCCACCAACGCCCCAGGTCTCCGCGCCCCGCAACTGCACTTCATGCCGTTGCATGGCGCAGACTCCTCGGCCCGTCCCCTACGCCTTGTTCCCTACGCGCCCGCGCCCCGGCCCCCGGGGTGGCCGGCGCGATGAAGATCCTGGTCACCGGGGCCGCCGGCCAAGTGGGCACCGAAATGGTCCGCTTGGCCGGCGCCGAGTTTCAGGTCGCGGGCCTCTCCCGAGCCGATCTAGACATCACCGACCGGGACGCGATTGCACGGCGACTGGACGAGTACGTACCCGACTTCCTGGTCAACTGCGCCGCCTACACGGCGGTGGATCGGGCGGAGGACGAGCCGGACCTCGCATACCGGGTCAATGCCGACGCCGTGGGTTGGCTTGGCGAGGCGTGCAATACCAGGGGCGTTGGCGTGATCCACTTCTCCACGGACTACGTCTTCGACGGCACCAAGGACGGCCCCTATACCGAGAATGACACTCCGAACCCGTTAAACGTATACGGCGCATCCAAGCTCGAGGGAGAGAACCGGCTGCGCGCGGCCACGGACCGCCACCTGATCCTGCGCGTCAGCTGGGTGTTCGGGCGCATTGGCTGCAGCTTCGTCGATACGATCCTGCGGCTTGCTGGGGAACGGGACGAGCTAACGGTGGTGGACGACCAGGTCGGCGCACCGGCACCGGCGGACGCGATCGCGGCGACGGTGCGCTCGATTGTCGGGCACCCGGGTCTCGAGGATGCCTGGGGCACCTATCACTTCTCGACGGTGCCGGTCGTCTCCTGGTGCGGGTTCGCGCGGGAGATCATCGCGACGGCGAGGGCCCAGGGAATCCCGGCGGCGCGGCCGCGTGTGCGCGGAATCACTGCGGACCAGTGGCCATCGAAAGCGCGGCGACCGCTGAATTCACGACTATCCGGTGCCAAGCTGACCACCTCCTTGGGGATTGCGCCCCCAACCTGGCGGGCGAGCCTGCGTGGATATCTTGACGTAGTGGGTGGCGCGTAGACAGGAGGAAGGTCATCTAGGAAGGGTGCCGCCGATGACCTCGCAATCTCGGTGAACCCCCAGGAGATTGTCCCAGTACGGTATGTCGCGGAGTCGAACAAGGCAGATGATCTCGCGATGGAGGGGCAGGTTGAAGCGTATCGAGGGTTTGGGCGGATGTTCACGTGGGTCGTACTGGTGCTGGTCACGCGGCGACTCGAGGGGGTGTATCGAGTCGTCCAGCGAGTCTTTCACGAGCGTTCTACCTAGGATGGAGAAGTCCTCAAGGTCTAAACCCCGCAACACGGCCTGAAGCAGTGAAGTGGTCAGGTGGGACGTGTGTCCGTGCCAGTCGGACCAGTAGAACTTGAGACCGTGATGCCGCAAGAATGCGTCCGCGTCGAAGTACGGCCCCCGGATATAGATGAAGTCGGTCGCCACGGTCTTAGCGTGCTCAACCGCCTTGTAGCCCTTGTGCAAGGGCATGTGTTCCAGGACGTGGTTCATCACCGCGAACCGCACTGAGTTCGCGGGAAACGTCATTTGGGAGATGTCGCCGTGAAGGCAATCGTAGCCGCGCGAACGGAGGCGGTCGACGTTGGCGGCGTTGAGATCGACGCCAAGTCCGCGTTTACCACCTAGTTTGCTTCTCGCGAAGTCGATGGACCCTCCCTTGGACGAGCCGATGTCGAGAAAGTCGTAGCTGTCGAGTGGCGGTACTGTTGACTCGGTCACGGCCTGGAACCTCGTGATAGTCTTGCTGGGTCGGGCGATTTAGGCGGCGCCCTGTCATCGTGAAGTGACACACCGTCGCTTGGGATTGGATCACCTCCCAATAGAACGGTCAACCCGGTCAAGGAAGTCGAGACACATGCAGATATTCGTACTGGGAATGCACCGGTCCGGTACGTCAGCCATCGCCCGGATCCTGAACCTTATGGGAGTCTACTTCGGTGGGGAGCACGTCAGTACCGGCCGTAGCGGCCAAAACGTAAAGGGTTTCTGGGAGCGTCGTGATGTGCGCAATCTGAATGACGACATGTTGTTCAGTTCCCGGTGCGATTGGGATTGCGTCGCAGAATTCGACCTCGACGGGATACCGGGCGAAACCAAGTCGGCTTTTGTCGACGCTGCGGCAGATATCGTATTGAACATGGATGCCCATCGACCTTGGTTCATCAAGGAACCTCGGCTTTGTCTGTTGTTTCCAATATGGCGGCAAGCTCTTGAAAGTCCATTCTGCATTCATGTGCTACGCAATCCCCTTGAGGTCGCCCACTCACTTAAGACCCGTAACGGAATTCCGGTGAGGACGGGTTTGGCACTTTGGGAGATATACAATCTGCATGCGCTCAATGCGTCAGCGGGTCTCCGACGTGTCTTCGTTTCGTTTGAGGACCTCATGGAAAACCCGTCGGTTGCCGTTGAGCGCATTCACACAGTGTTGGCTGATCATGGTGGCTATGGGTTGCGGGTTCCGGCCGCCGAGGAACTAGGTCAATTCCTGGACGACGCGCTCTATCGGCACCGCAAGACGGCGCGTTCGCTTCGGTCAGTGGCGACGACGCATCAACTGCAGTTGTACGAGGCGCTTCTAGGCGATACCGACGCGTTACGAACGCCGCTGCCCGGTCCGTCACGATCCGCGCTCGACACACTTAGACGATACGAGAAAACGGTCGATGTCGAGGACCGCATTTCCCATGCGCGTCAGGCACGACAAATGCGCCTGCCTGAACGCGGAACATCAGAGCTCAAGTTGAGGAACCTCGAGCTTGATCACGCCCGTTCGTTGTTGCAGGACGTGTCCAAAAGACTAGCCGCCGCTGAACAGGAAACAAGACAGCTTCAACGGGTAGAGATCGAGGTGCGGTCCGCGATTGCCCAAAGCGTGCAGAAGGCCGACGACTTGGCGTCCGAGCTCGACATCGCACGCCGGACGACCGCAAGTCTGGAGGAGGAACGATCGATACTTCGGGAAGCGAATGCCGAATTGGAAAAGGAACGTGCGGTATTGCACCAGGCCAAGGCGAATCTCGAAGAAGACGTCTCCAATCTTCGGCTCGAGCGGTCAGTTCTAGAGCAGGCGAAAGCACAGTTGGAAGTCGCGCAGATTGGTGCAAGAGAGACGAATGCTGCATTGCGCGAGGACTTGGCGGCGCGGACGCGAGACTCGGAGACGCTGGCGGATGCCAATGCGGCCCTGCGCGAGGACCTGG
>CAZJRX010000036.1:0-1879 GCA_964548145.1 uncultured Pseudomonadales bacterium | reverse complement strand
TCGGAGACGCTGGCGGATGCCAATGCGGCCCTGCGCGAGGACCTGGCGGCGCGGATACGAGACTCGGAAGTCCTGGAAGGCGCAAACGCGGCACTTCAGGAAAAAGGTGATCAATTGGCCCGGGAGCGGGACATGCTTGAGCGGTCAGGGGCCGAGTTGGAGGCGGCACGAGCATCCTTGGAGCAAACCAATGCTTCCCTGAACCAGCGGACCGACGACTTGCGGTTGGAGCTCAACCTTCTTTGGAACACGAAGACGCGGCTCGAGGAGCAGAGCGCAATGGTTGAACAAGCCCGCGCCACAGCCGAGGCGGACCACGCCGCGCTTGCGACGAAATTGCGTCGTGCAGCGGAGGAAGTTGCCGATCGGCAATCGTTGGTACTCGACTTGACCTCGCGTTGGGACCGCGAACTGAGTCATCGGAAGGACATGGCGTCGGCGCTGGCGCTTTTGGCCTCGGCATTGCACTCGGACATCGTCAGTTTACTGGGTTCGCGCAGGTGGCGGCTGGGTCGCGCGATCGTCTCCTCGCTGTATGTGCTGTCGTTCCGTAGGGTTCCCAAGGACGTGGGCGAACAGTTGACTGTGGTGAGTGCGCGCTACCGAGCGAAAGAGCGGCTAATTGGCGCCTTCGCCACGTCGCGCGACGACATTCCGAGAAAGCTCGCCGAACTGGCACCAACGACGGGCCCATCCGTTGACGAGGTGCTGGACCGTCCGGCACTCCGCCCTGCCGAGATGACCGTGCGTTTGATCGAAAGGGGATTGGAACTGAAGCGACGAGCGCAACAGGTCGACGAGCTATCGGCACACGTTGGTTCGTTGGTGACGATATTCGAAGGAATTATCGGCTCTTGGCGATGGCGGTTGGGGAACCTCGCGATCTCAACGCTACGTCGGCTCGCGGGTGGCAAAGTGCCGGCCACTGCGGCCGACTCGGCAGCCACGCTGGTGGAACAATACCGCTTGGGTTCCTATGCGGACCTAGCGACACGTCCCGCTATACCAATGCTTCCGGAGGACGGTACAAGCGGCGACATGGTGCGTAGCGCTTCGAACAGGATGCCATCAGGCAGTGCCGACGGATCCGCGGGAAACCCAGAGACACCGACGAATCTCGTTACGCCCACTGGACCGGTGGTCGCGCGCGTCACGGTGCCATTGGTGCAGACGCCGGAGTCGAAATGTGAGCCTGAATTAGATCACGGGGGACTTCAACAGACCCGGCCAAGCCTACCGGCAACCCGCGTCGACATCGTGGTTTGCGTCCACAACGCGTTGGAAGACGTGAGACGGTGTCTCGAATCGGTGCTGTCGCGTACCGTGATCGATTTTGGACTAATTGTGGTCAATGACGGCTCTGACCCCGAAACTACGACATGGCTTCGCGAACTCGCTGCCCGCCATTCCGTCATCGAACTGATCGAGACCAATGGACCGTTGGGCTATACGCGAGCAGCAAACCGGGGGTTGAGAGCCGGAACGGCACCCCACGTGGTATTGCTCAATAGCGATACGATCGTACCTCGGCTATGGGTCGAGTGCCTGCTCCAATGTCTGCAAACCGATGAACGGCTCGGCATCGTGGGCCCGCTTTCGAACGCTGCGAGTTGGCAGTCGATCCCCGAACGGTTCGCCGAGGACGGGGGATGGGAGGTCAACGAACTGCCCGTTGGCTACAACGTCGACGAATACAGTGAGTTGGTCCATCGGATATCAGAACAGGCATTTCCACGCGTCGAATTCCTCAATGGCTTCTGCTTGTTGATGCGGCGGGAGGTCATCGAGGCAATTGGATACCTCGACGAGGACGCTTTCCCACGGGGTTACGGCGAGGAGAACGACTACTGCATTCGGGCTAGAGAGGCAGGCTTCGGGC
>CAZJRX010000035.1:4438-18351 GCA_964548145.1 uncultured Pseudomonadales bacterium | reverse complement strand
CGTCATCGCCGCGACCAACCGCCCGGACGTGCTGGACCCGGCCCTGCTGCGGCCCGGGCGCTTCGACCGACAAGTGGTCGTTCCACTCCCGGATATCCGTGGCCGCGAACAGATCATGAAGGTGCACATGAGCAACGTGCCGGCGGCGGAGGACGTGGACCCCTCGATCATCGCCCGGGGTACGCCGGGATTCTGCGGCGCCGACTTGGAGAACGTCGTCAACGAGGCCGCCCTGTTCGCCGCCCGATCCGGCAAGGCCAACGTCGAAATGGAGGACTTCGAGAAGGCCAAGGACAAGATCATGATGGGCGCCGAGCGCAAGTCCATGGTCATGTCCGAGAAGGAGAAGCGCAACACGGCCTACCACGAAGCAGGGCACGCCATCGTCGGTCGGTCGGTTCCCGAATACGACGAACTCTACAAGATCACCATCGTGCCCCGGGGTCGCGCCCTGGGCGTGACCATGTTCCTCCCGGAGGAGGATCGTCACAGCATGAGCCGGCGGTCTCTCCTCAGCCAGATCTGCTGCCTGTTCGGCGGGCGCGTCGCAGAGGAAATGATCAACGGCAGGGACGGTATCACCACCGGTGCGGCCAACGACATCGAACGCGCCAGCCAACTGGCCCGCAGCATGGTGACGAAGTGGGGGTTCTCGGAACGCATGGGGCCGTTGCTCTACGACGAGGACGACGGCGAGGTATTCCTCGGCATGTCGGCGGCCTCCCAGCCGAAGCCGGTGTCCAGTCGCACCGCCCGGGAGATCGACGAGGAAGTGCGCGCGATCATCGACGAATGCTATTCGACGGCCAAGCAGATCCTCGCCGACCACGAAGACAAGCTTCACAAGATGGCCGACGCGCTCATGGAACTTGAGACGCTGATGCCCGAGCAGGCCGACGACATCATGGAGGGCAAGCCGCCGCGGGTAATCGAGACGCCGAGCGAACAAGCCGACGCCGCGGCAAACGACCCGGAGCAAGCGCCGGACACGGATGTGCCGCCGTCGGAGTCCACGCCCAACCGTCGTCGTCCCAAGCCGGGGCCCATCGGCAGACCGGCCGAGGAGCACTGACCCGCCGGCGACCGCCGGCGCCCTTGCCCTTCGCCCCGTGCCTTGGGACGAAGGATTGGAGCTGACATGGACAGGGACTACTTCGGTACGGATGGAATCCGGGGTCGCGTCGGCGATACACCGATCACCCCCGACTTCTGCGTCCACCTCGGCTGGGCGGTCGGAAAGGTTCTTGCATCGAGCGGCTCGCCGCTCGTGGTCATCGGCAAGGACACGCGCATCTCCGGCTACATGATCGAATCGGCGCTGGAAGCGGGACTCGCCTCCGCCGGTGTCGACGTCAACCTGTTCGGTCCCATCCCGACGCCCGCCATCGCCTACCTCACACGCACCCTGCGGGCAGACGCCGGTATCGTCATCAGCGCCTCGCACAATCCCTTCGAAGACAACGGCATCAAGTTCTTCGATGCCGACGGCAACAAGCTGCCGGACGAGATGGAGGTCGCCATCGAAGCGCAGCTTCGCCAGCCGGTGGTCTCGGTGGGCTCCCAGGAACTAGGTCGTGCCTACCGCGTCGACGACGCGCGGGGCCGCTACATCGAGTTCTGCAAGGGCACCATCGACCGCGGTGTGAATTTCCGGGGTCTGAAGCTCGTCATCGACTGCGCAAACGGTGCCACCTATGCCGTGGCGCCGGGCGTATTCGCCGAACTCGGTGCCGAGGTCACCGCCATCGGCGCCGACCCGGACGGCACCAACATCAACCACGAATGCGGCTCGACGCATCCAGAGACCCTTGCGCGCAAGGTCGTCGAGGTCGGCGCCGACGCCGGCATCGCCTTCGACGGCGACGGCGACCGGGTGATCATGGTCGATGCCAACGGCGACATTGTCGACGGCGACGAAATGCTCTACGTCATCGCCAAGACGGGTCTTCCCAAGGGTCGCCTCTCGGGTGGCGTGGTGGGCACCGTGATGTCCAACCTCGGCTTGGAACGGGCACTGGAGACCTGCGGCATCCCTTTCGAACGAGCGGCCGTTGGCGACCGCTACGTCCTGGAACTCATGCGCTCCCGGGGTTGGCAACTCGGCGGCGAGACCTCCGGCCACCTGGTCTGCCTCGCGCTCACCACCACCGGCGACGGCATCGTCTCTGCCCTGCAGGTCCTGGTCGCCATGGTCGAGAACGGGCGCTCCTTGGCGGAATTGCGCAACGGCATGCGGAAGCTCCCGCAGGCCATGGTCAACGTCAAGATCGACAATCCCGGCGGTATCGCGACGAACCCGTTGGTCGACGATGCCATCCGCGGCCTCGAAGCCCATTTGAACGGTCGTGGCCGTGTGGTCATTCGCCCCAGCGGCACCGAGCCCGTGGTGCGCGTCATGGTCGAAGGCGAGGACGTCGACGAAGTGAACGAACAGGCGGCCTCCCTCGCGGCGGTGGTAGAACAAGCCAACGGCGGCTAGTTAGTCAGTGCTCCGTCGCCCCCTCGTAGCCGCAAACTGGAAGATGAACGGCACGGCGCAAGCCGTCGCCGACTATGCGGCTGCCTGGCCCGATACGCCCCCCGGCGTCGACGTCGTGTTCTGCCCACCTTGGGCCTATCTCGCCCGCTTGGCGTCCGCTCTCCACGGCCGCGGCGTTCGGTTCGGCGTGCAGACCACGGCGATCGAATCCGCTGGTGCCTTCACCGGCGAACATGCCGCCGAGATGGCCCGGGACTTGGGCGCCGAGTTCGCCATCGTCGGACACTCGGAACGCCGTCGCCTCTACGCCGAAACCGATGCGGTCGTCGTCGCCAAGTTCCGAGCCGCGCGAAGGGCGGGCCTCACACCGATCGTCTGCGTTGGCGAGACACTGGAGGAGCGGCGTGCTGGAAATGCCGCCGGGGTCGTGCTCGCGCAACTCGACGCCATCGACGACGGTGCCGGACCGTCCGCGTGGAAAGACGTCGTGATCGCCTACGAACCGGTGTGGGCAATCGGAACCGGCGAAACCGCCACCCCGGCCCAGGCCCAGGAAATGCACGCCGCTATCCGGAAGTACCTGGCGCGCCGAAGCTCAGCGCTCGCAGAGCAGACGCGCATCCTCTACGGCGGCAGCGTCAATGCGGCGAACGCCGACGATCTCTTCGCGCAGGCGGACATCGACGGTGGCCTCGTCGGCGGCGCATCGCTTGACGCCAAGGAGTTTGCCGAGATCTGCAGCAATGCTGCTGCGACGGACGTATAGACTCGACGTAGCGGGGAGCATCCGAGTACGCGAAGCAATGCCGTGGTGGACGCCGCCTCCACGAGATTGTTCAATTAAGGCAATCGCCAAATTTACTCGTACCACAGGATCGTACGAGCTGTGGACGCTGCGAGAGCTTCACCGCCTAGGTACCGTCGCGGAGCGGGAACTCGATCCCTGCAAAACTGAGCCGCCCGGTCGAGGGATCCACGCGCAAGCTGCCGTCGCAATGTAGGTTGACGGGACACTAGTGCGACGACATGCTCCGCTCCAACGCCACGCCAACACGCCGCGGGTCCATGTGGGGCGGAGAGTGAAGGAAGAACCATGGCCACTGTTGCTGCGGTTCGCCAGTGGTTGCTCCGTCGCCCGGGCGGCACCGAGGGGGTGGTTCGTTCATGTGGACAGGCGATCGAGATCGAGCACATCGCTCTCGGTGTACTCGCGGGCAGTGATGTCATCGAGATAGCAGACGACGGGCGGATCGAGACAAAACCGCCCGGTGTCGTCGAATAAGCCGGTCCATTGGTCGGCGAATTCGGCCCAAGCAGGTACGACGCCCGCGGGTTCGCGATCTTTGATGAACCACCATGTCAGATGCACCGGATCGTGGTCCCAGGAGGGCGCGGCTCTAACTCTGATTTCCCGTAGCGCCCTCAAATGAGCTCCTTCGTCCGTCTGCTTGCCGTGCTTGTCAGCGAGGCGGTCTTGAAGTTGTCGAGCGGCGGCGACGAAGGCGTCCGGAAAGGCGAACCTCGCCCGTTTCCTGCTCAGCGCCGTGGCGAAGGCGCGCCTTTGCTCGTCGGTCCGGCAGCCGTCGGTTCTCGTCCACGACGCGACGACGGCCTTTTCGACTGTCATGACGCGGTCAAGATCCGCCACCAGACAAGCCCCCGCTGTTCCCGGGACGTACGCGAACTGCGGTCGCCGTAGATGACGGACTTCATCGACCATCGTGGCTTCGAGTGCAACCAGGGGTGCGACTTCAACGAAAGGGCGATTGCTGCTGGCGCGAACAACATCGCAGGTTTGGCTAAGCACCACGACGCCTGGAACTTCGTCGAGGATGGGCGTGGGCACCGTAGCGGGAGCGTCTGTCTCGTCCCCTGCATCGGTTTGCGCCGCCTGAACCGATGCCGGACTATGCGGTTGGGACAGATCGGCGAGGTGGATGAAATCCAAGCCCGGGTCGAGCGAAACGTCTCCCTGTCGCCAACAGCGGAGAGCGTGGTCTACCGCCCCCTCGTCCTGATGGCCGCCCCCACCCACACGAATCATCAGCCCCTCTTCTTGATCGTCCTTGCAGAGCGGGCGATGCGCGCTTTGGTCGAGCGTATGGTAGGGGATTCTTGGTCGGCTTGGAGAAGGGTGGCCGGGGGAGTGGGACGGCGCGCCTCTCGTGCCTGTCGCGAAAGCTCAACACGGGGCCGGCGCGTTGTAGCCGACCCCGGCTCCAGTCCCATGACTTCGATGAAGTGGCGCGCCGCAAGCAGATCGAACGTGGATTGCCCAGTTTTGCCAACGGTCAAGAGTCGGGCGCGGTTGGCGGCCCGGCTTCCTTCGTCGATGTGGTGCAGGGCGGCCAACGCCCGCCGGATGTCGCGCTCGTGCCCTGCAGATGCGGCCTTTCCGTTGGCCCAGTTGTGGACGCTACGGCGCGAAACCCCGAACAGTACGCCGATCTGCTCCCATGTGAGGCCCGACCGGAGCCGGAATTCCAGTATGGCCTCCGCGGTCGTCTGCCTTGGGGTTTGAGCCGGCTCGATTCCGACTACCGAACCAGATGTGGTCGATTCAGGAGGCGGCGCGGTTTCGCAACCCGCGTCCGTAGCTGGCTCCTCGAAACCGCGCAGCAGCAACAAGCGCGTCCTCGATTTTGCGGCCCCCTCGTGAAGGGAGAGCATCCAAGGGTGATAGGTGCCGCTGTCGGTCGTACTGACGTCTTGAACGAAGACGGCGGCGGTCATGCCTTTCCTCCGTAGAACAACAGAAACTCGTCGGTGACCATCTGGCGGAAGACCGAATAAAGCCGTCTTGCGAAACACCCCGCCTTGGCGGTGAGCATATCGGCTTCGAAAGGCATCGTGTCCTGCACGAACATGTCCAGATCCAAGACCCAAGTTGGTCCGTCCGCAGGGTCCAGCACGGAGGGATCGTAGGTCGTGTTCGGCGGCAGGTTTCCCCATCGTCCCTGGATCACCCCTTCCACTGCCAACAGCTGCGCTTGGGTCACTAGGTGGACGGTCGCATTGCGGAGGGCCGTCGGCGAAGTCTCGTCCGGTCGCAGCAATCCAAGGACGCTCGGTTGCACCAATTCTCCGATTTTGCCCACAGCGTCGCCGCTCAACCGGTCGACGTACCGCAATCCGATCCGCTTGGCGTCCGCGGGCCGGAAGTGTTCCTGGACGTTGGCGACGACCGTCCGTAGACGCGCCAGAAAATCCTCGCGGCTCGTGTAGGCCGTCGTTTCGAGCGCAACGAAGTCGGAACCGAGCGAAACGCGCCAATGGGGGGCTCGTTCCCGGTCGGCTAGGCGCCAGATGGTCGCGTTCGTTATGTCGGGTTCGTTCTTGGTGAAATCGACGTTCCGGACCTCCTCTCTATTGAGGTGTGGGTAGGTGCTCCGAAGGGACTCTTGGAAGCCGGCGACCGCATCGGGCCTACTGATCGAGAGGATCGGCGGAAACCGCACTTGGGCGAGGACAAGCGCCAATGGCGTGTTCGGCAAATGTACGTCTGCTGGTATCTCAGTCGCCAAAGGCTGCGGATCTGCCTGCATGACGCTTACTCCCTTTGCGGATGTGAAGTATAAGGTGAAGCACCGGGCGCGGCAACGACTGGCGACGACGTGTCGACGACCGCCGTCCCGACCTCGTCGGCATTGCCGGCTGCAAGAGCCTGTCAACGTCCTATGGTTGTCCTTTAGCGGTGTAGTCGCAGATGCGTTTCAGCGGGTAGCCGCCAAAGGCTGGGCGCGTCGCATGGGCAGTATTCCTGCCCGTTCGCCACGCCGCCAGGTCAATCGGCCAGCAACTCCGACGCCGCCAGCTCCGTGGCGACGATTGGAGATCCTAGAACGTCCAATGCACCTCTATACCGTCCACTGAGTATTGCGGCATGGTCTTGGCGCGAATCGTGGGCCAAAGCGGTTCGATGTTCCCTTCGTTCCACTGCGCGTAGTTTGCCTTGATCGTTTTCACGACATCCCCACGTTCTTTGGCGAGATTGTTGATTTCTCCAATGTCCTTGGACAGATCGTAAAGCCAGTACCGGTCCGCGGCGTAGATCAGCTTCCAATCCCCTACTCTAGCCGCCCAGATGGGACCGGCTCGCCAGAAAAGCCTGTCATGAGGCTTTCGACTGTTCGAACCATCGAGATACGGGATCAGGTTAACGCCATCGAAGTCTCGATCCGGGGGCAAACTCCCACCAGCGGCCTCGACAGCCGTTGGGAAGATATCCAGCGCGCTTACCGGATGTTCGTACGTAATCCCTTCGGGAATCCCTGCTGGCCACTTCATGGCGAAAGGCACGCGGATCCCCCCTTCAAACATCGTTTGCTTGCCTAGCCGAAGCGGCTCGTTGCTGCAACAGTCGGACACGCCGGCACCGTTGTCGCTGAGAAAAACCACCATCGTTTTGTTTTCCAGGCCACCTTCCGCCAGCGCATCTAGGACAGCGCCGACGCCGTCGTCGAGCGCGGATGTCATCGCGGCGTAAATTCGTCTGGTTTCGTCTTCGATGTGCGGGAAACGGTCGTAGTAATGCTGCGTAACCTGAAGAGGCCCGTGCACGGCGGTGTACGGTAGGTAAAGAAAAAACGGTCGTTCCTTGTGTTTTCTGATAAACGCGACCGCTTCCCGGGTAAATGCCTCGGTAAGGTAGTCGTCCTCCTCCACCGGTGTAGTTCCACGCAACACGGTACCGTCGCCTCGGCCTTTCCATGCCGTCGCTGATGCCGACTCGTCGACAGTCATTCCGACGCGACGGATGACTCTGGCGTCGTCTCGCGTCGGGTCGAGATAGTCAGTGCCCCCAGGGCGCATGCCGAAGAACTCGTCGAATCCCCGGTGTATCGGATTGAACTTCTCGTGCGAACCCAAATGCCACTTGCCCACCATGCCCGTGACGTAGCCGGCTTCTTTTAGGGCATGTGCCAGGGTCACCTCTTCCGGGGGCAAACCGTCGCCGCTCTCGGGCCCGTCTCGGGGAAGGAACTCGAACCCTAAACGCTGCTGGTAGCGGCCGGTGAGCAGTCCTGCACGGGAAGGCGAGCAAACGGGACTGGAGACATAGCCATCGGTGAACAATACGCCCTCGTCCGCGATGCGCTTGATATTCGGTGTGGGAACGGTGTCGCACCCGTAGAGTTCGCTGTCGCAATAGCCGAGATCGTCAACGAGAATGACGACGACATTCGGGGGCGTCGGATCGTCGCCGTGGGCGTATGCAGCGCACGCAAGCGCCAATATCAATCTGCAAAACAATCGCACGAATCTGATCCCCTCTCGCCCAGTGCCGAGCACTATAGCATCCGCCTCCCCATCGCGAAGGCGACTGCGCGAGGCTCCGTTGAACCTGCGCGGCGCATCTCTACAATGACGGGCGACTTGCCCCGTGTGTGGACGGGGATACCCAAGGGGAAGCGTCCAAATGAAGCGTGCTCTCGAAACACGGGTAGAGCTTGCGTTCGAGCCGGCCGATTTGGCGGGCACCCAATACAGCGGATGGATTGCCGACCGCATGGCGATCAACGCCGAGAAACGTCTGCTCACGTTGGACTTGGACGTGATCCTCGAGGCGTTCGTCAACCGGCCGGGCAAGCAATGGTGGGCTGGCGAGCATGTCGGGAAGTTCCTGCATGCGGCGACGTACGCGTGGCTGTTCACTGGGGACGATCGACTCAAGGCCCGTATGGATTCCGTCGTCACCAGGCTCATCGACACCCAACTCCCCAACGGCTACCTAGGCACGTACAAGGAGGAAGACCAGTTCGGTCAAGGAGACGGGGCCGGGTGGGATGGTCCCGTCTGGGATGTCTGGACGCACAAGTACGTCCTCATCGGGTTGCTCGCCTACCATTCCGCCACCGGTCATGGCCCATCGCTCGAGGCGAGCAGGCGTGCAGCGGACCTGCTTTACGAGATATTCGTCGTCGGCAAGCGAAGCATGAGACTTGCCAGTGCCCACCAGGGCATGGCGGCCACCAGCGTACTGGAGCCCATCGCGCTGCTCTATCGGTTGACCGGCGAGCAACGCTACCTCGAGTTCTGTCACGCGATCATCGCTGCCTGGGAAGACGAGGCCGATCCCGAGACCTGGATGAACGAGGAAGGCTGTCGGCTTCTCACGAGCCTGCTCGAACACGGCAACGTCTACCGGACCGCCGGCCGGAAAGCCTACGAGATGCTCTCGAACCTGGTGGGGCTGCTCGAGTTGTATCGCCTCGATCCCGACGAGCGCTACCTGACGGCCTGCACGAATGCTTGGAACGACATCGCGACGAAGCGCCTCTACGTAACCGGGACAGCCAGCTATCACGAGCACTTCACGCCGGACCACCGGCTGCCGTCCGGCCAGGCGGCGGGAGAAGGCTGCGTGACGGTCACCTGGCTTCAACTGACACGCCACCTCCTCGAACTGACCGGTCGCGTTGAGTACGCCGACGAACTCGAACGCACCACCTACAATGCGCTCCTCGCCGCGCAATCGCCCCGAACCGGCGAGGTGACCTACTTCGTGCCGCTGCTCGGACGCAAGTACTACAACGGTCACGACGTCAAACTCGACCCGGCGATCTCCTGCTGCTCGAGCAGCGTTCCCCGGGGTATCGCCATGATCCCGACTTTCGCATCGGGTGTTTTGAACGGCAGACCCGCGCTCTTGCAATACACTCCGGGTAGGCACGCGCTGCATTACGGAACCGGCGACAGCCGCAGGCGCGTCGCACTGCATGTCGGTGGCGACTATCCCCAGACAGGCGATTTCGAGGTCGAAGTGAACCCCGAGCAACCTGATCAGTTTTCGGTCGTCCTTCGCGCGCCCTCCTGGGCACCGGGTTTCGAGGCGACGGTGGGCGGTGTGACCTACACCCCATCGGGCGGTCGCCTCATCGAGATTGAGCGCGTTTGGTCACCGGGCGACAAGATAAGCGTGAAGATTCCCCTTGAAGTCCGCCAGGTCTCCGACGGTGACACGACCCGCAACTCGGTTGCCTTCGTGCGGGGCCCGCAGGTTCTCGCCACGGACACGGCCATCGAAGCAGATGGCGGCATCCCGGAATCTTGGTGGGGCGATGCCCTCTACACACGGGTCGCCGAACAGGAGGGAATCGAGACCGAGTTCCGGTTGGTGCCGTTCGCCGATGCGGGCCAGAACAAGGAGGAATACGCCGTGCTTCACGATGGCATCGAAGCGAACGACTCGGCATGAACTCCCCCAAGCCCCTGAATGCCCGGAAGAGTTGCACACGCGTCCTGCTCCTGACCGCACTGTTCAACGTCGATGTGACGCTGGCACAGGAGTCCTCCACCCGGCCGAACGTCCTGTTTCTCGCGGTCGACGACCTGAATCACTGGGTTGGTCACCTCGATGGCCATCCCGGCACCCTGACGCCGAACATTGATCGTCTTGCGGCCACAGGGGTGACCTTTTCCCGCGCCTATGCGGCAGCGCCGCTGTGCAACCCTTCGCGTGTCAGCCTGCTCACGGGCGTCATGCCGGCGCACTCGGGTATCTACGGCAACTTCGAGACACTTCGCGAGCAACTACCGGATGCGGTCACCCTTCCGCAGTACTTTCGCCAGAAGGGCTACGGCGTCAAGGGAGGCGGCAAGATCTTCCATGCGGGACCGGGCGAGGACGAAGCCTGGGACGAATTCTTCCTGACCGACGCGAAGTCGAAACGGCCGGAAGGGGAAGCGCGCAAGGAGAAGCCAAAGAACCCGCAGACAGGCATGTGGGCACCCTGGGGACCGTCGTCTTCCGATATTGGCACGATGATGGACGCGAAGACTGCCGACCACGTCATCGCCGAGCTCGAGGTTCGCCACGACAAGCCGTTCTTTCTGGCCTACGGCACATACCGGCCGCATTTGCCTTGGAACGTGCCTCAACGGTACTTCGACATGCACCCGCCGGAATCGGTGGTATTGCCGACGGTGATCGAAAACGATCTCGCTGACGTACCGCCCTTCGGCCGCAAGCTTGCCGCCGAGGTCTTGGACATTTCGAACAACAGGAACCACGCGGCGGAAGGCGGCGATCATGCCAACGTACTCAAGTACGACCAGTGGACCGCAGCCGTGCGGGGTTACCTCGCGAGCATCAGTTTCGCCGATGCGCAAGTAGGGAGGATCCTGGATGCGCTGGCCGATTCGCCGCATGCCGACGATACGATCGTCATGCTCTGGGGAGACCACGGCTACCACCTCGGCCAGAAGGAGCACTGGCGCAAGCACACGCTCTGGGAGGATGGCCTCCGAACGACGCTGGTGATCGCCGCACCCGGATTTGCCGCCGATGTGCGCAGTGATCGCGTCGTGGGCTTGATCGACCTGTATCCAACGCTGATCGAACTCGCGGGTCTCGAACCACGGGAGGGAATGGATGGGCAATCCCTAGTCCCGTTACTGCGAGAGCCGGACCTACCCTGGTCGCGGCCGGCGGTCAGCACCTATGGCTATCAGAATCACTCGATCCGTACAGAACGCTGGCGGTATATCCGCTATCACGACGGAACCGAAGAGCTATACGACCACAACGTGGATGCCAACGAGTGGACCAATCTTGCCGTCGTTCCGGTGAAGGACGAATACCGAAAGGTGATGAATGAGTTGGCCCGGCACTTCCCGGCGGTCAACGTTCCAGGTCCAGAATAGGAAGTCGCCTCAAGGCGTATACCAGATCGGCGACGTGTAGGCGCGTTCCTGGATCATCAGGGGAACGTCGTCCGGCAAGTCCGTCAACCCATAGAACTTCGCGTCGTACGCCGTCCAGCGAGGCGTCGGGATCTCCAATACACGCACGTAGTAGAAGGCGAGTTCGTCCGTCTTGAAATCCGGGTCCGTCCACACCACGACCAATTCCGCATCGCCGATGCTGTTCGCGTAGGAGGCGTTCTTCAGGTCGACCGTATTGCCCACGGGCATGACCCGCCCCTCGGCGTCTTCTTCCCGGCCATCCGACAAGGCCACGTTGTAGACCTGCTCGTGCAACTCCCCGACGTCGTCACGCCACCCCTTGATCACCTGCACCCGGTCCAGGTTTGCGCCATCGGGGTCTTTGACGGCCCGAACCAGGAAGCTCGGCGCGCCCTCGGCGGGTGCTTGCGCGAGATCGCCGCCCATCGGCACGCCCTTGGCGTATCCGACTCGGGCCAGGTCCGGCCGCATGGCATCGTCCGGCGCGTAGTCCCAGCCACCGAAGAATCGAATCGTGATGCGCGGGCCGGTGGACGCATAGACTTCCCGGCGGAGCATCGCGTTGAATAGCGCTTCTCGCGTGTTCTCGGTGGCCCACACCGCGGCGTAGCCGGCAGCGCTGCTCTGCGACTCGGTCGCCGCCCGGTATCGGCTGGGCTCCCTCAACCCGGCGCTGCCCCAGAAATTGTCTTCATCGGCCGCCGACAGCGTGTTGTGGGTATCCGTGCTGCCGATCATGCCGAACTTGAAGGGATTGACGCCCAGTTCCGCTTCCTTGCTCAATCCGAGCTTCAGGGCGGAACGGGCATAGGATTGCGCGGCCAAGGCAACAGGGTCTTGCGGCGATTCCTTTGCAGCCGAGGAGACCTTGCTTGGTTGGTCGGGTCCCGGAGGAGCCTTTTGCCCTTTCGCAGAAGCGGTGAAGCCCATCACTTCGAAGTCGGCAAACTCATCGGTCGGCGACACCAGCGGGTGGGTCTCGCCGTCCCCCTTGGTCTGGGTCACCTCGACGATGGGTTCCCAGCGCGTGCGGGTCTCGGCATAGGCTTTCGTGAAAGGTTGGCCGCCGAGGGTGTTGAGTGTGAACATGTTGCCCCCGCTCAGATTGGTGTTGTGGGGAATGGCAAGAACTCTGCTCCCCGTCCGGTCCTCGTAGTCCTTGAGGTACGCCCACAGATCCTCCGGATCACTGCTGTGGAAGCGGGAGAACGGCAGGACCTGCCGGGTCTCGCGAGATCCCCCCTCGTAGAGCACATTGCGATGGATCATCCGCGGCTTGTACTCCGCCGCCCGCGCGGTCCACTCGTAGCCGATGAAAGCCGTGAACGAGCCCGGGTCGTTGTGCCGTTCCGCGCTCGCAATGACCTCTTCCCAGACCGTGCGCTCGAAGCTCATATCGAGGGAATAGTCGTCGCCGTGTGCGGATTTGGCCGACAACAGGAGCTGCCGCCCGCGCTCGAACGCCTCGAGGTCTTCGGCGAGGAGAACGTCCCGAACCGGCGGATGTTCGGCAAGGGCTTCTGCCCAACGCTCGCTGACCTCGGTCGCGGGTATCGAGCCGTCGCCCGCCGCCAAGCGCGGCAATACGCCAAGGTTCTCGGCGTGGTCCGAGACCATGAGGAAATCCAACGGTCGACGCAGACGAACCTCCTCGCCGCCGCTCGCCCGAACCGTCTCGCCCTTGGCGAAGCGATACGCATCGTCGGGCATCAGCCGGGCGCCCATCGCGTAGGCGTCACCCGACAGCGCCGTGTGCACATGGGTATCGCCCCAGTAGACATTGGCCGGGTAGGAATCCTCGACAGGAGGCGAGTACGACTCGCCGGCCGGCGCGCTAGCTGCGGCAAGGGCAACTACGAGAACCGAGGCGGTTTTGTTCACGTACGTCCGGGCGATGGTCTTCATCGTGTCGCGCTCGCAGGCCTTCCTTGCCGCAGGCGGGCTTGCACAACCCCGTGCGGCGCTGCGGCTGTGGTCGTTGGGATAGTGCCAGAAAAGGGTAGGCGGTTGGCTTGCAGATGCCGGCGGCGGACGGTCGGTGGGTCGATGCCTGGTCGATGCCAGGTCGCTGGACGCCGCAGAGCGCTCCGGGATATGCTGCGCCGCCGCGCAGGGCACCGCCTAAGAGTCCGGGTAGACTCGCGCTCACCCGGCGATGCGCGCGATACGGAGTCCAACGATGCAAACGCTGCAAACGGTTCTATTGATCTTGCTGCTCATCGACGCCGTCGCTTTGGCGGCCATCGTGCTCCTGCAGCAAGGCAAGGGTGCGGACGTCGGCGCGGCGTTCGGCTCGGGCAGCGCCAACACGGTGTTCGGCAGCGCAGGCTCCGCGTCGTTCCTGACCAGGATGACGGTCTACCTTGCGATCGGCTTTTTCCTGATCGCGTTCGGGTTGGCCTACACCGCCAAGGAGATTGCCACCCAGTCGCGTGGCGAGGCCCTAACCGGCTTCGAAGATCTCGGAACGCCCCTTGAGGACGCGGATACGGAATCCCCTCCGGCGGAACCCGACTCGGCGTCCGATCTCCCCGATGTATAATCCCGCGCCCCGTCGGGCCGATTGACCCGGCCCGGGGCCGTGCCGAAGTGGTGGAATTGGTAGACACGCTGCCTTGAGGGGGCAGTGGACTTGCGTCCGTGGAGGTTCGAGTCCTCTCTTCGGCACCAATCTAGAGTCTTGGCCGCCTGCTCATTCATGGGCAATTTCGATGATGCCCTTGCGCGGGTCGTAGAGCATTCGCCA
>CAZJRX010000035.1:0-4428 GCA_964548145.1 uncultured Pseudomonadales bacterium | reverse complement strand
TGTCAAGAGTTCCCTGCGCGCCGGGTTTGGCCACGGAGACAACTGTTGGGCAAGGGTGCAACGAGGAAGCATCATCCGCAAAGAAGATGACGGCATCCTCTTCGAAATATGCCCGCTTGCCACCAATGCCAGACCGCATGGTAGGTTTGTCGAGATTGTCGAACGGTATTCCGATCACCAAACCGTCCGAAGGATGGATCACGGTCGAGTCCGCGCCCGTGTCGATCAGGAAGTTGACGAAGCCCTTAACGGCCAATCGCGGAAAGGCTACGTATCCTCGAATCCACGGTCTCCCACGGGCGTCGAAGGTCCCTTTGAGCACGACCGGCTAGAGGATCATGTCCAGCGGCGCAGGGTCGAGGAACTGGACGGCTGCCTCTGACCGCGGAACACCTTCCTCGTCGATCTTCTCCAGGACTGCTTTCAACGAAGGGGCCACGACGACTCCGCCGCCATGAAGGGCGGCCCACTTGCCGGGGTGTTTCCGGACGAGTTCCTCTCTTTGCGACTCCATCATGTCGACGTGTCGTTCGAACACGCGAAGGTCACGCAACGTAGCGACTTCGTCCACTGGTTCCATCTGCGCTGCCATAGTGTCTAACGGCTCACCGCCGCCCCACATGCCGGGCAACCTACACCACTGAAGCAAGGTGTCAATGGCAATCACGGATTCGGTAGGCTAGGCGAAACGGCAAGCGGGTGCATGAGAGTCTCTTGCGAATCCTGACCCTAACGTCGACGTCCGCGCACCGGTCACCAAGCACTGCAATCCGGGCACAGGCCGTCATCCAGTTGATCAGAGTACTTGGCACATCCGTAGCAGATTCGGAGGCGCTCTCGGGCGCCGACGACCGTCCTTCCCCTGCATGGTATGTTGACCCGTCCGTTTCCGAGCACTGACGAGGTCTTGCCGCCATGTCCCTGCGCCCGGTAGCCGCCGAACATCGACAGACCGGCTATTTGCCGTCGCCGATTCTCGATCCGCCGGAGGCGCTCGGCCTGCCGCCGCTGACGCGCGACTTCGACACCGCCAAGCAGCATCTGTCGGAATACGGCATGTGCTTCGTGCCGGACGTGCTCGACAGATCGGAGATTGAACGCCTGCGTGCGGCCCTCGACGAGCAGGCGGCGGCGGAGCGGAACCTCGGCGAGTTGGCGCCACCCGGTGCGCTAGGCAACAAGCAGAGCATCTCCAACATGGTCAACAAGGGACGGGTGTTCCTGGATCTCGTCGAACGTCCCGAGACCGATGAACTCGCGGGGTTCCTGCTTGGTCACACGTTTCTTGTCTCTAGCATCACCGGCGGCATGTTCCACGCGTCCACTACCGAGCCCCAGGCACTGCACCGGAACCAGGGTTTCGTCCCGGCGATGGCGCAGTTCCCCGCCGCGTGCAACCTGTTGTGGCTGCTTGATGATTTCACGCCCGAGAGCGGCAGCACGCACGTCGTTCCGGGTAGCCATCGCTGGCGTCCGGAATACCAGATCAAGGCACCGCCGCGCCAGATGTCGGTACAGGTCGAAGTCCCCGCCGGCAGTGTGTTCGCTTGGGAGGGCCGGGTCTGGCATGGGCTGGGGGTCAATACCAACGGCGAACCCCGGCGCAGCATCACGACGTATTTCTGCCTGCCGTGGATGCGCCAGCAGGAGAACTGGGGCGTGTCGTGCCTGCAGGAAGTCCTGGACGAAGCGAGTCCCAAGGTACGTGCACGCCTGGGCTTGCGCAGCTATGGCACGTTGGGCGGCGTCAACGGTACGCGAACGAACGCCGAATCGGGCGGGTTCGGAAACGCGGACGTGGTGTTTCCCGACTACATCATCGGCGAGGGCGGCAAGCTCCATCCGCTCCGGCGAGTCTCCCGGGACGAAACCGGGTAGCCGTCCCCGGCGCGGACAATGCGTTGTTCGTAGCGGGCGGCGAAGATGCCTAGCGCGTCTCCCGTCGGGTGGGAACTGCGATTATCGCCGCTGCACGACCGATCGGCGCAAGGTTTCATGCCCGAAAACGCGTGGGTTCGGGTGCCTTAGGAGCACTTGCCGTGCTAGGGGTCCCTCCCTATAATCCCGCCACCTGATGCGGGGTGGAGCAGTCTGGTAGCTCGTTGGGCTCATAACCCGAAGGTCGTAGGTTCAAATCCTGCCCCCGCTACCAATTGAGGTGGCGGTGCCGCAAAGGGGCGGTACCGCGACATGACCCGGTGACTGGGTTCTAACGGTATACGCACGCCGCGTCAGCGAGATGAGGCGTGCCTGTTCGGTTCGATGGGCATTGCTGCCCTTTTTTTATGGGCGAGTGATTGAGCAAGCGGAAGGGCATTGGGGCCATGACGCACAAGGAACGAGAACTCGAAGCGCTGTTGACGCCAACGGTGCGGGCGCTCGGTTGCGAGATCTGGGGGATCGAGTATCGACCCCGGGGACGCAACTCGGCACTGAAGCTCTACATCGATTCGCCGAAGGGTATCGGCATCGACGACTGCGAACGGGTCAGCCGGCAGGTCAGCGCGTTGCTGGACGTCGAGGACCCCATCGTTCACTCGTACCGCCTTGAAGTGTCCTCGCCGGGTGTCGACCGGGTGCTGTTCCACCGTGAGCAGTATCTCGCCAATGTCGGCGAGTGCGTCGACGTTCGTTTGGCGTTCCCCTTCGATGGCCGGCGCCGCTTTGCCGGTCGGCTCGCGGGGGTCGAAGGCGACGATGTCGTCGTCGAGGTCGAGGACCACGAGGTCCTGCTCCCGTTCGGGCAGATTCAACGCGCCCGATTGGTATCGGCAGACGTAGCACCCCTTGGGCACGCCTGATGACGATAAGCGAGTGGGGTTGAGGAGAGCGCGATGGCCGAGATGAACAAAGAAGTGCTGATGGTCGTGGAGTCCGTTTCCCACGAGAAGGGCGTTTCGAAGGACGTGATCTTCGAAGCCATCGAGCAGGCGTTGGCGACCGCGACCCAGAAGAAGTACCGCGAGGATGCGAGATTCTCGGTCAGCATCGACCGGGAGTCCGGGGACTACGAGACCTACCGGGTGTGGGAGGTGGTCGATCCCGACCGGGAACTCGAGGAGGGCGAGGAGCCGAATCCCGACGCCGAGTTGAGCCCGGAGGAGGCTGTCGAGAAGGATCCGTCGCTTGGGATCGGCGATTTCTACCAGATACCCGTGGAGTCGGTGGAGTTCGGTCGGATTGCGGCGCAGACCGCCAAGCAGGTGATCGTCCAGAAGGTGCGGGAAGCGGAACGAGCGCGGGTCATCGCGATGTACGAGCCGCGCGTTGGCGATTTGGTCAGCGGGTCGGTCAAGAAGACATCCCGCGACAACGTCATCGTGGATCTCGGCAACAACGCCGAGGCGGTTCTCACGCGGGAGAACCTGATTCCGCGGGACAGCTTCCGAATCGGCGACCGGTTGCGCGCGTTGCTGGTCGAGGTCCGTTCGGATCAGCGCGGTCCGCAGCTGGTACTAACCCGAACGACATCCCAGGTACTGATCGAGCTGTTCAAGATCGAGGTGCCGGAGATCGCGGAGGATGTGATCGAAATCCGAGCCGCAGCGCGGGATCCCGGTTCGAGAGCCAAGATTGCGGTCAAGACGAACGATGGCCGCATCGACGCCGTCGGCGCCTGTGTCGGGATGCGGGGGTCGCGGGTGCAGGCGGTATCCGGTGAGTTGGCCGGCGAGAAGATCGACGTGGTGCTCTGGGATGAGGATCCGGCGATTCTCGCCGTCAATGCGATGTCGCCGGCGGACGTCAAGTCCATCTTCAAGGACGAGGACTCCCACACCATGACCATCGCGGTGGAGGAAGACAATCTAGCCCAGGCAATCGGCCGCGGCGGTCAGAACGTCCGGTTGGCAACCGAGTTGACCGGCTGGAACCTCAAGGTCCTGGAACAGGAGCAAGCCGCCAGGAAACAGGAGGACGAGTCGCGGGGTTACGTCGAGTACTTCATGAAGGTCCTGGAAGCCAACGAAGACGTGGCGACCGTGCTTGTGGAGGAAGGCTTCACCGATGTTGAAGAGGTCGCCTACGTGCCGATCGAAGAGTTGACGAGCATCGAGGACTTCGATCGCGACCTTGTCGACGACCTGAGGAACCGCGCCAAGGATGCGCTGCTGGAAATGGAGATCTCCGGCGAAGCGCCGGGAACGCCGGCTGCGGATTTGCTGGCGATGGATGGCATGGACAACCCGCTGGCCTTCAAACTGGCCGCGGCGGGTGTTGTCACCATGGAGGATCTCGCCGAACTGTCGATAGCGGATCTCATCGAGATCAACGGCGAAGTGGATGAGGAACGAGCCGCCGAACTGATTATGACCGCCCGCGCCCCCTGGTTCGAAGACGAGGAGGCCGAGGAAGTCCCCGCCGGAGATACGCATGGTTGACGTCACGGTTGGACAACTCGCCACGACGCTGAAACGCCCGGCCGACGAC
>CAZJRX010000034.1:0-18402 GCA_964548145.1 uncultured Pseudomonadales bacterium | reverse complement strand
GGTCGCCGCCGGCGTCACGCCGTTCACCCACGGCAGCAAGAAGTACACCGACATCATGAAGACGCAGGCGCTGCGCGACGCGGTGGACAAGCACGGCTTCGATGCCTGCTTCGGCGGCGCGCGGCGCGACGAGGAAAAATCGCGAGCCAAGGAACGGGTCTATTCCCTGCGCGACAAGAACCACCGATGGGATCCCAAGAACCAGCGGCCGGAGTTGTGGAACCTCTACAACGGCAGCATCAATCCCGGCGAGGAGGTTCGGGTCTTTCCGCTCTCCAACTGGACCGAGCTGGATGTTTGGCAATACATCTACCAGGAAGGAATCGACATCGTGCCGCTCTACTTGGCGGCGATGCGGCCGGTCGTGGAACGCGATGGAATGCTGATCATGGTCGATGATGAGCGAATGAAGCTGGCCGAAGACGAAGAGCCGCAGATGCGGTCGGTGCGGTTCCGCACCCTGGGATGCTATCCCCTATCCGGCGCGATCGAGTCGACGGCGGCGACGCTGCCGCAGATCATCCGGGAAATGCTCCTCGCCACGCACTCCGAGCGACAGGGCCGGCTCATCGACCACGACGTATCGGGGTCGATGGAGCAGAAGAAGCGCGAGGGGTACTTCTGATGTCCGCAAGCCCCGGGACATCGACGGACCCGGCCGAGGTGCCCGGTGCGGACATCCGCGCCTATCTCAAACAGCACGAGCGCAAGGGCATCCTGCGCTTCCTCACCTGCGGCAGCGTCGACGACGGCAAGAGCACGCTGATCGGCCGCCTGCTGCACGACGCCGAGCTGATCTACGAGGACCAGCTCGACGCCGTCCGCCGGGACAGCAAGACCACGGGAACGCAACGGGATGGACTCGACCTGGCGCTTCTCGTCGACGGTCTTCAGGCGGAACGGGAGCAGGGCATCACGATCGACGTGGCCTACCGGTACTTCGCAACGGCCAAACGCAAGTTCATCATCGCCGACACACCCGGTCACGAGCAGTACACGCGCAACATGGCAACGGGAGCATCCCGATGCGACGTCGCCGTGATTCTGATCGACGCGCAGAACGGCGTGCTTGCCCAGACGCGGCGGCACTCGTTCATCGCGCGCCTGCTCGGCATTCGCCACCTGATCGCCGCGGTCAACAAGATGGACGAGGTGGCCTACGACGAAGGTGTATTCGACGAGATCCGCAACGAGTACTTCGATTTCGCGTCCAGGCTCGCGATGGACGAATTGCATTTCCTCCCGATCTCGGCGCTGCATGGGGACAATGTCGTCCACCCGTCGGCCAATATGCCGTGGTACCGCGGGGCGACGTTGATGCACCTCTTGGAAACCATCCAGATCGCCGTCGACAAGGATGCCGGACGTTTTCGCCTCCCGGTGCAGTTGGTCAACCGTCCCGATCCGACGTTCCGTGGCTACAGCGGCACCATCGCAGGCGGCACCGTCCGCCCGGGCGACCCGGTCGCGGTGCTTCCCTCCGGCAAGACAACTACCGTCGAGCGCATCGTCACCATGGACGGCGACCTTGACGAGGCCTTCGCGCCCATGGCCGTATCCCTGACCCTTGCAGACGAATTGGACGTCAGCCGTGGCGACGTGATCGCGGCACCCCGGGAGTTGCCCCACACCGCGGAGCGATTCGATGCGGACCTCGTCTGGATGTCCGAGGACGACCTGGTGCTCGGCAGGGCCTACACGATCAAACAAGGGACCCGGCGCGTCACCGGGCGGGTCGAGTCGGTACGCTTTAGGGTCGACGTCGACACGATGCGCCAGGAGGCGGCTTCGACACTCAAGCTGAACGAGATCGGCCGGGGCGAGCTGGTTCTCACCGAGCCGATCGTATTCGAGTCCTACGACGCCAACCGGGGGCTCGGTGGTCTGATCCTAATCGATCACCTCACCAACGCCACGGTCGGCGCAGGCATGGTGCTGGACCCGGGCGGCTCGGTCCACGCGGCCGCCTGGGACCAGGCGCCACGCGGTGATCTACATGCCGCCGTAAGCCGGGTAGCCATCCGCGAGCGCGAGTCGCGCCTCGGTCAGCGGCCCGTGACCGTGCTCCTCACCGGACTCGCCAGGTCGGGCAAGACCGTCGTGGCACACGCCGTCGAACGAAAGCTGTTCGACGCCGGCCATCTGGCGACGGTTCTCGACGGCCAGAGTTTCCGCCTTGGCATGAGTCGGGACCTGGGATTCTCCGCCGTCGAACGTTCGGAGAACGTACGGCGGGCGGCGGAGACGGCGCGGTTGATGAACGAAGCCGGGCTGATCTGCCTGACCGCCTTCGTCGCACCGGAGGAAGCGGTGCGGGAACGTGCCCGGGAGGCCGTCGGCGACGACCGGTTCCTCGAGGTCTACCTCACCGCTCCCCTAGAGGTACTGAAGCAACGCGACGAGTACGGGCTCTACGAGGCCGCCGAGGAAGGCGAGGCAAACCTGCCCGGTATCAACGCGGATTTCGAGGAACCCGAATCGCCGGACCTGGTATTGACGACCGACTCGATGGGCGTGGATGCCTGCGCCGAGGCGGTGATCGCGTTGTTGCGCGACAAGGGGTACGTGCCCTGAGACTTTTGAACGCAATACCACGCCCCAAAAGGCCGGTAGCGGGACGGGACAGGCCCGTCTCCGACGGCTCGCGCGTCCGCGCCGGCGAACCGAGGCCTAAACGCACAAGGAGACCACGTTGACCCTGCAAACGGACGTCGTCATCGTCGGTGCCGGCCCCTGCGGCATCTTCCAAATCTTCGAACTGGGCCTGCTGGGTATCAAGGCGCATATCATCGACGCCCTGCCGGCGCCCGGTGGCCAATGCGCCGAGTTGTACCCCGACAAGCCGATCTACGACATCCCGGCGATCCCGGTATGCAATGCCCAGGAACTGGTCGAGAAGCTGATGGAACAGATCAAGCCCTTCGAGGCGGTGTTCCATCTCGATAGCCAAGTGACCGAAGTCCGGATCCTCGACGACGAGCGCTTCCGCATCGCCACCAGCCAGGGCGAGGAGATCGAAACGCGTGCTGTGGTGGTCGCCGGCGGTGTCGGCTCGTTCCAGCCGATGCCCCTTCGAGTGGCCGGCATAGACGCGTTCCTGGACAGCCAGGTGTTCTACCGGGTACGGGATCCGTCAGCCCACCACGGCAAGGACCTGCTCGTACTCGGTGGCGGCGATTCGGCGTTCGACTGGGCCGTGGAACTCGCCCCGCACGCCAAGTCGTTGACGCTCGTTCACCGCAGCGACCGTTTCCGCGCAGCGCCAGCGACCGTGGCCAAGATGCGCGAGTTGGAGTCGGCCGGGAGGGTCAAGTTCATGATCGGCAACTGCGTCGACTTCGAGGCTGACAACGGCGCGCTCACGCGTGTTCACATCCGCCACACCGACGAATCCATCACCAAGGTCGACATCGACCATGCGCTGGTGTTCTTCGGGCTGTCGCCCAAGCTCGGCCCGATCGCCGACTGGGGGCTCGATCTCAACAAGAACCAGATCGCGACCGATACGGAGCGCTTCGAGACCAATATCCCCGGCGTGTACGCCATCGGCGACATCGCCACCTACCCCGGCAAGAAGAAGCTCATCCTATCGGGGTTCCACGAAGCCGCACTCGCCGCGTTCGCCATCAAGGCACGTCTCAACCCCAACGAGAAGGTTCACCTGCAATACACGACGACCAGCCCCATCATGCACGAGCGGCTGGGGGTTGAGGTGCCCCGGGGCTGACAGGGAAGGTCCCGGTGTTCGTCAAGGAACTCACAGGCCCGGCTATGTGCGGGGCATCCGTTCCAACGGGCGCCTCGACCGTAGACAACGGGCGGCTCGACTCAGCCACCGGCCTCTGGCCGGTCTTGCCCAGGAAATGGGGCGCGGTCGCGTTGTAAAGGCCCAGCCCGGCAATCAGCGCGAGCACGAGGAAGACGTAGCGGTTCTGGCTGCGTAGCGCGTCGATCTTCGCATCGACGGCCTCGAACTTGCCATCCAACCTCGCGAAGTTGCCGTTGACGATCGCAAACTTGCCGTCCATCGCGGCGAACCTCCTATCCACGTCCGTGAACCTGATCTCGAACTTGGCGTCCAACGCATCGATCCTGCCGCCGAGTTCGGAGACCGCGTTGGCGAGGTCGGTCTTTGTGACGAGCCCCTCGGTTAGTTCGTCGTTGAGGGCGCGGGACATCGCCTCCGCCTGTCCCGTTTCAACGCCAGCTTCCTTGAGCCGATTGGCGTATCTCAGGGTATCGATCACCGTGGCCTTCATATACTTCGTTCCGGCACCGCGTAAGCTACCACCATGCATGAAGATTTTGGGCGTGTATGTAGCGCCACGAAACCCGCTTCCCTAAACGGGCAGCGCGTTTCGCCCCAGCCCAAGCCGCCCCAGAACTCGCCGGACCTTGGCGCTCACGCGCCATAGTCCGACAGACTCCTCGGACAATGCCCATTCTTCCGGGGCGTGTATGTAGGACATCGCCCACTCTTCCGGGGCGAGTATGTAGCGCCACGAAACCCGCTCCCCTAAACGGGAAGCGCGTTTCGGCCCAGCCCAAGCCGCCCATTGGGTGGTTTTTTCGGGTCGTCGGCTCGCCATTGACCCACGGCCCGTAAACGGACATTCTGAACCGGAGACGAATTGGGGAGGGCCGATGGCTGACAGACCATTGCCGGCGGTGTCGCACTTGAAGATGCCCGACGACGGCGATCCGTACCTCGAGGGGTGCCGTTGCGGCTCGTGCGGCGCAACCTTCCTCGGCGAGCGGGAGAACTGTTCGAAGTGCGGCGCTCGGGGGAAGATGCAGACCGTTCGGCTGGCCAACCGGGGCGAGTTGTATTCCTATTGCATCGTGCACCGGTCGTTTCCGGGCATCGACGTGCCGTACGTGTCGGCCATCGTCGACCTCGAAGGCGGCGGCACCGTCAAGGGCAACCTGATCGATGTCGAGCCGGACCCCGCGAAGATCGACTTCGGCATGCCGGTGGACGTCGTCTACGACGATGCCCTCGGACGCAAGGACGCCGAAGGAAACTCCTATCTCTCCTACTTCTTCAAACCACGGACCTAACAGACCCCTAGGAGCACCCAACATGGCAGACGCATACGTAGTCGGTGTGGACATGATCAAGTTCGGACGGTTTCCCGAGAAATCCGTCCCCCAACTCGGTTCGGAGGCGGCGCTCCTGGCGCTCGACGACTGCGGACTGACCATCCACGACATGCAGGCGCTCTACTGCGGAAACCTGGGCCAGGCGAGCGGCATGGTCGGCCAGCGAATCCTGCAGGAGATCGGCCAGACCGGAATACCGGTGGTCAACGTGGCCAATGCGTGCGCAACCGGCGCGACCGCGTTCCGGGAAGCCTGGGCGTCGGTCAAGGCGGACCTCTACGACGTGGTGTTGGCCGTCGGCGTCGAGCAGATGGGCCGCGGACTCCTCGGTGGCGGCGGCGGTAGCCGCGGCATCTCGAAGGAGGGACTCTTGGGGTCCGGCACCATGCCGTCGGTGTTCGCCGAAGCGGGCATGGAACACACCCGTCAGCACGGCACGACCTTCGAACAGTTCGCCAAGGTGTCGGTCAAGAACCACCACCACTCGACCATGAACCCCAAGGCCATGTACCAGATCGAAACGCCTCTCGAGACGGTGATGAACGCCGAGATGATCTCGTATCCCAACACGAAGCTCATGTGCTCGGTGAACGTCGACGGCTCAGCGGCGGCGGTCATCGCATCCGAGAAGAAGGCCCGGGAACTCGGGTTGATGGACCGGGCCGTCAAGGTTCGCGCGTCGGTGCTGACGTCCGATCCCTGGCAGGAACGCGACCTGGTCATGCCCGACGTCAACACCTGCACCCGCAAGGCTGCCGCGGCGGCCTACGAGATGGCGGGCCTTGGACCCGACGACATCGACCTCATCGAACTGCACGACTGTTTCGCCACCGCCGAGATCCTGCACTACGAGAATCTCGGCCTGTGCGAGGACGGGGAAGCGGGTCGGTTGATCGACGACGGCGACGTGGCGCTTGGCGGGCGCATTCCCGTCAACGTCTCCGGGGGATTGCTGTCCAAGGGCCATCCCTTGGGCGCGACCGGGATCGCGAACATCTACGAGGTGTCGACGCACCTGCGCGGCGACGCCGGCAAGCGCCAGGTCGAGGGTGCACGTATCGGGCTTACCCACGTGATCGGCCTCGGCAGTGCATGCGGGATCCACATTCTCGAGAAGGCCGCGTAGGGGACGACCGAGAAGTCTGCGCCGCAGAAGCGGGTGCTGTTGCACGACCACAACCACGTTGACGCGGGTTGATTGATGCCGTCGAAATGATCATCGGCGTCGTCAGCGATACCCACAACAACCTCGCCAATGTGCGCGAGATCGTCCACCTGTTCAACGACGCCGGCGTCGACCGCGTCGTGCACACCGGGGACATCACCCAAGCGAAGACGCTGGACGTGCTAGCCGGCCTCGACGCCCCCCTCTACGGCGTCTACGGCAACAACGACGTGGAACGTGTCGCTCTTGGCGCCAGTGCGGCCGAGCACGAGTTCGTCTTCCACGACCCGCCGCTGGATCTCGACTGGGCGGATCGGCGGATCGTCGTCGTCCACGATCCCCGGGATCTGCGCCAGTTGCGCACGAACGATCACGACCTGGTGCTGCACGGCCACACCCACATGGCCCGTTGCGAGCGGCAGAACGGCACGCTGTTCTTCAATCCGGGCGAATGCGCCGGCCACATGAAGGGTTACAACGCCGTGGGCGTCGTCGACCTCGACACGCTGACCACGTCAATTCTCAAGTTCTGACCGACCGGTCCGGTCATGATGATCCTCATGGTCCACGACAACGACCCGGACGTGGTTGTCGGTGGCAGCGAGCGCTACATCGCCGATCTGACCCGGGCGCTTCATGCCGATGGACACGAGGTCCACTGGTTCGCGCTAGCGGACTCGGCTTCGACTAGCAGCACCCGGTCGGGCAAGCGTGTGTTCCGGCCTGGAACGGCGAAGCGATGGATTTCGATCCTTCGACGTGTGGCGTTCTATCCGAATCTCTATCGCGAACTAGCCGACTGCCTCGCCGCTGTCCAACCCGATGTCGTCCATCTGCACAACAACTACCGCTATCCGTTCACCATTCTCGCCGCGACGCGCGGCCACCGGGTTGTGCAGACGGTGCACGACTACTGCGCGATCTATCCCACGGCCAATTGCTCGCGGGAGCCCTCGTGTGCCGGTCGATCCGTGTTGGCGGCGCTCAGTCACGGGTGCATGACCTGGCGACTGCTCGCCACCGAGGCGGGCTTGCTCTACGGTCGCCGGTTTCTCGACCGGCGGTTCGTCAGCGCGTTTATCGCACCGAGCCGGAACCTCGCCATGCACCTTGAGCGCATGGGGCATGCGAACGTGATCCACGTCCCGAATCTTCGGTCGCTGCCACGCGCCGAACCGACGCCTGTCCCGGATGCCCAAGTCGTGCTCTACGTCGGCAGCCTGATCGAGCACAAGGGTGTCGGCACGCTGTTAGCCGCCTTCGCACGAATCGCCAACGAGGTGCCAAATGCGGCGTTGTGGCTTGTCGGCGACGGTCCCAATGCGAAGGAACTCAAGGCAACGGCCGCGAAATCCGGAAGCGGTCGGGTACGGTTCCTCGGTCAACGTTCGCCGGACGAACTCGCCTGCATCTACCCGCAAGCCCGGGTGGTCGCGATACCGAGCCTTTGGTTGGAGAACGCGCCGCTCGTCGCCATCGAGGCCGCGGCGTACGGTCGCGCCGTGATTGCCAGCCGGGTCGGGGGGTTGCCGGAACTGGTGGAAGACAGTCGAACGGGCCTTCTCTTCGACCGCGGTGACACCGGCGGCTTGGCCGCAGGGCTTCGTCTTCTGCTCTCCGATCAGACACTCGCCGGGGAACTCGGCGCAGCGGCTTACGAACGACTCGCGGAACACCGGTCACCGGCGCAACACGTCGAACGCGTCGTGTCGGTCTACGACAAGGCCCGTCGTTGAATACGCGACGAGACAGCCCGTGGCCACGCCTCGTCCGGCTTTGCCGCGTGGCGCAGAACATCCCATGCGCCGTGCGCGCGGCAGGGGGATGGCGTGGCCTCGGGCGACAACTGAAACGGGCCCGGGGGCATGGCTGGCGCGATGTCTACGGCACCTTGATCGGCCTTGTTGCCGCGGGCGGGCGACGTCGCGACCGTTGGTATCGCCACTGGTTGAACCAAAACGAGTCGCCCGTCCAGTCTGATTCGGGATCGCGGCTGGCCGTCATCGCCTCGCCAAGCGACCTTGAACGCCTGACCGACGACTGCACGGGAGCGGTTTTTCTCGGACCCCACTCGCGGCTGCACGAAAGCGCCTTGCCTGCCCTCGACCGCGCCGTCGCCGACGGCGCGGAGGTTGTCTACGGCGATGCGGATCAGATCCACGCAAACGGCCGCCGCTGCAGACCGTTCTACAAACCCGACTTTTCCCTCGACCTGTTTCTCTACCAGGACTATCTATCGGATTGCGTCGCCGTTTCCCGGGACTTCCTCGACCGAGTGCCGCCGTGGGACTTCGACGATCCGTACGGGACGCTCATCCGTTGGTTGCCTTCGGTGTCCCGGGTCAAGCACCTGCCGCGAATCCTCTCCCACGCACACGCCCCGCACCCCGACCCCGATGCGCCACCGGCATCCCTTGCCGAGTTCCTGCGCGACCGCCACGGCAGCGGTGCCGGCATCGAACCCGTCCCCGCCGGGCCGGGGACGACGATGCGTTGGCGCTGCCGGTTCGGCCGACCGGCAAACGCGCGAGTCTCGGTGGTCATTCCCACCCGCGACCGCCTCGACCTGCTCGAACCTTGCGTTGCCAGTCTCTACGCAACCAACGACGAGGAGCGCTTCGAAGTACTCATCATCGACAACGGTTCATCCGAGCCCGCCACACACGCATGGTTTGGCGAGGCGCAGGAACGCCACGACACCCTTCGCGTATTGACCGACCACGGCGACTTCAACTGGTCGCGACTGAACAACCTCGGCATCGGCGCCGGCACCGGCGACGCGTTCGTGTTCCTAAACAACGACACCCTGGCGATCGAAGACGGCTGGCTGGATCGCCTCGCGGAATACGCGTTGCGAACAGACACCGGCGCCGTGGGTCCGCTCCTGCTC
Source organism: uncultured Pseudomonadales bacterium (assembly GCA_964548145.1). Classification (GTDB taxonomy): domain Bacteria; phylum Pseudomonadota; class Gammaproteobacteria; order Pseudomonadales; family Azotimanducaceae; genus VXYL01. The sequence goes on along the minus strand of CAZJRX010000034.1, from coordinate 9,244 downwards.
TTCGCGGACGGCAGCGTCCAGCATGCCGGCCTGGTCGTCGGCCACGGCGACCACGCCGACCCGATCTACCGGGGAACGACGCCCGACTTCGACGACCACGCTTTCGTGTCGCCCCGCCTGCCACGCAATGTTGCGGCAGTCACCGGTGCTTGCCTCGCGACCAGTCGAATGACCCTTGAAACCATCGGCACTTTCGACGAAAGCCTAAGCCTTTCGGGCGACGTGGAGTTCTGTCTACGCGCCCACGCCGCCGGACTGGTCAACCTCTACGCGGGCGATGTCGTCCTTTACCACTACGAATCGGCAACGATCGGCCGACGCTCGCACGGCAGCGACGGGCATCGCCTCGGGCAGATCGTAGAGGCCACCCTACCGCAGGATCCGTTCTACAACCCCAACCTGGCTTCGATCGCCGGCGTTGGGCGGGGCGCGCCGGCCTTCGCACTCCTCCACGAGGACACCAGCGGGGATCATCTCGAAGCGTTGTCGAGCGAACCGCCAGCGCCACCCTCGGAGCGCATTGCCAAGGGTCCCCCCATCGACGACAAGCTCGATATCGTCTTTTTCTGGAAGCAGAACGACACCGGCATCTACGGACGGCGCCAAGACATGCTCGTCAAGTACCTGGCCGAGCATCCCCGCATCGCGCGGATCTTCCACTTCGACGCACCCGTCGATCTTCGGCAGTGGCTTCGCCACCCGTTTACCCTCGGCATCCGCGGCACCGAGGCCTCGTCGGTCGTTCGCCAGACCTTGCGACGCAAACTAGGCCTCGAAAACCGGGACAACGTCCGCTTCGACACGTTCATCTTCCTCCACAGTCGCCGCCGGGTCTTCAGCGCTCTGGCTCGACTGCTTCCGACGGGCAAGAGCTACGACGCCTGCCTGCGCCGAACCTTTCGCCAACACGATGTCGGCGTTCGGCGAACGGTGTTCTGGGCGTGCCCCACGGTGTTCGACTTCCCTCGGCTATGCGACCGATTCCTGCCCGACCTGATCGTCGCCGACGTGATCGACGATCAGCGGCAATGGCCCACGACCCCCGAACACCACGCGCGAGTGCAGCGAAACTACGAGGAGGTGCTCGGCCGCGCGGACCTCGCCTTCGCCAACTGCCCGAACGTCGTGGACTCGATGCGCCCAATGGCGAGAGACATACACCTCGTGCCCAACGCGGCCGAACCCGTCAAGGAGGACTACGGACGCTGGCCCAAGCCCCGGGAACTCCGGCAACTCCCTCGGCCGGTCATCGGCTATGTCGGGAACCTCGACACCGCGCGATTGGATATTGGGCTACTGGCGACGATCGTACGGCGTCGGCCGAAATGGCATTTCGTGTTCATCGGCTCGGCTCGTCCGGACCAAGCCGTGCACACCCTGGCGAAACACGAGAATGTCCACTTTCTCGGCGTTCGCCCGTACCCGAAGGTGCTTCGCTACATCCGCCACTTCGACGTCGCAATGGTTCCGCACCTGGACAACGAACTGACCCGCAACATGAACCCTTTGAAGCTCTACGTCTATCTCTCCCTCAAGGTCCCCATCGTCGCGACGCCCATTGCCAACACCGACGCCATTGGCGAATTCACCCAAGTGGGTCGTAGCGAAGACGAGTTCATCGACGGTATCGAGCGCTGCCTGGCGGACGGCCTAGTAAGCCGCGCGGCCCGAATCGACGAGGTGTTGCGCGCGAACTCGTGGGAAAAGCGCGTAGAGCGGATCGTTGCGCTCGTCGATCGGACGCTGGCGAAGAAGGAACGAATCTAGCGAGGCTTCGCCTCAGACCGACGAGCCCGATCGGGTCGATCCAAAGCGGCGGGTCTGTTCGTCAAGGAAGGCCACGGCACCGGGATCGATGGGTCGCGGGGCCGCGAGATGCCGTTCGATCAGATCAGTAAGCGTGGGCAGGATCGCTGCGTAGCTCGCATTTTCCAAAAACCACGTTCGCCCCGCCTCGGCACGTGTGGTCCGCCGCCGTGACTGGCCCAGCCAATGGGCCATCCGGTCTGCGAGGGTAACCTTGTCCACCGCTTCGACGACACCGGCGTCGATCAGCGGTGCGAGCGGTGGGGTCCGGCTGGCTAGGATCGGGATGCCCATGGCGGCAGCATCCACCACCTTCGCGGGCATCTGGTACTTGCTGATCTCGTTCTCGGGGTCTTGCAGCAGGCACACCAGGTCCGCAGCGGCCAAGAGACCCGGAAGTGCCTCGAAGGGCTGGTCGGGCAGCATCCGCAGGTGTTTGCCTCCCGTGCGTCGCAACTCCTCGGCAAACCAATCGTCCGGAGGCGTGCCGACAACGACGAGCCGGCCATTGCGCGTCCGGCAGGCCTTGAGCGCTGCAAGTACCTCCCGCAAGCCCTTGTGCGGGCGCGGCGTTCCCACGAACAGCACCACCCGGTGCCAGGAACGCAGCCCCAAGCGGCGCCGCGCCGTGGTTCGTTTGACGTGCGCGGGGTCGAACCGGGTCTCATCGCGTGCGTGCGGCACTTCGATGCCCCCGAACCTGGCCGCCAACGCGGGGTTGGACACCGTTAGAGCATCCGCAAAGCGCAACAGGTTCTCGGCGTAGCGCGTCCACGACTCCTCGAACGGTATTCTCAAGGACTCCGGCGATACGCGCGTCAGGTCCACGAGCGGCGCACGGTTCTCGAAGAACGAGAGCTCGTAGTCGTCGACATCCACCAGCAACGGCCGGTTCCGGGCCGCCTTGAGCATGAGACCGAGTTGCAGCGCCGGCAGGCGCGCCTTGCAGGCGATGATCACGTCCGCATCGATTCGCGGCACGAGCCTGGCGAGGGAATGCTGGAAATCGGGGAAGTCGCACCCGGGAATCACCATCGGCTTGATGCGCGATTCCCGGAGCGGTAGCCAGACGGCATCGCCGAAACGGGGAAACTGGAAGCCGACGAGCGAGACCTCGTAGCGGCGCGACAGGGCCTCCGCCAACAGGTACGCCCGGCCATAGGGGTTGTGCCCCACGTCCCAGGCGATGACCGCGACCTTTGGCGGCCGTGCCGATGCGGTCTCAAAGGGGTGACGCTTGTCGTCGCCCGTGCCGGCTTTCTGCATCGTGTCGGTTCGGGTGCCGCGGGACGCCACCAGGGCGTCCCCAGGGGCGTCCCCTACGGATCTCGTCGGTCGTTCCAGCGTTCTACGAATGCTCGAACCCGTTCGGCATTTGCGCCCAAGTCGTGAAGTCCGATACGCGAAGCCGACCGCAAATCGACGACCGTCTCGTCATCCTCGCGACGAACACGGATGACAAGATCGTCCTCGAAACCGAACCAGAAGGTCGTCGCTATCGCCTCGATGCGTCCCCTGTCCGGATCCTCGCTGACGACGTCCCATCCGAGTGCATTGGCGATTGCCACGGCCTTGTCGAAAGACGCGTTGACGTCACCCCCGGCGCGAATGCCAACCAAATCCGGATAACCCTCCGCCTGCACCCGCGCTTCGTCCTCGGTGTACCCATGGAGGTTCTCAGCCGGATCGCGGCTGGCCGCAAGGTGCTCGAACACCGGCGGATCGTCCCGATCCGTCGCGACATCGTTGGTGACCGGCAGCGAAAGGGCGAGATATTGCGGAATCATCAGGGCGAAGACCGCCACACTCGCGGCGAGGCCGATCAATGCCGGCAGCCGATCCGCACTACGGCGGCGTGTGTAGACGAACACCAGCGTGGCAATACCGAGAACAAGGACGATCGTGGCAAGCACGACGCCGCTCGACACCATGGCCAGACCGGTGGTGAATCCCCACAATCCGACACGGCATCCCAGAGAGCCAACCGGCAGCGCCGCCAACCCAATCAGGCCAACAAAGAACACGAACTTCGCCAAGAGTCCCGGTTTCGTCGTTTGCGACATGATCACCTCCCCTGCCACTGCCAAGTCTTGCCGTCCAGCATCGAGCGCATGGCGGTCGCCGCGTCTTCGCTGGCCATGCAACGCGCGAACAGCGTTTGCTCCAACTGCAGTCCCTCGATCAGATGAATACTCCTTGGCCTCCGCCCGTGAATACGACCACGCACACATCGTCGCGGCTTTCCAAGGCCGCGACGAAGTCCTCGATCTCGGCAAGCTCGGCGGCGACCAAGGTGTGCGTGGGCGGATTGCTCATCACGCACCGCACGACACCGCGCGCGGGTTGGTCGATTTCGAGGTGGCGGTAGTACATGCGCCTTCCGACGGTTGCTTCCCCCGCCCATTATGCGTCAAACCGGCGCTGTGGCTCGGTCGCGACAGTCAAGTAGAATGCGCCTCCCGCACACAGAGTCCGAAGGCAGCGTGTCCACGATCCTCGTCACCGGCGGCGCCGGTTTCATCGGCTCGAATTTCGTTCGCCACTGGCTCGCCCGCCATGCCGACGACCGAGTCGTGAACTACGACGCGCTCACCTACGCCGCGAATCCGGCAAGCCTCGACGACGTGGCTGGGCGGGCGGGCAACCGCTACGCCTTCGTTCACGGCGACATACGCGACTACGACCTGGCTCTCGCGACGATTCGCGGCAACGCCGTCGACGTCGTCGTCAACTTCGCCGCCGAGTCCCACAACAGCCGTGCCGTCGTCCATCCGGAAGCCTTCTTCGAGACCAATGTCGTGGGAACCGTGCAACTCATGCGGGCCGCGCTCGAAGCAGGTGTCAGCCGCTTCCACCACGTCTCGACCTGCGAGGTCTACGGGGATCTCCCGCTCGATTCCGACGATGCGTTCACCGAGTCGTCTCCCCTGGTGCCGAAGACGCCGTACAACGCGTCGAAGGCCGCCGCCGACCTGGCGGTAGACGCGTTCCACGAGACCCATGGGCTGGCGGTGACAATCTCGAACTGCGCGAACAACTACGGTCCCTACCAATTCCCCGAGAAGGTGATTCCCCACTTCGCGGTGAGCGTGCTGAACGGCCGACCGTTGACACTCTACCGGAGCAGCCGCAACCGCCGCGAGTGGCTGCACGTGGACGATCATTGCCGGGCGATCGAAGCCATCATCGAGCGTGGCAGGGTTGGCGAGACGTACAACGTCGGAAGCGGCCTCGAGGTGGACATCGAGGGCATCGCCGATAGGATTCTCGAGATCCTCGACGGCGAGCCGGCATTGAAGACCTACGTCCCGGACCGTCCGGGCCACGACCGGCGCTACCTGCTCGACTCATCGAAGATCCGCACCGAGTTGAAATGGCAGCCCGTCGTGAACTTCGAGGAAGGGTTTCGAGACACCGTCCGCTGGTACCGGGACAACACCGACTGGTGGCGAGGGCTGCTCGACCGCGTGTCAATCGACGAGGCCCGATGGCGTGAACGCCCCGCCCTCGATCCCCGACGCGACACCCCGGCATCGCGCGCCGGCGCGATCGCGTAACGTCGCCCAGCCGAGAACCGCCATGCCTGCCGAGTCGATGGAGGAGTTGGTCGCGCTATGCAAGCGCCGCGGCTTCGTCTTTCAAGCCAGCGAAATCTACGGCGGTCTACAGGGCGTCTACGACTACGGGCCGCTAGGCGTCGAACTGAAGAACAATCTGAAAGCCGCCTGGTGGCGGTCGATGGTGTACGAACGCGACGACGTGGAGGGGTTGGACTCCGCGATACTCACGAACCCCAGGGTACTTCGCTACTCCGGCCACGAGGAGACCTTCGCCGATCCGCTCGTGGACTGCCGGACGTGCAAGTCACGATGGCGGGCCGATCACATCGAGAACGCGGCGTGCCCGCAGTGCGGATCACACGACCTGACCGAACCCCGTCCGTTCAAACTGATGTTCAAGACCACTGTCGGCCCGGTGGACGATGGCTCGGCCTTCGCCTATCTACGTCCCGAAACCGCCCAGTCGATCTTCACCAACTTCAAGAACGTACTCGACTCCACGTCCACGAAACTGCCGTTCGGGATCGCGCAGATCGGCAAGGCGTTCCGCAACGAGATCACACCGCGAAATTTCATCTTCCGCGTCCGGGAATTCGAGCAGATGGAGCTCGAGTTCTTCGTCGAACCCGGCACCGACGAGGAATGGCACGAGAAGTGGGTACACGAACGCCTCGCCTGGTGGCAGGACCAGGGCATCAACGGCAACAACCTGGAACTGCTACACGTCCCGGATGGGGAACTGGCCCACTATTCCAAGGCCACGGTCGATGTCATGTACCGATTCCCCCACGGGGTCGAGGAACTCGAAGGCATCGCCAATCGCACCGATTTCGACCTTGGCGCCCACACCAAGAACCAGGCCGACCTGAACATTGCTGCGAACGTGCCGCCCAACGCCGACTCCAACACCCGCCTTGCCGTCCACCACCAGCAGGAAAAGCGCTGGACGGTACCGTTCGTCATCGAGCCTTCCGCAGGGGTCGACCGCGGCATCCTAGCTGTCCTCAATGAAGCCTATACCGTCGAGACACTCGCCAACGGCACCCGGCGCACCGTGCTGTCGCTCGAACCGCACCTCGCCCCCATCAAGGCCGCCGTGCTGCCGCTAAAGCGCAACAACGACCGCATCATGGCCCGCGCCCGTGCACTCAAGGCCGATCTCATGAAGCTTGGCGTCGGTCGTGTTCTGTTCGAGGACACGGGCAATATCGGCAAGGGGTACCGCCGCCACGACGAGGTGGGCACGCCGCTTTGCATAACCGTCGACTTCCAGACACTCGACGACGAGTCGGTAACCGTTCGAGATCGAGACACCATGCTGCAGGATCGCGTAAACGTGTCCGCTCTCGCAGACCTCTTAAGGAAACGCATCGCATGACCCGCGCCGTCATTTCGACGATCGGCAAGGACCGACCCGGCATCGTCAACGCCATCGCCGAAATCGTCAACGACCTGAACCTGTCCATCGAAGACAGCCGGATGACCGTACTCGGTGGCGAGTTCGCGATCCTGATGTCCGTAGCCGGGGGCACGTTGCCGCTGCAGCGTCTCGAAACCAAGCTGGGCAAACTCGCCGACAGCCTCGACCTGGCGTTTCTTTTTCGCCGCACCGCCGGGCGGGAACACGTGGAGGGACGAATACCCTACACCGTCAGTGTTACGGCAATGGATCACCCCGGCATCGTGCATCGCGTCGCCAGTTTCTTCTCCTCGCAGAACATCAACATCTACAACCTGGATACTGTCACCGAACGCGCGCCTCACACCGGAACGCCGATATTCTCGCTGGTAATGGAGGTGGAGGTGCCGCCGGAGATCCGGATCGTTGAACTGCGCGACAGCTTTTTCTACTTCTGCGACGATCACGACCTCGATGGCGAACTCAGGCCCTCCTGACACGCCTGCCGACGCGGTTCTAACATGCTCGACCCCCAAGCCGAACACATCCACCGTCGAATTGAACTCGCGAGGCGGGAGTCTCGCAACCAACATCGCGGCGGGGTTCTCTGGTTCACTGGGCTCTCCGGGGCCGGCAAGTCAACGCTCGCTTTCGCCTTGGAAGAGCGCCTCTTCAACGACGGCTACCAGGTCTATGTTCTCGATGGGGACAACCTGAGAGGGGGCTTGAGCGCCGACCTCCGTTTCACGCATGTCGATCGCACGGAGAACATCCGACGCGCCGGCCAAGTCGCGGCTCTATTCGCCGATGCCGGACTCATCTGCATCGCGGCACTCATTTCGCCCTACCGCAGCGACCGCGCCGCCGCCGCGATGAACGCCAAGCGCTTTCACGAGATATACATCCAAGCGGATCTAACCACTTGCGAACGGCGCGATCCAAAGGGGCTCTACCAACGCGCGCGAGCGGGGGAGATCAGGAATTTCACCGCGATTGACGACGTCTACGAGGAGCCGGAAAACGCCGCCTTGGTCGTGGACACGACCGAACAGACCATCGAACAGTCGCTTGCGTCGCTATCAGGTTTCGTCGCGGAACATTTTCCGCTACGACGCTCTGACGGCTGACGCCGGTTCCATACCTCGACCGTAGACATCGCCGTGGAATCCGGTCTTGCCGTGTAACGTCCAGGCCCACCGAAACACCGCCAGCTCCGAGAGGCTAGCGCGCATGATGCTATACCGTGCCGCAGTCTCCAATGACCGCGCCTTGATCTCTTCACGTAGTGACTGATCCTTGATCAACCGGCCGATCGTCGTGGACATGTCTTCAAACGACGTGGTGTCCACGAGGAACGCGTTCTTGCCGTCCACAACGTACTCGTCGGCACCGCCCCGGGCGGGGAGCACAGTTGCACAGCCGCACGCCATCGCCTCGAGTCCGGACCTGCCGAAGGCTTGGTAGTCAGACAGATCGATGAATACATCCGACTCGCGCAGCAGACTTGCCACGTCGCGACGTGTGAGTATCCCACGGTTCTCGAACGCGAAATCCAACTCGAACTCGGGATCCCGCCGGGCGAGATCTTCGAGCGCGTCGGCTTCGCAACCAAACAGCAGAATACGAAGGCCGTCGAATCTGCGCGCCAAATCCCGAAGTACCCGGAGCGTCCGCATAGGTGCCCGTCGAGGCGTCGACGGCCGAATCATGGCGCTCACCGCGATCAGACCACCACGCCGTCGTTCTGCGGGATAGAAAACATCATGGTCGAGGCTGGGCGATACTCGGAACACGTCGACTCCGTGATGTTCGCGAACCGTCCGGCAGATCCAATCCGTCTTGGCCATCAATACCATGTTTGGCACTCGCGTATAGGAATCCAGTGCGGTCTCGCGAGCTATCGGGTCGTTGGGGAAAAACCACGGCTCGTAGTCCTGAACGTAATAGACGTACGCCTTCGCTGGCCATCGCTCGGCGATGGGTGCAATGAGCGCAGGCGTCGACCAGAGCGTCGCCACGATCACGTCGAACCGCTCCGCTGCGGTCATTAGCTCCGCATCGGAGGCAAACACGATGCGACTGTCCGACCCTAGAACGTCCGCATAGAACCGATTCATCGATTCGGCGTGACGAGCGTCGACGGCGATACGTGCATCCACGCCAAGGGAACGCATGCCGGCGACCTCCTGCACAACGGAATTCGCCCCACCGCTGCCGCCTCTAACGGGAAGCACGAACAGCACTCGCGCGTCGATGTGTCCTTCGTGGGCTGTCGGCCGCAAGGACCCTCCGACGTCCAACTGGGGGGCGAAGAACGCCAACAGTCTTGAACGCATTCGTGCAAGCGCGGTGTTCTCCTTGAGGTCCAGTGTTCCTTTCTCAATGGCCTCCTTGTCGTGTTTCTGCCGGAGTGCCCTCATTCCCTCCTCGGCCAAACGATCCCGGGCCCGTGTGCCGAAACTCCTCGACTTGGCGTGAT
>CAZJRX010000033.1:0-18441 GCA_964548145.1 uncultured Pseudomonadales bacterium | reverse complement strand
GTGGAGGGTTTCGGCGGCGTCGTTACCCGGCTGACGTCAGACCAGGCGGACTACATCAAGGTCTCCGCGGAGGGTCCGTTCAAGCCGGAGACGTACAAGTACTGACGCGCCTGCGTGACGCGGACTATCGGGCGATGCTCGCGAGCGCGTGCTGGAAGCCCGTCCACGGAACAACATCCTCGATCGCGCTCGTAAGGGCGCACATCATCGCGGCCAGCCGCGAGAAAGACCGCCAGCCGATGGCCGAAACCTCGTCCGCCACTCCTGCCCCCGCTGGCCGGCGCCGCGAGCGGATGAGGTGTCGCCGCTGGCAATCGCCCCGACGGTGTCTGCGACCGGTTCGTGGCCTGAAACCGTCGTTTGAGGCGTCCGTTTCGGGACGTCCGAACCGCGATTTTTTCAAACTGAACCCCTCTTGATGGGCGCGTCCGGTTGACTACACTCGCGCCACCAATCGAAGCGTTTCCGGAGGAACCATGAAGCGTGATGCGACGCTTGTTTTCGTGGTCGGCGTGGCGCTGGCGGGTGTGCCAAGCACCATTTGCGCCGCCGAGACGACGGAGTCGGCTAACACCATCGAAACGGTCATCGTCACCGCGACCAAACGCGAGGAGTCGATCCAGGACGTGCCCATCGCCGTTTCGGCGATCGCCGGGGAAGATCTGGCGGCAAGGGGCGTCCAGGACATCTACGGCCTCATGGAGGTGGCGCCGTCGGTGGTCGTCTACAACTCGAACAGCACGACCAACGGCGGCACGTTGCGCATCCGGGGTGTCGGCACGACGGGTAACAACCCCGGGCTCGAGGCCGCCGTGGGCACGTTCATCGACGGCATCTACCGGTCGCGTGCGGGTCTCGCCTTCAACGACTTAACGGACCTTGATCGGGTCGAGATCCTGCGTGGGCCGCAAGGCACGCTGTTCGGTAAGAACACGGTGGCCGGCGCGGTCAACATCATCACGCGCAAGCCGGAGTTCGATACCACCTTTTCCGTCAGCGCCGGACTCGGCAACCTGGAATCGAGGGAACTCGGTCTAGTCGCCAACGCCGTGCTTGCCGACGATGTTCTAGCTGGGCGCCTGAGCATCGCCCACCGCCAGCGCGACGGCTACTACGAGAATATCGATACCGATGCCGCCTACGACAACCGTGACCGCCGGTCTGTTCGCGCACAACTGCTGTGGAACCCCGGCCCGGACGTGGAAGTGCGGATCATCGTGGACGACACCGCCAAGGATGAAAGCTGCTGCCCGGCGTCTTTCTGGATCACCGGCCCCACGAGCCCCGTCGTCGCCGCTCTCGGCGGCGACATCACGCCATTCGAAGTCGACGGCCCGTCGAACGTGGGCGTCAACTCCGAACCGTTCGAAGTGGTTGGCGACTCGGGGCAATCGATCGACCTGATCTGGCGGATGCCCCAGGGAGCGACGTTCAGGTCCATTACGGCGTTGCGCGACTTCGACGTCGCGCGGGACCAGGACATCGACTTCACCAATGCCGACATCGCCGCGCCGACCGATACCGACGAGTCGTTCCGGAACTTCTCGCAGGAGTTCCAACTGCACGGCGAGAACGACCGGCTCGCTTGGCTCGTCGGCGCGTATTTCTACACCGAGGATCTTGAGTCGGACGAGATCATCGGCTTCGCAGCAGACGGTGCCACCTACCTCGCGACGATCATCGGTGCTCCGCAGGTCGCGCCGCTCCTGGACGGCGACCCTGCCGGTCGTGGAATACCGGGACAGGGCTACGACGCCGTCTATTTTTCCGAGACCAAGGGCTGGTCGTTGTTCTCGCACGATTCGTGGAAGGTGGACGAGGACTTGGAGATCGTGCTCGGGCTACGCTATTCCACCGAGGAGAAGGACGCCGGCGCCATCATCAACGGGGCGCCGTACGGCGAGTCGATCAGCGACCCGTTCTGCGCCTTCGTGCCCATCGGCTCGCTCTGCGACAACGCGAGCTACAACAACACCGCGGACGAGTCCAAGCTGACGGGTACGCTGAAGGCGGCGTGGCGACCCGCCGACAACACGCGTCTCTACGCCAGCTTCGCCCGCGGGTACAAGGCGGGCGGCTTCAACCTGGACCAGGAAGCCGTGGGCAACCGCGATGCGAACGGCAACCTGGTCGACCAGAGCCACTTCGGCCCGGAGACGTCCGACTCGCTGGAATTGGGCTTCAAGGGGCAGTACCTGGATCGCCGTTTGACGATCAACAGCGCCCTGTTCCACACCACCTTCACCGACTTCCAGCTCAACACCTTCACCGGGCTCGGTTTCACCGTCGGCAACGTCAAGGAAGCGGTGGCCCGGGGCGTCGAGATCGAGTCGAGCTTCGCGCCGAGCGGCGATCTGTATCTTACCGCCGGCGTCACCTACGCCGACACCCGCTACGGTGACGACCTCGTGGCGGCCAACGCACATCTGGCCGGCAAGCGCCTGACCCAATCGCCGCTGTGGCAGAGCAGCCTGTCCGCGTTCTTCGAGCGTGACCTACCGGGCACTGGCTGGCGTTTACTGGCGAATGCCAACTGGTTCTACATCGGCGAGTTGAACACGGGCTCGGACCTCGATCCCGAGAAGTTCCGGGAGGGATTCGGCCTCGTCAACGCCCAGGTTGGCGTCGGCTCTTCGGACGGTCGCTACGAGGCGATTGTCTGGGGCCGCAACCTCGCGGATCGCCGGGTGAATACGCTCGTGTTCGACTCGGTGTTCCAGGCGGGAAGCTGGCACACGTGGGTGAACCCGCCCCGAACCTTCGGGTTGAAGGTGCGGGCGAACTTCTAACACCGCTATCGACACCGTGGGGCGACGCTTGTCGTCGCCCGCGACCCGATCGGTTCCGAGGCAGCGCCATCGGCGGCACCGCGGGGGCGAGGCTTGTCGTCGCCCGTGTTGGCGATCCGGCCCGCGCTTTGGACGAAGCGGGGAGCCCCGTGGACCGGCGGCTTCCCGCTCCGGCACTTCGCGGCTACAGGGCCCGCATCTCCTCGATGAGGGCGTCCTCGTCCGGGAACTCCCCGGTCTCGTGCTTGGAGTAGACGAGCTTGCCGTCGACGTTGACATCGAAGATGCCGCCCGCACCCTCGATGATGAAGGTGTCTTCGCCGAAGGCGTCCTTGATCTTCGCAGCCAAACTGACCGCTTTGGGTTTGTAGCCTCAGGAAGTGCAGTAGGTGATGGAGATGTCCATTTGCTGGCCTCCGTTGAGTGACTCAATCAGTAGCGACCACCCAGCTTGGCGTGGTCCCAGGTGACATATCGTTTCGGCGTGAACTGTAGCACGACCCGCTTGGCCGCCGTGCCCGACACCCCATCGCGAAGTCCCGCCTTCGCGTCGTCGTCGAGGTCGCGCCCGCGCGAATTGATCGCCACCAGGGTGTCCTTGACCGCGTCGATGTCGTCGATGATCTCGCAGTCGGCATAGATCATCACGCCTTTGAGTTCGGCGTATTCGACGCCGCTCTCGACGAGTAGCGTCGCCTTGGGATCCCGGCGCCAGTTGAGAACCTTCTGGCTCTTGGCGAAGGTCGTGCAGCGGATGGTCCCGTCCTCGTCGTGCGCGAACCACATCGGCATGGGGTGGGGATAGCCGTTGTGGCCGTTGCCGACGATGATCAGCGTCTTCTCGGCGTCCAGGTAGTCGCGGATCTCATCGGCGTCGAGTTCGATCAGCTTGCGGCGTGATGGCATTGGGGCTCCTGTAGGGGCGGCGCTGGTGGCCGCCCGGTTCATTCACTGAATTCCTGGCGTATTTGCTCGTTGGGTTCGCCTTGGCGCGGCTGCCGTGGCGATGGGGGGGGTGGGGCTGCGGCGTTCGGGGGGGCGGGCACTTCCACATCGCCGGTTTCGGAGTCGACGGTCCACCGGCGCAGGTGCGGATGCGTCGACAAGCCGGTGACGTCGTTTACCGCCCCGTAGGCGATTCGGGCGGCGCGCAGCTTGGCCTCCATCTCCGCTCGCGTGTGCCGCGAGAAGAACTCCTGCACCATGCCGTCGACGACTTCCCGGCGCTCGAGGCGCACCGGGTTGGTCGCGTAGCAAGGATCATCGATCAGCTCCGGGCGGCCCATGACGTTGCGGGCAAGCGAGGCCCATTCCCGATCGTTCTGTACCGAGATCACAAGCGTCACCCCGTCGCTGGTCTCGAAGCCGCCGTAGGGCGTGATGGACGGATGCGCGAGCCCGATCCGCTCTGGTCCGGCGCCGAGGTAGTCGTGGTGCAAGAGGGGAACCGCCATCAGGTCCGCCATGACGTCGAACATGGAAATCTTGACCGCCGAACCGAGCCCGGTTCGCGCGCGCTTGACCAGCGCCTCGTTGATGCCGAGCGCGGCGGCGAGCCCCGTCGAGGTGTCGCAGACGGAGATGCCGACCCGCCCGTAGGGGCCGGGTGCGCCGTTGACGGAGACCAGTCCGGATTCGGCCTGCACCAGCAGGTCGTAGGCCTTCATGTCGGCATACGGTCCGGTCTCCCCATAGCCGGATATGTCGCAGGTGATCAGTTGTGGAAACCGTTCGCGGAGCTCGTCGGAACCCAAACCGGACCGGGCGGCGGCCCCGACGGCGAGATTCTGGATGAAGACGTCGGCCCGGGCGAGGATGCGCAGGACCAAGTCCCGGTCGTCGTCGTTCTTGATGTCGACACTCAGCGACTCCTTGCCGCGGTTCAGCCACGCGAAATACGCCGACTGCCCGTTCGCCGCCGTATCGTAGGCGCGGGCGAAGTCGCCGTTGGTGCGTTCGAGCTTGATGACCCGGGCACCCGCGTCGCCGAGTCGACACGTCGCCAGCGGCGCGGCGACCGCCTGCTCGAGGGAAACGACAAGCACACCGTCGAGGGGCCGCGAATCGGAAGGGCTCATCCGCACCATTGTCGCCGTAGTGGCGTGGTTCGGCAAACCGCCGTGGTGATCCGATCATATGCCCGACCGGACGTGCCCGTTGCGCCGCTAGCGGACGCTATAATGGCGTGCTTTGCGCTCGTGGAAGGCACGGCGAGAAGGCGGGAGGGTTCGTGGCAGATATCGAGCAGTTGGCGGAGTCGGTGGATTCCCTGAAGGAGGGTTTCGAAGCGCACCGCTACATCTGCAGCAACCAGATCGCGACCGCCGTCTACCTAGCGTTCCACCTGCGCAAGCCGGTCTTGATCGAGGGCCCGCCGGGCGTCGGCAAGACCGAACTGGCCAAGACCACCGCCGAGATGTTTGCCCTGCCGCTCATTCGCCTGCAGTGCTACGAGGGTCTCGACGAGGCGAAGGCCATCTACGAGTGGAAATACGGCAAGCAGCTTCTCTACACGCAGGTTCTGAAGGAGACCCTGGACGAGGTGCTCCAGGGTGCCCAGGGGTTCGCCGAGTCGGTGTCCCGTCTGCACGAGTTCGGCGACATCTTCTTCTCGGAGGAGTTCCTGGAGCCCCGGCCGCTATTGAAGGCGTTGCGCGAAGAAGACGGCTGCGTGCTCCTGCTCGACGAGGTGGACAAGTCCGATCACGAGTTCGAGTCGCTGCTACTCGAGATCCTGTCCGACTTCCAGGTGTCCATCCCGGAGATCGGCACGGTCAAGGCGCACCGGGAACCGCCCATCGTGTTCCTGACCAGCAACAACACCCGGGAAATCTCCGACGCGCTGAAACGCCGCTGCCTGCACCTCTACATCCCGTTCCCGGATGCCGACCTCGAACAGCGGATCATCCATGCCCGGGTGCCCGACATACCCCCGGAACTGCGCCGGCAACTGGTGACCTTCATCCAGGATCTGCGGGATCTCGACCTCAAGAAGGTGCCGGCCATCTCGGAGACCATCGACTGGGCGCGGACGCTGCTCCTGCTGCACACCGAAAGCCTCGACCCCGAGCTGGTCCGCGACACGCTGAACGTGATTCTCAAGTTCCAGGAGGACATCGAGAACGTCGATGCCGAGATCGCCACGTTGACCAACAAGGCGGTACGGGCCGACGGCATCGGCGCCAAACCCCGCCCGTAGGGACGGGCTTGTCCCGTCCCGGCGCGCCCGCTGGGTGCCTCCTCGCCGGCACCTGAGGCGCGTTGAACAGCACGATGGTCACAACCATCCAATCGCGCCAGCGCGGCGTTTCCCAGGCTGCGGGATTGCGGAGACGGGCGAGGACAAGCCCCTCCCCTACGGCGCTCGCCAGCGCTGTGCACAGCCGTTAAGGTGGTCCCATGGATCGGACGCTAACCCACTTCATCGCTGCGCTTCGCAACGCCGAGGTGCGCGTCTCCCCGGCGGAGACGCTGGATGCTATGAACGCTGTTGAACTGGTCGGCTACCGGGACCGCGACTTCCTCAAGGATTCCCTGTCGCTGGTGCTGCCGAAGACGGCGGATGAGAAGGAGACCTTCGACACCACCTTCGACCAGTTCTTCTCCTTCGAGGACGTGGCCGGTCAGACGCTGGTCGGCGACGCCGATGGCGAAGACGGCGAAGGCGGCGGCGAAGGCCAAGGTCAGGGCGAAGGTCTCGGCGGTGGCAAGGGCTCCGGCAAAGGCAAGAAGAGCAAGTACGCGGCAGCCGAGGAGGAAGAGGAGGAGGATCTCGGTCCCGGTGCGATGGCGGAGCCGCGTTCGGCGCTTGGTCGCCTGCTCATGCGGGACGGCACGACGGAACTCACCGTCGCCATGGCCGAAGCCGCGAAGGCGGCGGACCTCACCGAGATCCAGGTGTTCACCCAGAAGGGTCTCTACACCCGCAAGATCATGGATGTCATGGGACTCGCCGACCTGGTCGCCGAGATCGGCGAGCTTCGCGGGAGTGCGCAAATCCCGGACCGTCGGCTCGCCCAGGAACTGAAGCGCCGGCGCGATTGGCTCCGGGAGTTGGTACGCGACTACGTCGAGCGGCAATTCCTGCTCCATGCCGACGTCACCGGTCGGCGCTTGCGGGAGGACCTGCTGCAGAAGGTCAAGCTCTCCAACGTCGAGCACCGCAACTTCCGGCTGATCCAGGAGATCGTGCTGCGCATGGCGAAGAAACTCGCGGCGCTGCATTCCCGGCGCCGCAAGGTGTTCAAACGCGGTCAGCTGCACGTGTCGAGGACGCTGCGCCACAACATGAGCTACGACGGCGCGATCTTCGACCTGCACTGGAAGTCGGTGAAGGTGGACCGCCCCAAGGTATTCGCCATCTGCGACGTCTCCGGGTCGGTGGCGGCCTACGCCCGGTTCATGCTGATGTTCCTCTACAGCCTGGACGAGGTGATGCCGAAGGTTCGCTCGTTTGCGTTCTCGTCGGACTTGGCGGAAGTGACCGAACTCTTCGAACGCAACAAGATCGAGGATGCCATCGCCAAGACGCTGCGCGACTACTCCGGGGGATCCACCGACTACGGCCAGGCGTTCCTGGACTTCCGCAAACTCTGCATGGACGAGGTGGACAACCGCACCACGATCATCATCTTGGGCGACGCCCGCAACAACTACGGCGACCCGCGCACGGAGATCTTGAAGGAGATGTACGATCGGTCGAAGCGCGTCATCTGGCTCAACCCGGAGTCGCGCAACACCTGGAACGTGGGCGATGCCGAGATGCGCAAATACACGGCCTACGTCCACCAGGCCGAGGAGTGCAATTCCCTCATGCATCTGAACCGCATCGTCGGTAACCTGTTGCGCATGGTCTCGTAGCGGCGACCTTTGTGGCGGCCCCGCCGAGAGACGGTGTCGTCGGGGTGATCGCGCGCCTTGGCGGGCGCGGTGGTGCCGCGCCGGGAAGTCGCGCTTTGCCGCCGCGAACGGACAGAGCACGGAACAGGAGGGCCAGTGAGCGAGATCGCCGAAACGCCTAGCCCGGACGTCCCCGATGGCGGGGCGGGTACCGGTCTCGATCTCCGCTCGCTCGGCCAGTTGCTCTATCTGGGCGCGCTTGGTTTCGCCGCCCTCGCCGTGCTCCTCTGGGTACTTGCGCAATGGAACCAAAGCGGCACGGTCGACGCGGTGGACCCGGCCACGCGTACCATCACCCTCTCCCTAAGCGGCGAACCGCCGCAACTCGATTCCACCCGGGGCACGGATGCGGTGAGCTTCAACATCCTCGGTCACACCATGGAAGGGCTGCTGCGCTACGACACCGACAACCGGCTGGTGGGCGGCGTTGCCGAACGTTGGGAGATCACCGATACGACCGCGACGTTCTGGCTTCGCGAGGAAGCCCGGTGGAGCAACGGCGAACCGATCACGGCCCACGACTTCGTCTTCGCATGGCGCAAGGTGCTCGATCCGATGAACGCCTCCGAGTACGCGTTCATCCTTTACGGCCTGAAGAACGCCGAAGCAGTCAACGGGGGCGAGATGTCGCTGGAGTCGCTCGGTGTTTTCGCAGTGGACGACCGAACCCTCGAGGTTCACCTGGCGCGCCCCGTCCCCTATTTCGACAAGCTCGTCGCCTTTGCCACGTACAACCCGATCAACGAGGCGTTCTACACGTCCCGGGACGGACGCTACGCCGCGGACGCCGACGATCTGCTGTTCAACGGACCGTTCACCATCGCCAGCTGGGTACACGGCGCGAGTATCCGGCTCGAGAAGAACCCGCTCTATTGGGATGCCGACCGCATTCGCCTGAACGCCATCGACTACGCCTACTTCACCACCGACTCCAATGCCATCATCAACCTGTTCAAGGACAACAAGACCGCGCTTGCCGGTCTTGTCGCGGAGAACCTCGATGATGCCCTGCAGCGGCGCTGGAAGATCAGGCGGTTCAGCGACGGCGCGGTGTTCTTCATGGAGTTCAACCACCGTCCGGAGCGCATGACCAGCAACTACCACCTGCGCAAGGCCATCCAGGCGGTGAACGACTCGTCCGAGCTGGTCTACAAGATCATCAAGCTGCCCGGCAACCTGCCGGGCGCATCGTTGTTCCCGGTTTGGCTCAAGGGCGTCGACGGCTACTTCCGCCAGGAATACCCGCTGCCGTTACCGCCGCCCGACGAAGCGGCGGCACGGGAGCACCTCGCCAAGGCGCTGGACGAACTCGGTCTCGACGCGCCACCGACGCTGGTCATGCTGATCGGCGACAGCCCGACCGCCAAGAAGCAGGCCGAGTACTACCAGAACGTCTTCAAGCAGAAGCTCGGCATCGACATCCGCATCGACGCGCAGATCTTCAAGCAGCGCCTCGCCAAGATGACCGCCGGCGATTTCGACCTGGTGATGGCGGGCTGGGGACCCGACTACGACGATCCCATGACCTTCGCCGACCTGTTCGCGTCCTGGAACGAGAACAACCGCGGTCGCTTCAGCAACGCTGAACTCGACGCCGCCGTGGACATCGCCCGTTCCTCCTCGGACACCAAGACCCGCATGGACGCCATGGCCCGGGTGCAGCAGATCCTCTACGACGAGGCCGCCATCACGGTGAACTACGAGCGCGGTTCCGTCTACGTCTCGCACCCCCGGTTGAAGGGCATCGTGCGGCGTGCCGTCGGGACTGATCCCGACTATACGGGCGCGTGGATCGAGTGATGTTCGCCTACACGGTCAAACGGCTGATCCAGGGCGTCGTCACGGTCTGGTTCATCGCCACCGCGACCTTCTTCGCCATGCACGGCGTGCCGGGCGATCCGCTGATGAACGACAAGGCGGTGCTGCCGGAGATCCGCGCCAACCTCGAGGCGCGATACGGCCTCGACAAGCCGATCGCCGAGCAATACTGGATCTACCTCAAGAACATGGCGAGCGGCGACTTCGGGATCTCTTTCACCCAGCAGAACCGGGAGGTGAACGACATCATCGCCGAGCACTTCAAGATCTCGGCGACGCTCGGGATTCTCGCGATCGTGTTCGCGGCCTTCGGCGGCATTCTCTGGGGAGCGTTGACGGCGCTCTACCGCAACCGCCTACCGGATATCGTGATCATGTTCCTCGTCATCCTCGGCATCTCGGTACCGAGTTTCGTGTTCGCCGCGCTCGGCCAGTTGGGCGTCGTGGAGATCAACGACTGGCTCGGCTTCACCCTGTTCCCGGTGGCGGGGTGGGGGACGGTGCAGCACATGATCGTGCCGTCCCTGGTGCTCGGCCTTGGCACCATGGCGTTCCTGACGCGCCTCATGCGTTCGTCGATGCTGGAGATCGCCAACTCGGATTTCATCCGCACCGCCCGCGCCAAGGGTCTGCCGGTGACCCGCATTCTGCGCAAGCACCAGTTGCGCAACGCCATCCTGCCGGTGATCACCGTGCTCGGCCCGTCCATCGCCGCCATCACCACCGGCGGCTTCGTCGTGGAGCTGGTGTTCGCGATCCCCGGGCTCGGCCGCTACTTCGTGCAGGCGGTCCAGCAGTCCGACTACACGGTCATCATGGGCACGACGGTGTTCTACGGGGCGTTCCTGGTGTTCATGGTCATCGTGGTCGACGTGATCTACGGATTCGTCGATCCCCGGGTCCGGCTGGAGTAGACGATGGCGGAAGGATCGCTTTCCTGGGAACGGGTCGAAGTCGAACGGGAGGTCGAGACGGTCTCCCGACCGTCGTTATCCTACTGGCAGGACGCGTGGATTCGGCTCAAGGCCAACCGGCGGGCGTTGATCTCGCTCTACCTCGTCATCGCGCTGCTGGCCTTCACGGTGCTCGGCCCGTTCGTGTGGACGATCGATCCGGCGGCCCAGGATCTCGACCAGATCAGCGCGCCGCCGGGTGCGGACCGGGTGGCGACGGTGGTCGAGGACTACGTGCCGTGGCGAGGGGTCACGGCGACGCCGTTGCCCGGAGACGGCGGTTTGCCCGCCGCCCCCGAATCGATTCAGATCGAAGGATTTCCGACCACCCGCTCCGTACGGCTGCATTGGGACGCCGTGCCGGGCGCCGGCGGCTACCGGGTGTACCGAAGCCCCCTTGATCCGGCACCCGACGGCGCATTGGGATTGCCGCTCGCGGAGATCCTTAGCCCGGCCACCGTCAGCTTCGAAGACCTGCTCGACCTGGCGCCGATCACCTACTTCTACTCGGTTGTGGCCCTCGACCCGGGCGGTCGGGAGTCGACGGGGTATGCGACGGTCAGCGTCGACGTCACGCGTGTGATCACCGCTGCCGAGGCCCTCGAGAAGGGACTGATCGACGACGCCGGGGATTTGTCGCCGGGCGACACGGTCAAGATGGCGTTCCATCCGCTCGGCACGGACTACCTTGGGCGCGACATGCTCTCGCGCCTTATGCACGGCGCCAGGGTATCGCTCTTCATCGGCATCGTCGCGCCGTTCTTCTTCGTCATCATCGGCATTCTCTACGGCAGCGCCGCCGGCTTCATGGGCGGCCGCCCGGATCAGTTGCTCATGCGTTTCGCCGACTTCGTGGTCGCGCTGCCCTTCCTGCTGTTCATGATCCTGCTGCGGATACTCTTCAACGTGGAATCGGGCGACAGCGGCATCGGCCCGATGCTGGTAGCCATGGTGCTCCTGAGCTGGCCCGCGGCGGCGCGGCTGGTACGCGGGCAGATCCTGCAGATCCGCGAGGAAGGCTACATCGGCGCGTCACGGCTACTCGGTGCCAAGACCAACTACCTGGTTCTGCGCCACATGATCCCGAACACGATGGGCGTCATCCTCGTGACGCTCACCTTCGCGGTGCCGAGCGCGATCTTCACCGAAGCGTTCCTGTCGTTTATCGGCATGGGCGTGGCGCCCCCGACCCCGTCCTGGGGCAGCATGTGCAACGAGGGCCTGAAGACGATGCTGACCACACCCCACGAACTGATCGCCCCGGCGGCGTTCATCAGCATCACCGTCCTCGCTTTCAATCTGCTTGGCGATGGCCTGCGGGATGCGCTGGATGCGCGTATGCGGTCGACGGAATGAAGACCCTCCATTCGGTGCGCACGCCGCTGCTGCTTCTCTTCCTTCTAGCGGCGGGTTGCGCCGTCAATCCGGTAACCGGCAATCGGGAACTGTCGCTGCTATCGAGGGCGGACGAGATCTCGATCGGCGAGAGCCAGTATCGACCGTTGCAGCAGATCGGCGGCGGGCAGTACGAGGTGGACCCTGGTGTTGCCGATTACGTTGCCTCGGTGGGCCAGCGGGTCGCTGCCGTCAGCGACCGGGATCTTCCCTACGAGTTCGTCGTGGTCAACGACGGCACGCCCAACGCCTGGGCACTGCCGGGCGGCAAGATCGGCATCCATCGTGGCCTGTTGATGGAACTGGAGAACGAGGCGGAACTGGCTGCGGTACTGGGCCACGAGGTCGTGCACGCGGCGGCCAAGCACGGCGCTAACCGGGTGCAGAGGCAGTTGTTGTTCGGCTTGGCCGGTCTAGGTGTCGCGTTGGCGGCCGACGACTCGAAGCATGCCCGTGCAATCGTCGGCGCCTCGAATATCGGTTTCCATCTCGCCGGACAGAAGTTCGGGCGCGACCAAGAGCGCATCTCCGACTACCACGGCATGAAATATATGCATGGCGCGGGCTACGATACGTCGGCGGCAGTCACCCTCCAGCAGAAGTTCCTGGCGCTCGCCGAAGGCCGCAACAGCAATTGGCTGCAGGGACTGTTCGCGAGCCACCCGCCGTCCCCGGAACGGGTGGCGAACAATCGCGCCTCCTTGGCGGAGTTCCCGCCGGGCGGCGACGTGGGCGAAGCCCGTTACAGGGCCCACATGGCGGCCCTGCTCGAAGACCGGGAGGCCTACGACCTCGCCGACGAGGCGCGACGGAACATCGACCGGAACTCGGCCCTCGCCTTGCGTTTGATCGACCAGGCGATCGACCAGCAGCCACGCGAATCGCTCTTCTACGGCGTTCGGGGAGACATCCTCGCCAGCCAGGGTCGGCACGACGACGCCGTGGAGTCCTACGATGCCGCGATCGAGAGGAACCCCGACTATTTCGGACACTATCTGGGGCGCGGTCTGTCACAAGACACCTTGGGGCATGGGCGCATGGCTCGGGCCGACTTGGCGCGGAGCAACAGCCTTCTGCCGACGCCCTTCGCAAGCTTCAAGCTGGGTGGCTATGCGCTGGCCGATGGTCGACGCGGTGAAGCCAAACGCCTGTTCGATGCCGCGAGAGGCGCTTCGGGCGATGTGGGGACGGCGGCGCGCACGGCCTTCGTCAGTCTCGATGTCGAGGATGCGCCTTGGAAGTACGTGAAGGCCGAACCCTTCTTCGAGGAGGGTCAGGTGGCTGTCAAGGTCTCCAACACCAGCGGTTACGACATCGCGGACATCGTCGTTCGCGTACACGTTGAGATCAACGGCGAGAGCGTCTACCGGCGCCTTGGTTTGACCGACCTCGCCACGGGCTACTACGACGTTCTCGAAAGCGGAATCCACTATCGTGCCGAGGACGAGGTGGAGGCCGAAACGCTGGTGCTCGAGGCAGCGGCGGGCTGGTAGGGAGGAACGAGGTGGATCCGCTATTGCAGGTCAACGATCTTCGCGTCGAGTTCGACACCTACGGGGGTACCGTTCAGGCGGTACGCGGCGTGTCGTTCTCCCTCGAGAAAGGCAAGACGCTCGCCATCGTCGGCGAGTCGGGTTGCGGAAAGTCCGTGACCGTACAGAGCATCATGGGGTTGATTCCGATGCCGCCGGGACGGATCACCAGCGGCACCGCGATGCTCGACGGTGTCGACCTTATCGCCGAGAAGAAGATCGACGGCAAGGACATCCGCGGCCGGCTGGTGGCGATGATCTTCCAGGATCCCATGACCTCGCTCAATCCCACCATGACCATCGGCGACCAGATCGCCGAGACGTTGCAGGTCCATCAAGGCATGAGCCATCGGGCGGCGTTCAAACGGGCGATCGAGCTGATCGAGATGACCCGCATCCCGGAAGCCGCCAAGCGCGCGCGCCAGTACCCGTTCGAGTTCTCCGGCGGCATGCTGCAGCGGTCGATGATTGCCATGTCGATCGCCTGCGAACCGCTGATCCTCGTCGCCGACGAGCCGACCACCGCCCTCGACGTCACCATCCAGGCGCAGATTCTCGACCTCATGGGCGACCTGCAGCGCGAGAAGGGCATGGCGATCATCCTCATCACCCACGACCTCGGCGTCGTGGCGCGGATGGCGGACGAGGTGCTGGTCATGTATGCGGGCGAGATCGTCGAGAAGGGCGGCGTCGACGACGTCTTCTATCGTTCGGCGCACCCGTACACCCTGGGCCTCAAGGCGGCGATGCCGTCGAATAGGGACGACTCGGCACAGGTGCTCACCCCCATCGACGGCAGTCCCCCCGACCTCTTCGCGCCACCGGCGGGTTGCGGGTACTTCGCCCGCTGTCCGTACGCCATGCAGGCCTGCGAGGACAACCATCCGCAGCCATTCGATCTCCACGCCGACCACCACGCACGCTGCTGGCTGCACGACGAGCGCTGCGATGCCCAAGCGACGGACGTGTATCGGACTACCACGGCGGCCGCACCGGAGTAGATCGTGTTCCGCGCGGTGGCAGACCGTGGCCGGCAAGCGAAGGAGCGCGTGACCGGCGAGGTTCGCGGCAGGATTCGCGAGCGCGCGATCAAGAAGGCGAAAGTGAGAATCGCCCTGCACGGGCGGAAGGTCGAAGACCTCTCCGAGGACGAGCTGGAGATCATTGTTGCGGAGGAGGAAGGGAAGATCCGCAAGCAGATCGTGGTGGCGCCGCTCATCGCCGTCGCCGTGATACTCGGCATTACCTGAATCACGGGCATGCTGAACCAGCTCCTCAAGTTCACCTTGGTCTCGGGGTTCCTGCTGTGGCTGCGGCGACGGTGGAGGTGGCTGGCCGGATGCGGCGGCACCATCGCGGTGGCGATGTACCTTCATGGGGAGTTTCTGGACTACGTGGCCGCACTACCCCCCGGCTCGCCCAGCGCGGCAGCGGCCAACGAGTACATTTCTACGGCGTTCTTCGCAAAGAACCTGGTGATATTCGGGGCGCTCGTGACGTATTTCCTGGTCGAGATGCGCGACTCGAAGCGGCGCCGGGCCAGGGGGCGGCGAGCCGGTTCGGGCCGAGCGGCCACGTCAAGTGAGAGCATCGCGAACAAGGTCGACTCCGATGACACAGATGTCGCAGCGGACGATGGGTTCGACTTTCTTCGGCATGGTCGGAGGCTGGACAATCGAGCCGACAAGATCCTGGGGCCCAAGAGGGGCAAGTAGGCCAAAATCTGGGCATGGGAGAGAGACACACAACGGAACGCGTCGTGGTAGCGTAGCGACCCGAGGAAACTGCGGTACCGGTGGAAATGGACCCACGCGAACAACCCGCTTACACCCTATCCGAGGCGGCGCACTATCTTGTTCTGCCGACATCGACCGTGCGCTCGTGGTCGGTTGGTGGGCCGGCATACGCTCCGCTGATCGAGGCATCCTCCCGTTCGCCGGCGCTGCTGTCGTTTCTCAACCTTGCGGAGCTGCATGTGCTGGCGGCCATTCGTCGCACGCACCTCGTAGCCATGGGAAAGGTGCGTGGTGCAATTCAATACCTCGCCAGGAATGCTCGGAACGGGAAGGATCGGTCGCACCCGTTGATCAGCCGCGAGATGGAGACCGACGGGTTCGACCTGTTCGTTCGAGAGTCCGGGCTGCTGGTCAATATCAGCGAACACGGCCAACTCGCCATGCGGGAAGTTCTCGACCAAGCCCTACGACGCATCGAGCGGGATCCCACCGGCGTGCCGATCCGGCTGTACCCATTTACACGGTCCGCGACCGATAACGCTCCTGCCTTGGTTGTTGTGGACCCGTCCCTTTCGGCTGGCCGGCCGGTGATCGCTGGTACCGGGCTCGCGACGGGTTTGATCGCCGAACGCTACAAGGCCGGCGAATCGGTTCACGATCTCGCGCGCGACTACGACCGGAGCGAAGGGGAAATTGAAGAAGCGATCCGGTGCGAACTCCCCGCAGCAGCCTGACATAGGCGATTTCGTTCTATTCCTGGATCGGAATCTTGGCAAGCACATCATTGCTGATCGTCTGCGCTCTGAAGGACTCAACGTTGAGATACACGACGACCACCTGCCGCTTGATGCCCCCGACGAGGAGTGGCTGAAGCTCGTTGGGCGCAACAGGAATGGTCGCGTCACGCCCTATCGGGGAGTGTTCGAGCAAGGATCGTGACGAGGAGTTCGCCATGAGAATCCACATTTCGTTGCCCGATGATGTGGTCGAGGAACTTGATCGATGCGCCGGTAACCGGTCGCGTAACGCCTTTGTCTGCGAACTCATACGGCACGGGCTCGACAACGAAAAGCGCTGGGATGAGATTGAAGCGGTGCTGGGGGCGATTGGGGACTCCGGCCACGAGTGGGACAGCGACCCGTCGGATTGGGTACGGCGGCAGCGCCGTGGGGACGACCGGCGCTCCGGCTGATCTACGGCGGAATGCGGGTAAGGGCGGGGCGTTTCGTTCCGTTTCCGTGTTGCCTTGGCCAGCAACTTGCTCTCACGAGGGACTGCTTCGTTAGAATCAACCGTTGATCATGCCTCGGCGGCGTGGTTTGCAAGGGGTAGGGAGGAACCATTGTGACCAGCGAAACCAACCAGTGGATCGGCAAACGGACGATCCGCCCCGACGGTGAAGACAAGGTCACCGGTCGGGCGGCGTTCGGCGCCGACTTCGCGCAGGTCGGCATGCTGTGGGGCAAGGTTCTGCGCAGCCCGCATCCGCACGCCCGGATCAAGTCAATCGATCTCGACCGGGCCGCCGCGGCTCCCGGCGTGAAGGCGGTGATGTCCGGAGCCGACCTAGTGGACTTTCCCCTCGATACGCACGTTCTGGTCGGTCCTGCGGACATGCGCTTCGTCAGCCGCAACGTCATGGCGCGCGACAAGGCGCTCTATGCCGGACACGCCGTAGCGGCGGTTGCGGCCACCACCGCCCAGGCTGCCGAAGCCGCGCTCGAGTTGATCGATGTCGACTACGAAGTGCTGCCCTGGGTGATCGATGTCGACGAGGCGATGCAGCCGGATGCGCCGGTGCTGCACGACTTCCTGCGCACGCAAGGCGTCGACCGCGCGCCCTTCGGGCGCGTTGGGGAATCGGCAGCGGATGCGCCGACCAACGTGGCGAGCCGTGCGGAGTTCACGCTTGGGGATGTCGACCGCGGCTTCGCCGACGCCGATGTCGTCATCGAACGAGACTTCAAGACGAAGCCTGTGCACCAGGGCTACATCGAACCGCACGCCTGCCTGGTCAGCGTGGCGGCGGACGGCAGGGCGACCATCTGGAGTTCGAGCCAGGGCCACTTCATGGTCCGCAACGCCACCGCCAAGATGACGGGTGCCAAGCTCTCCGAGATCCGCGCCATCCCGGCGGAGATCGGCGGCGGGTTCGGGGGCAAGACCATCGTCTATCTCGAGCCGCTGGCCTACACCCTGTCGAAGAAGGCCGGCGCGCCCGTGAAGATGGTGATGACCCGCGAGGAGGTGTTCCGCGCCACGGGGCCGACGGCGGGCTCGTCGAACACCATCAAGATCGGCGCCCGGCGGGATGGCCGGATTGTCGCCGCGGAGGCCACCTTCCGGTTCCAGGCCGGCGCGTTTCCGGGCTCTCCGGTCCGCGGGGCATCGAACTGCGCGTTCGCGCCGTACGCCATCGACAACGTCAAGGTGGTGGGCTACGACGTTGTCGCCAACCGGCCCAAGTGCAACGCCTACCGCGCACCCGGCTCGCCCATCGCGGCGTTCGGCGTCGAGTCCGTGATCGACGAACTGGCTCGGAAACTCGGTTTCGATCCCATCGAGTTTCGACTCAAGAATGCCGCCAAGGAAGGTACGCGGGCGGCCTATGGGCCGACGTTCCGACGGATCGGCTTCGAAGAAACGCTACGCGCAGCTCGGGACCATGCGCACTACGCCACACCGAAGAATGGTCGCCAGGGACGCGGGGTCGCCTGCGGCTTCTGGTTCAACGTCGGCGGCGAGTCGAGCGCGCAGGTGAATGTCAACGAGGACGGCACGGTCGCCGTCACCACGGGACACCCGGACATCGGCGGCTCGCGTGCGTCCATGGTGAACATCGTCGCCGAGATGCTCGGTATCCACTACGGCAACGTCAGCGTGCAGGTCGGCGACACCAACACCATCGGCTACAGCGCCACAACAGGCGGCAGCCGGGTGACCTTCTCCGCCGGTACTGCGGTCTCCGAAGCCACGGAGCGGGTGGTCGAGCAACTGTGCGAACGGGCGGCATTGCTTTGGGACATCGACCCCGACGCCGTCGACTGGAACAATGGCCATGCCCGTCCGGCGGGCGCCAATGCCGGTGACTTCGAGCCGCTGTCACTCGGGGAACTGGCGGCCAAGGCGGCCCAGACCGGCGGCCCGATTACGGCACATGTGTCGGTGAACGCCCAGGGTGCCGCACCGGCATTCGCCACGCATGTCTGCGACGTGGAAGTCGACGAGGAGACCGGCCGCGTCGAAGTAATTCGATACACCGCGGTGCAGGACGCGGGGCGCGCCATCCACCCGAGCTACGTCGAGGGCCAGATGCAGG
>CAZJRX010000032.1:1429-18509 GCA_964548145.1 uncultured Pseudomonadales bacterium | reverse complement strand
TGTTGCCGGCTTGGCGGATCTCGGCCCGCTGCGCCCAGTTGTTGATGACGGGCTCGCCGGCCACGTTCGCCTTCGGATCGCAGAAGCTCGTCGGATCCCAGCCACCGTTCGCCTGAACGAAGACGTACAGCTTGCCCTCGTGGTGGTCGGCAGCCGCCAGTGGCAGACGGAAGCCCATTGCCGCCGTGCCCGTCGCCCCGAGCAAGCCCTTCAGGATGGTTCTGCGTTTCACAGGTAAAGGTACCGGTAGTCCATCAACAGGTACGCGAGGACTGCGCTCCAACTTCGCACCACGGCGGCGCTGTCGTACGGGGCGGCTTCGGTGAACAGGATCCGGTTCACGCGTTCCCAATCCCAGCCGTAGTAGCGCCCCCAGTCCCGCTCGTGCAGGATCAGCACGTCGTCGGCGATACCGTCGAAGTAGCGGATATCCGAACCCCAGTTGCAGGCGGCGTCGAAGAACCAGTTGCTGCCGGTACCGCGCCGGCGTTCCCACACCTCGACGAACAGGCGGTAGACGTCCTCGACCGCCGGGGAGTAGGGGCCGACCTCATCACCGAAGAGCTTGTCGTGGAGTTCAACGAGCTTGTTGCGTATCGCCCGTGAACCTGCGGATGTCTCGGTGTCCGACTCGACGGCGAAATCGAGAAACGGCAACTCATCGCCCGCCAAATCCGCCCAGACGGAGACGGTGACGGTGTGCGTTCCGCTTTCGGTGATCTGAAGCGGGATCCGCAGTTCGCACGGCTGCCATAGGGCGCGGTGGTCGGCCTCTCCCGAACCGTCGCTGGACTCGCTGGAGCCGCAACCTTCTTCGAGGTCTTCGAATTCGATGCGTTGAACCACGCTGCCGTCGACGTCCGCCACCGTCAATGCGTCGAGGCGTACGTTGCGATCCGCCTTGGTCTCTTCGTTGTAGTAGTCGTTCGGGAACGACAACCACGCGGTGTTCGTACCCGCCGTCAGATGGCCGCGCAATGCGAGGGTCTCACGGTCAGCGAAGGACTCCGCTTCGACCGAGAACGAACCGCCCATTTCCGCCACCGGCGAGACGTTCTTGTCGATGCCGGCAAACAGCCGCCGGTCGACGTCCGGATACAGGTAGAAGTCGCGGAAGACGATGGGACAGCTCGACTCCACGGCGTGGGTCCTCGCGACGCTCGCCATGACCGAGGTCAGATCCCGAGACCGATCCGCGATGCCGTTGGAGTCGATGCCGCCGTAGAGCAGGCGGTATGCCCGCACGTCGGCCAGCGAATTGGTGAATTCCCGGAACGGCCGGGCGCTCGGGTGCTCCCAACGCCCCCACTGGAACCCGGTAATGGTATCGGTCTTGTGGGCGAGTTCCTCCGGTGTCAGCAGGCGGCTGCCGCCGGCGTGGGCCAGCGCTTGCCGTTGCAGTGCGGAAGGCTCGCGGTCGAAGCCGTCGGCCCGGAACCAGTCCGAGAGCACCGTTTCCACGAGGAGATCCTTCAGGTTGTACGGCGCCCGGCCATTGAAACCGTTCCGGAAGCCGTCCGCGAGGTCACGCACTTCGGCACCCTGGGCGCTGGCGGCCAGCAGCACGGTATCGAAATTGGCATCGGCGGGGTCCTGCGGGGGATCGATCACATCGCGGCCCATAATCGCGGGCCACCAGAACTTCACGGTGGCCTCGGCGAAACGGGCGTCGTTGGCGATGTTCCGCGCGAGCCACTGCAGGCTCGTGGCGGAATCGGGTGCCGTGCCGCCGTCGAAACCGGGGTCACGCATATCCCGGTACCAGGTGTCGCCACGACGGTAGGGGGTCGCCGCGATTTCGAGCTTGGCGAGTTCGTCGCCCGCCTGGTCGGCCCAGGCGGTGACCGCCGCTTCGTAGATGCCAGCGCTCGGAATGTCCACGTCGACGCGTACGCCGCACCCGGTCAGGATGACCCAGTGGTCGGTGGCGCCGCCGTCCTCGGCGTCCACGGCTTGGCCGCAGTCCTGGTCCGTCAGGGTCGCGAGGTCGGTCTCGAACACGACGTTGCCGAAGTCGTCGCGCAGTTCGAGCACCCCCAGGCGCAGGTTGCGGTCGATGTCCGTGCCGGCCTCCCAGTAGTCGTTGGTGAAGGCGATGTACACGCGGCTGTCGCCATCGAGCCTGACGGGCGCGGAGACCGTCTGTCGGTCGTCGAACGATGCCGCTTCGACTTCGATCGCTTCGCCGACCGGGTTCTTGTAGAAACCGTCCAGGGCGTCTAGGCCGCCGGGCTCGTCGCGGTAGAGACCGATGTCGCCGTAGTTCTGGAACGCGCCGGATGCCGGATCGAGGACGGTGTGGCAGACCGTGCAGTTGCCGTTTTTCATCGTCGGGTTGTCGGTATCGGCGAGCGCGACGGCGTCGGTGGTCCTCGACGCGGCGTTTTCGATGTCGACACCCAGGAAGTGGTAGTAGGTCCACCGCGCGCGCGCCCGGTTCCGGTTGGTGGCGGTGGTCGGATAGCGCTTGAGGAACACCAGCGTGTTGAGGATGCCGGCGTGCGGGATCGACATCTTCCCCTCCCCCGGGGAGAGGATTCGTAGTCCGATATTGGGCACGAACTGCGCGCGGTAGCCCGCCTGGTGGGTTAGGTAGTCGGTGATCCGTGTACGCCTGAAGTCGTGGACGTCGGCCGGGTGGTCGGGGTCGCCTGCGCCGGTGTATGCCTGCTTCGCCAACCGGTTCGCCATCACGTAGTCCGCGGTCAGGATCTCGGTGTAGGGCAGGTCGTTCGCCGCAACCTCCGCAATCAACTCCAGCGGTGCCCGGGCGACGCCGTATTGCACGGCGTTGTGCCACTCGTTGAATTCGCGGTTCGCCCCGTTCTTGACGGCGGCGCCGCGGCGTCGGTAGTACTCGTTGTCGAAATGGTGGAAGTGACCGCGGTTCTCCAGGGTGTTCTCGTCCACGTACCGGTCGGTGAGCAACCGGTCGTTGGCGGCACGGAGCAGGAAGTCGTGGAACCCTGGGCCCGCCATCAGGTTGCGGATCGCCTCGCGCAGTCCGATCGTGCCGGTTTGCACGGCCTCGTACTCCGCCGGGGTGGGCAGCCGACCGGCGAATATCATCGCCGCGCGCCGCAGCAGCTTGCCCTCGGCGGCCATCGCCACACCGTCGAAGAGCGCCTCGGCCCCGGCCGCGACCGCATCCGTTTCCCGGCGCAGCAGGTCGAGGAACCGGGTCATGTTGCGGAAGTCCTCGGAGTCCGCCGCCACCTGCTCGAGGCCGCCGTGGCCGATGCCCTGGATCTTGTCGAGCAGTAGCGCCGCGCCGTCGTCCACAGTGGCGACGAAGGTTCTGACCGCCTCGAGGTTCCTGGCCCGGTGGTTGGCGGTCGACGACGAGACGAATACCAGCCGGGTGGTCCCCGATTGGCCGCCTTCGACGTGGCAGTTGACGCATTTCGCTTCGACGACGGGAGCGGCGACCAACGTCTCGAACACCTCCGCCGAGGTTTCCGCCGCGCCTCGTCCGGGGGCGGTGGAGAGGTTCGAGAGGTGACCGGTGGGGCTCGCGAGCAGGCTCATGACCCGAATCGGCGCGTCGGATCGGACGTTCAGTTGCCACTTGCCTTGACCATCGCCCAGCGCGCCGACGATGCCGTCGCCGCCGGACTCCAGTTGCTGCGCCGTGATCGTGCGGGATCGACCGCCCGGCACGATGACCCGGACCTCGCCCGCGGGCGCGACGCCGTTGCCGTCGATGCCGGTGATGACCGCCTCCGCGGCCAGATCGCCGGAATTGATCAACCGCAGTCGACTGACCTGCGCCGCGTTGCTGGCGGGATTGAACACCGCGACCCGATGCCGGATGCCGAAGCTTGGCGCCGTGTCGTGCATGGCGGTGAGGAAGCCCTCGTCCGTGCGCACATAGCTCAAGACCTCGATGTCGAGATCGCTTGCGAGTTCGAGCCGCCAGTCGCCTTCACCGGCCCCGACGCCGCCGGACAACCCCTTTTCGGGACTGCCCGTCTCCAAGTCGTGGGAATTGAAATGCGCCGCGGCCCCGGCAGCGACCGTGAGGGTGATCTCCCCGTAGTCCCGGTCGGAATCGTCGAATGCGCGAACCTGGACGACGCCGGATTCCCGGGACCGATTGATGATCCGGACAAAGCCCTGTCGGTCGTCGCCCGCCGCCGGGAACAGCGGCACGTCGTGGGTGTCGTTGCTTGACGGCGCCGTGGACAGGTTGGACAGGTGGCCGGTCGGGTTCTCGAGCAGGCTCATGACCTCGACGGGTTGCTCGGACCTTATCTCGAGTCGCCATTTGCCGGTGCCGTCGCCGAGACCATCCCACTCGCTGGTGGCGGACTCCAGCTGTTGCGCATCGAGGGTGCGTGCCGCGCCGGGGGCAATGCGGAGGTCGAGGGTCGCATCAGGCGCGAACCCGCTGTCGTCGACGCCCCGGATGGCAACATCGGCCACCGACTCGCCGAGATTGACGATGCGCAAGAGGCTCACCTGGTCGCGGTTGCTCGCCGGATTGAAGATGGGAACGCGGCTGACACCGCCCTCGGATGCGACGACGTCGTGCATTGCCGTCAGGAAGCCGTCGGCGGTGCGGACGTACGCCAGGACCTCGATGTCGAGTTCGCTTTCGAGGGACAGCCGCCAATCGCCGACGCCGGCGCCGATGCCGCCGGACAGGCCCTTCGCCACGTTGCCGGTCTCGAGGTCGCGGGAATTGAAGTGCGCCGTTTCGCGGGCGCCGATCGCCAAGGACAGTGGACCGTGGCTGCTGCCGTCTTCGTCAATGGCGGCGATGTGGATTTCGCCGTCCATGGCCGAGTGGTTGATGATCCGTACGAAGCCTTCGCGGAACCCATTCGATGCTGCGGGAAACAGGGGTACTCCGTGGGTTGTGGTTGCGGCCCCGGCCGAGGCCGCCGCACGGCTGCTGGCGCCGTGCATTGGGCGGGCCGCGGCACCCGCCAGATTCGGTACGCCTTGCGAGCCGCTCGAGTGCGCGCGCGATGGCAGTTGACTGGTTGAACGCGGCGGCTGCCCCTTGCCCGGCGCGCGTTGGACGCTCGTGGCAGCGCTGCCGTCACGGAACACGCCCGTCGCCGGCACCGGGCACATCAGGCCCATGCTCG
The DNA here is from genome assembly GCA_964548145.1 of uncultured Pseudomonadales bacterium. Classification (GTDB taxonomy): domain Bacteria; phylum Pseudomonadota; class Gammaproteobacteria; order Pseudomonadales; family Azotimanducaceae; genus VXYL01. Next base: position 13,413 of record CAZJRX010000032.1, on the reverse strand, counting down.
TCGAAGCAGGGGTCGAGGCGTGCAGCGCGTCGGGTATGCCCGGGTGGGCCCGCATCGGGTCCTGCCAGGGGGTTCGGTGGCCCGTTAGCGGCAGCGGCTGGGTGATTTGCCACGCTTCATGCGCGGCTCGCATGGCGGCATCCGAAGCGACGGGATCCGGCGCGGCGGCGACCACGCCAAAACCGCCGCCGACCGCAACAGCGATCGACGCCCACCTCAGCGGCTTGTGGAACCGGTTCATGTTTTCTACCCGCAGCCGACTCTAGCAGGCGGGATTCGGCATCGCCACATCACCGGCGCATGGTTGAACCGGGAGGCTACAATCCGCGACGACGGGAAGCGACATCGTTGGCGTATGGCAGGGCCGGACGGGCGTAGACATGCATGGCTCCTCTGCTGCGCCGCCGTGCTGTTCGTTGGCGGCGTTGCCGGGGCCGTTGAACAAGCGCACGACACGCTTCTCGACAAGCTGAAGGCCGGTGACTATTCGCGCCGGGGTGCCGACACCTGCCTCGGCTGCCACGACGAAGAAGAACCGTTCCCGTCGCTGGATGTGTTCCGGACCGTGCACGGCCACCCCGGCATCGAAGGCTCGCCGTTCGCCATGGCGGGGTCGCCGCAACCACCCGCAGGCCTGCAGTGCGAAGCCTGTCACGGCCCGGTGGGCGACCACGGCCGGCAGATCCTGCCCGACGGCGTCGAACGCGAAGCGATGTTGAACTTCGGACGTCGCGGCAACGCTGAACCGTCGCTGCAGAACGGACTGTGCCTGCAGTGCCACCAGAGCTATGAACGTGCCCGCTGGGCCGGCAGCGCGCACGAGCGGGCGGACATGGCATGCGCCGACTGCCACCGCATCCACGCCGAAGCCGATACCGTCCGCACGACGTCCGGGCAGAACGAGACGTGTTGGGGTTGCCACCGGGATGTCGCGGCCGACGCGCTGAAGCGCTCCGCGCACCCGCTGCGGGACAGTCAACTGATCTGTCGCGACTGTCATGATCCCCACGGCACGGACAACGACAAGCTCAATATCCGTGCCAGTGCCAACGAAACCTGCTTTACGTGCCATGCGGAGCTGCGGGGACCGTTCCTTTGGGAACACCCGCCGGTGGTGGAGGACTGCATGACCTGTCACTCGCCGCACGGGTCGAACCAGCCGGCTCTCCTGGTTCGCCGCCCGCCGCAGCTTTGCCAGGCGTGCCACTCGTCGCCCGGCCACCGCAGTTTCGCCCTCGGGCCCGATCAGCTGCCGCCACGCCCGACTTCCGAGTTCCTGCTCGCCAAGGCGTGTCTCAACTGCCACGCCGAAGTCCACGGTTCGAACCATCCGTCGGGCAACCTGTTCCGACGATGATCCGCGCCACCTGCGCACCGGCGGCCTTGCTGGCGGCCCTGGTACTGGGGTCCAGTGCCGAAGCCGCCGAAACGGTTGTCCCCAACTACGCCAAGGCCGACACCCAACGCTGGCGCTGCCGGCTGTGTCCTTTCGACCTGGCGTCTTCGAAGGAGGCGTCGTGGACGCTGGGTGCCATCCACGTCGACGGTGCGAACGCCCGGTTTGGTCGCGACAGCGGGCTAACCGAATCCGGCGCAGTGGCAGATCTCGACCTTGCCTACCGGCGGCGCGACGACGACGGACGCCGCCTCGAGGCCCGCGCCGGCCGTGTGGGACTCGATTCGCGCGCCATGCGTGTCGTTTTCGGGGGGCAACGCAGCAGCCTGCGTCTCGACCGTCGCGACGTACCCCGGAACACCGCAACGGACGTTGCCACCCCTTTCATGGGCAGGGCCGCGCTCAGGTTGCCCAGCGACTGGATGCGGTCATTCGACACGGCGCGCATGTCCGACTGGGGGAATCGCCGCTTCGACGACGCCACCGTGCGCCGGCGCACCACCGTTGAAGTAAAGACCGGACCACGTCCCGACTGGTGGATCAAGGCGGGATACTCACGGGAGACGAAGTCGGGCACGGAGCGAACATTCGCCGACTTCCTCTATCAATCCACGGGGCTGCCGAAACCAGTCGAGTACCTGACGGAAGAGGTGGCGGCGAGTACCGGAGTGGAACGCGGACCGGCGATCGTCGCCGCGGAGTTCCGCACCGCCCGGTTCCGCAACCGCATCCGGTCCCTGGCATGGCAGAACCCCTGGCGTGGCCCCGTCGCGACGCGGGGAAGCAAGGCATTGGCGCCGGACGGCGAGTCGCGTTCGCTGATGCTCGTCTCGCGGCTGGCGATCGGCAACCGAGCCAGCGCCGATGCGACGCTGACCTGGGGCGAGGCGCGACAGGATGATATCTTCGAGCCCTATACCACCAACCGTCGGCTCGATACCGAACCCCTTCCGGCCAATAGCCCGGACGCGCGGGCAACGTCGTTCGCGGCAACCGTCAACCTGGTTGCACGACCCACCGACCGGCTGCGTTTAATCGCTCGACATCGGGAGCGGGAGCGCGACAACCGTACGGCGCCGCTGACTTTCGTCCCCGTGCGGGGCGAGGCGTTCAGCCTCGGGCCGGTCGCCAGCAGGGCCTACGATGTGGCGCGATCGGTGATGGAACTGGGCGTGGCGTACCGCGTCGCACCGCGTGTGCGCGTTGGCATCTACGGCGACTCGACACGAATGCGTCGGCGCCCTGCGGAAGTGTCGGCGAACGAGGAGCGTCGCTACCGGTTCGAGGCGAACGTGGGCGGCTGGCGTGGACTTCGCGCCAGATTGTCGCTCGGCGACGCCCGCCGCGATGCCGCCGAATTCCGCGACACGACGGACAACAACCCGTTGACCCGCCGCTACCACCAGGCAGCAAGGGAACAACGCTACTGGCAAGTGCGGCTGGGCTACGACGCCACGCGATCCGGCGCGTCGTTCGCGGTGCTCGCGGAGTGCCGGCAAAACCGCTACCCCGAGTCCATGCTCGGCCTGCAGCGCGACGGCAACTGCGCGCAAGGCGTCGACATCGGCTACTCGCCGCCGGCGAGGAAGTTGTCGTTGGCGGCGTACCATTTCGAGCAGGAAACGGACGCCTCGACGACCGGAAGAATTGGCTACGCGGGGGCGGACTGGCGGTATGTGACGGCGGATGCGGTGGCCACGTCGGGACTGCGATTCGAGGTCGAAGAGCTCGCCGCAACCAGGCTCGACTTGCGCCTTGACGTGGTTCGCTCGCACGGCGCCGGACGCTACTTGACCGAACGCGGCGGCCGGTCGCTGCCGTTCCCCACCCTGGTCTCGACCACCACGGCCCTCGACGTTCACGCCCGATACACATTGGGCAAGCGCACAACGATGCTGCTGCAGCTCCGGCACGAACGCCATGCGGGCGCAGACTGGGCTGAGATCGAGGCAGTGGACGCGATCCGCAACGTCTTGGCGTTCGGGGGAATGCCGCCCCGTTACGGCACCACCATGATCGGGTTGGCGTACGCGGTGACCCTTGGGGGGAATCAAACGGGCGGCGGAGTCGATCCGTGATTTCAAAATGACACACGGACGCTCCCGTGACCCGTTTGCATTGACCCTCGAACGGTGCGCCGGACGTGATCGACAATGATCGACAATCAGTTGCAGAACGACCTGCCGGGGCGCATCGGCTACCTGCGAATCGCGTACAGCGAATAGCCCGGCGCTGCGACGTTAGGTCGCCGTGCCGGTCAGATCACGATATCGAGGTTGGCGGCGAGACCGTCGTCATCGATGCGTTGGAGACTCGCGGTCTGCAATGCGGCGGCATCTTCCGACCGAGCCAGTCCCCGCGTGCCGCCGAGTTCCGCGAAGTAGACCTGGCTGGTGAGGAGTTCCCGCCGATCTCGCACACCTTGTAGTGGATATGCTGTGCTGGCCGGGCGGCATACCGTCCAGGCACGTAGGTACGGAATTCGTGCCAACGTGCCAACCCGAGATGCGCCAGGAGGGTGCGTCGTGCTATCGGTTCAACGGGGCCTCTGTCATACTGCATGATCGTTCGCAGAGCCGCGCGAGGCGGAGTCAAGGGAGAAGCAGATGAGCGATTTGGACGGCACCTGGGAGACGGTGACCAATACGCCGATGGGACAGCAGAAGGCGACGGTCACGTTGCAAACGGACGGAGACGGTCTGTCGGGCACGATGTCCGGTGCCCAGGGCACCGTGGACATCAAGGACGGCTCGGTCGACGGCAACACGGGTACCTGGAAGGTCTCCATCACCAGTCCGATGCCGATGACGCTGGAGTTCAGCGCGACGGCCGATGGCGATGCGATCAGCGGCAACGTCAAGCTCGGTGCATTCGGCAGCGCCACTTTCACCGGCACCCGGGCCAGCGGTTGACGCCTCGGCCATGACCGCCCAATACATCGTTATCGGTTCCGAGGAGTCACCCTACTCGGTCAAGGTACGTTCGTACTTCCGATACAAGGGCATACCCCACCAATGGAGCGACCGGCAGGAAGCCGGCGACCTCTACAGCCGGTATGCGCGACTGCCCCTGATCCCACTGGTCGTGACGCCGGAGGAAACCGGCATCCAGGACTCGACGCCCATCATCGAGACGATGGAGGCGAAATTCCCGGAACCGGGGATTCACCCGCCAGGCGCGGTGTCGAGGTTCGTCTCCGTCCTTCTGGAGGAGTTCGGCGACGAGTGGGGCAACAAGTGGATGTTCCACATGCGCTGGGCCCGGGAGGTCGACCAGGTGGCGGTGTCTCGGCGCTTCGCCGCCAACGCCGGCGCGGACCAGATCGATGCCGCTGCCCAGGGTATTCGCGAACGCATGGTGCCCCGGGTCTGGTTCGTGGGATCCAACGAGATCACCGCGCCCCAGATCGAACAGAGCTTCGCGGACGTGCTGCCGCTGCTCGATGCCCATCTGGCCGAGCGCCCCTACCTGTTCGGTTCCCGCCCGTCATTCGGCGACTTCGGTCTCTGGGGACAGATCTACGAGGCGGGTCGCGACCCCACCGCCGGCGCGTTGGTGGCCGCTCGGCCGAATGTCGTGGCCTGGATCGCGCGGATGCTCGATCCCGAGAATCTCGGCGAGTTCGAGGATTGGGCAGCGCTCGAGCCGACATTGCGACCGATCCTAAGAGACCAGGTGGCGGGCGTGTTCCTGCCTTGGGATGTCGCCAACGCCCAGGCCATTGCCGACGGCGCGGACGACTTCGAGGTGACGCTGCAGGGCAAGCGCTGGACCCAGAAACCGCAGAAGTACCATGCCCGCAGCTTGGCCGCACTCAAGGCGAAGTATGCCGAAGCGGCGGGCGATGCCGAACTCGATGCCGTGCTCGCCGACACCGGATGCAAGGCGTACCTAGCGGCGGCACACTAGCCCGACGAGTGATGGCCCTAATACGGCATCGCAACGCGACTCGAGTGAGAGCCTTTGCCCGCGTCCAATAGACCAGCGGCGGCACCTTAGCCCGACGAGTGATGGCCCTAATACGGCATCGCAACGCGACTCGAGTGAGAGCCTTTGCCCGCGTCCAATAGACCAGCGGCGGCACCTTAGCCCGACGAGTGATGGCCCTAATACGGCATCGCAACGCGACTCGAGTGAGAGCCTTTGCCCGCGTCCAATAGACCAGCGGCGGCGCCCTGGCTACAGGCGCAGTTCGACCGACACCGTCGGCAACACCCGACGGGTCACCTGCAGACGGTTCGGCAGCGCTTGCTTGTGTGCATCGTCGTAGCGAAATTCCTCGACCAGTGCGCCGAGGGCGACGCGGGTGCGCGCACTGAGATCGCGGCAGACCCTGGCCTCGATCGCGTAGCGACTGCCGGTCCCTTCCACCGCGGGCGCCACGGCGAGTCTCGAGGTCAACTGCCAACCCCCGCCGAGTTTTTTCCTGACGCTTGCCGCGAGGCCGACCGTGCTGACGTGGTAGGCGCGCTCCGACCGGTGCCGATCACCCTCCATCGTGAAGTCGAAGGCGGTCCAGCCGACTTCCCCGCCCAACGCTGCGGACAGGCCCGGCGAGAAGTCGAACACGGCGTAGAGCGCGAGCGCGAGGCTGTCGAACGATACCCTCGAACGAACCGTGTCGCCGGGTTCGAAAACGCCTCCCCGGATCGTGAACGCCTTGTCGAGTACGGCCCTCGCGTCGTTGCCGACGGCGCTGTAGCGCAGCCGCAACTGCAGCGCCGGGGACCGGTTCACTTCGTTCGTATTCCCTTTGCCGCGCCGGAAATCGACGCTCGCACCGAACCAGCGGTAGTCGCCGCGCTCGAGTTCGATCTCGGCCAGGGTCGGCCGTTTCGGACTCGCCGTCCCCGGCATGCCGCCGGCCGGGGTTTGCAGGTACCCCGAGTGGTTGGGCAATCCCATGCCGAACTCGATGGCGTATTCGCGACCGTTGGCGGCCACCGCCAGCATGGTCAGAACGGCGAGACAAACGCGCCCGCCGGCAACGAGCGGTTGGCAATGTCGGCTCATAGCAAACATCATAGCGGTCGCGTCACCCACGCGTTCGGAGAGGAAGGAACACCATGACCATACAACTGCGCCAGATTTGCCTCGTGGCCCGGGATCTCGACAGCACCATCGACGATCTCGAACAGATCCTCGGTATTCGACGGTGTTTCGTCGATGCGGGGGTTGGCAAGTTCGGGCTGGTCAATACGCTGCTGCCCATCGGGCGAAACTTCCTCGAGGTGGTGGTCCCGGTGGAGGAGAACACGGCCGCCGGGCGGTATCTCGATCGGCGCAACGGCGACGGCGGCTACATGGTCATCTGCCAGGCGGACACCAGCGCCAACCAGCAGGCGGCGCGCCAGCGCGCGCGCGACAACGGCGTTCGCATCGCCTGGGAGGTCGAGCGGGAGCATTTCAACATCTGCCAGATTCACCCCGGCGACATGAAGGCCGCGTTTTTCGAGGTCGACTGGGATCGCGCCGCCGATTTCCAGGGCAACTGGGAACCCGCGGGCGGGCTGCAGTGGGAAGACAAGGTAGACCAGTCGGTTACGGTGGACTACGCGGCGGTGGAGTTGCAGGGGCCGGACCCGGTCGGCCTCGCCGAACTCTGGGGCAAGGTGGCGGGTCTGCCCGTCAGCCGCGACGGCGCGACCCTGCACATGGCGCTCAACAACGTCGACATCCGCTTCGTCGAAGCAACCGACGGCCGCGGCTATGGACTCGGCGGTCTCGATCTCAAGGTGGCTGACCGGGACACAATCCTGAACGCCGCCAAAGCGCGCGGCCGCTACGTCGCCGATGACGAGGTCAATATCTGCGGCGTCCGATTCCGTATGGTCGACGCGTAGCGTTCCTCGGCTAGAGGCGGTCCTTGAGTCCTTCGACGAAGGACCGCCGGCCCGCTTCGTCGAGTTCGACGTAGCAGACCGGGTTGGTCGCCCCCGTATTCGACAACAGCACGTCGAAGTCCACCTCGGCGAGCAGATCAAGTGTCTTCCGCATCGTCTTGCGGTTGCGTTTGCTGACCGGGCACATCCAGTCGCCATCGCTGTGGTAGATCGAGTCTCCGGCGAACAGGCAGCGTCGCCCGCCGACGTCGACCAGGTATGCCACCGCGCCGGGGCGGTGGCCGGGCGTTGGAATGACTTCGACGCCGGGTGCGAGGACATGGCGCTCGAACGGGAACGTCTGCACGTTGGTGACCTTGCGGCGGACGTCCGGCGCTTCGATGTCGCTGCAGGTCGTCGTCGTGCCGAAGCGGGCATCCACGGCGTCGTTGTACCGCGCCGCGAAGTGCATGTCGCCGACGAGGTGCATCGCGACGCCGCCGAGCGCATCCATGGCATCGAAGCTGCCCTCGATGCTGCTGTGACCGCCCAGACAGGAGAACAGCAGGTTGCCCTCGGGGCGCACGGCGAAAAGGCTCGAGTACTTGGTCGGCGTCACCTTGGTGGGCAGGATGCGATAGACGTCGTCGAAGAGCCGTTGCATGGTTTTCTACTCGCTGAGCCGTTCGATCCGTGCGCCGAGTTGGCCGAGCCGAACCTCGAGGCTTTCGTAGCCGCGGTCGATCTGGCTGACGTTGTGGATCGTGCTCGTCCCTTTCGCGGATAGGGCCGCGATCACCAGTGCCATGCCGGCCCGGATGTCCGGTGAAACCAGACGTTCCCCGTGCAGCCGGGTCGGTCCCATCACCAGCGCCCGGTGCGGGTCGCAAAGGACGATTCCGGCGCCCATGTCGATCAGCCGGTCGACGAAGACGAGCCGGCGGTCGAACATCTTCTGGTGGATCAGCACGGTGCCGCGGCATTGGGTGGCGACCACCAGCGCGATGCTGATCAGGTCGGGGGGAAAGCCGGGCCAGGGCATGTCGTCGATCTTCGGCACGGCACCGTCGAAGTCCGGCATGACCGTGAGTTCCTGGGTCGCGGGCACGACGATGTCGTTGCCGTCGTCTTCCCACTCGATGCCCAGCCGACCGTACATGATGCGCGTCATCCGGTGTTCCTTGGGTGCGGCGCCGACGAGGCGCACGTCCGAACCGGTGGCGGCGGCGAGGCCGATCAGCGAGCCCACTTCCATGTAGTCCGGGCCGATGTCGAACCGGGCCCCATGCAGTGCCGGTACGCCTTCGACGGTGAGGTCGTGGGTGCCGATGCCGGTGATCTTGGCACCCATCGCGTTCAGGCACCGGCACACATCCTGGACGTGGGGCTCCATGGCGGCGTTGGAGATGTAGGTCGTGCCCTCGGCAAGCACCGCGGCAAGGAGCGCCTGCTCCGTGCCGGTAACGCTCATCTCGTCGAGAAACAGGTCGCAGCCCTTGAAACCCGCGGTCCGCAGACGGTAGTGATCCGATTCGATGTCAATCTCGGCGCCGAGTGCCTGCAACGCCAGCAGGTGGGTATCCAGACGCCGTCGTCCGATGCGGTCGCCACCCGGACGGAAGATCTTGACTTGGCCGAAACGCGCCAGCATGGGGCCGGCGAGCAGGACGGCGGTGCGGATCCGGCCGCTCAAGGCGGGATCCGGCTGTTCGTTCCGGACGTGCCGGGCGTTGAGCGTGCAGGTGTTGTCCGCCAGGCCGGCGTCGATCCCAAGGCTTGTGAGCAATGCCAGCTTGGTGCGGACATCGCCGATGTTCGGGACGTTGCCGATTGTCAGGGCATCGTCGGTCAACACCGAAGCGGCGAGGAGCGGCAGGGCGGAGTTCTTGTTGCCCATCGGCGCGATCTCGCCCGCGAGCGGTTGCGCACCCTCGATGCGAAAGTAGTCCATGCGGATGTACTCCTGGGCGGTCGAGGGGTCAGGCGTCGAAGACGATGACGCTGCGCGCTACTTCGCCCGTATCGAGAGCCTGCAGGGCATCGGTTACGTCGGCGAGTCCGACGCGTTGGGAGATCATCTCGTCGAGGTGCAGGCGTCCCTGAAGGTAGAACTCCACGAACCGGGGCATGTCCACCCGGAAACGGTTCGAACCCATCATGGATCCTTGGATTTTCTTCTCGGAGAGGAAGTCGGGGCCATGCAACGAGACCATCTCCCCGGGCGGGATCATGCCGATGATGGTCGCCGTGCCGCCGGGGCGGACCATTCGGAACGCCTGTTCCGCGGTGACCTTGAGGCCGATGGCTTCGAACGAATAGTGCACACCGCCGCCGGTCAGTTCCCGGATCTGGGCGACCGGGTCGCCGTCGGATGCGTTGACGACGTCGGTCGCGCCGAAGTTGCCCGCCAGTTGGAGCTTGGACGAGACCGTATCCACGGCGATGACCCGGGAAGCGCCGGCGATCGCCGCGCCGTTGATGCAGGACAGGCCAACGCCGCCGCAGCCGATAACGGCGACGGTGGCGCCGGGTTCCACGTCGGCGGTGTGAATGACGGCGCCGACGCCGGTGGTCACGCCGCAGCCGATCAATGCCGCCCGGTCCAGCGGCATGTCTTCGCGGATCTTCACGACCGAGTGTTCGTGGACCAGCATCTGTTCGGCGAAGGAGCCGAGATTGGCGAACTGGCTGAGCTCCGTGCCCTCCTGGGCGAGCCGCGGCTCGTCCGCCGAGCCGCGCCGGACCTCCGGCTCCTGGCACAGCGACATATGCCCGGTCAGGCAATACTCGCAGTGGCCGCAGAACACCGACAGGCAGGTGATCACATGGTCGCCCGGTTTGACGTAGCGAACCGCCGAGCCGACTTCCTCGACGATTCCCGCCGACTCGTGGCCGAGTACGCAGGGAACGGCGCCGGGGTAGGTGCCGTTGAAGAAGTGCATGTCGGAATGGCAGACCCCGGCCGCAGCCGTGCGGATCAGTACCTCCCTCGGCCCCGGCTTGTCGATCTGGATCTCCTCGACCGCCATCGGGGTGTTCACGGCACGGAATACGGCTGCTTTCATCAAATATCTCCAGCGGGGGCGCACCGGCCCGACGAGTGATGGTGATGATACGGCATCGGAACCCGGGTCGAGCGGGAGCCTTTTGCCGCGTTCAGGGATTCAGCGAGGCCCCGCCGTTAGACCGACGAGCCCCGTCGGGGACGCCCTTGTGGCGTCCCGTGCCGATCGAAACCAAGGCCATCGGTACACGGCGCGGGAAGGCCGCGGGTGCGTCCCAGGGTCTGGCCGACGGGCGCGGGACGGCCGTGTCGCCCTACCGCAATCTACTGGCCGAACGTTCCCTCCGCCAATGCCACGGCCGCTTGCAGGGCCGCGATCGCACCGGTCGCGTCGGCGATGCCCTGGCCCGCGATGTCGAAGGCCGTGCCGTGGTCGACGGAGGTTCGGATCAGCGGAATGCCCAGGGTGGCGGTAACGCTCTGGTGGAAGTTGTGCACCTTGATCGCGATGTGCCCCTGATCGTGATACATCGCCAGCACGACATCGAACTCGCCGCCGATCGCCCGGTTGAAGACCGAGTCCGCTGGCAACGGGCCGGTGGCGTCGATGTTCGCGGACCGGGCGTCCTCGACGGCCGGCGCGATCGCATCGATCTCCTCCCGGCCGAGCAATCCGCCCTCGCCGCCGTGGGGATTCAGCGCCGCCACCGCGATGCGTGGCTTGGCCAACCCCCAGGCGGTGAGCGAGTCGTGGCACAGGCGAAGCTTGTCGCGAACGTTGTCGCGGGTCACGAATCGACCCGCCTCGATCAGCGATTTATGCGTGGAGAGATGCACGACGCGCAGGCCCGGTGTCATCAGCATCGTCGCGGTGGTGGTGGATCCGGTCAGACGCGCGAGGATCTCCTGGTGGCCGATATCGTCGACGTAGCCGGCGGCGTGGATCGCCTCCTTGTGCAGCGGACAGGTCATCATGGCCGCCACCTCGCCGGCGATTGCATCCCGGGCGCAGCGTTCCACCGCCGTCACGCTCGCCTTGCCGCAGGCCGCGGAGACCGTGCCGAGCCGGAAATCCGCCGCCTTGGCAACGTCGATGTCCACGAACTCGCAGTCGGGAACGGGCAACCCGGCGTGATCGGCACCCAGATCCACCGCCCACGACGGGCCGTAGAGGACGTAGTCGGCATCCGGCCGCGTGTCGGCATTCAGCGCCTTGACGGCCACCTCCGGGCCGATGCCGGCGGGGTCGCCGAGGGTGATGCCGATGCGGGTCACAAGAGTTCCGTGGCGACGACCGTCAGCCCGAAGCCTTCGAGACCGACGAAGTCCACTTCGCGACCGGCAAGGATGCGGAGCCTCGCCACACCGAGGTCACGGAGTATCTGCGCGCCCACGCCGATCTCCAACCAGTCCCGGTTGCGGGCGCCGGCCCGGCTGTCCTCGCCACCGGTGAGATTGTCGAGGGGCACCCCGGCGAAGCCGCTACGCAGGTAGATCAGGATGCCGCCGCCGAGTTCGCCGAGGCGACTCAGGGAGGCTTCCAGAAGGCTCTTCTCGTGCTGCGTCTGGGAACCGAACAGGTCTTCGATGAGCTTTTCGCGATGGATGCGTACAACGATGGCGTCGTCGGCCTGCCAATTCCCGAACACCATCGCCAAGTGCTCCGCGTCCTCGAACTGCGTCCGGTAGGCATAGCCCTTGGCGCGACCGATCGACGTTTCCACATCGAACTCCCGGGTCCGGATCACGAGTTGCTCGCGAC
>CAZJRX010000032.1:0-1419 GCA_964548145.1 uncultured Pseudomonadales bacterium | reverse complement strand
TGGAGATGATCTTGAGATCGTGTTCTGCCGCGAAGTCGACAAGCTCGGAGAGCTTCTTCGGGTTGCCGTTGTCGTTGACGATCTCCGCCAGCACCCCCACCGGCGGCAACCCGGCGGCTTGCGCGAGATCCACCGCCGCCTCGGTGTGCCCGGAACGAACCATCACGCCGCCTTGCCGCTAAACGAGGGGCAAAACGTGACCTGGCCGCGCGAAATCGTCGGCCGCCGTATTGTTGCTCGCCAGCGCCTGAACCGTATTGGCGCGCTCGTCGGCCGAAATCCCCGTCGTCAACCCGACCTTGTAATCCACCGTGACGGTGTAGGCGGTCGCCAGCGGCGCTTCGTTGCGGGCCACCATGGGATCGAGATGCAGCCGTTTGGCGTGCTCCTCGGTAATGGAGGCGCACAGCAGTCCGCTCGTATGACGGATCATGAACCCGATCTTGTCCGACGACGCCTTCGCCGCCGCCATGATCAGATCACCCTCGTTCTCCCGGTCATCGTCGTCCACGACCACCACGAGGTCGCCGGCGGCAATGGCCGCAATCGCATCTTCGACGGTGTCGAATTCGGTGGTCATTGGGTGATTGTTCGCCTCGTTGAAGTGGACGAGGTGCGCCCCGTGCTCGTTTGCCGGGATTGTATCAGCCGAACCCGCCCGAAGGCCGACCGGCGGTTGCGAACGTACCGTCGGACGTCCGAGGGCCGGTGGACGGAAGCGAACCGAGCCCCCGCCAGATCTTTCTATTCGAAACCCGCGCGCCCGTTTGCGTTGCCGACCCTTCGACCACCGCGACTTGGCTTCACGGTGGACCGTCGCCGTGGGCGAAGCGTCGACAACGCACCGGCTCTGGAGGTCTCTCAAATGACGGAATGGTCAGCGACCTAAAGGCGTGAATGCGAGGTGGGATCTGGCTGGGAAGCGTGGCAACAGGCGACCAGGGCGGGTCCACCATCCGTTGTGCGAGAGAACAGCGTACAATCGCCGCCCAAGCGCCCGTAGCTCAACTGGATAGAGTACCAGGCTTCGAACCTGGGGGTTCGGGGTTCGAGTCCCTGCGGGCGCGCCAACCTTGCCGATCAAGTTGTTGTTGTGCATCCAGTCGTGATCGTCTGAGACCGTCGCGGCCGCCGACGGTCGTCGTCGTGCCATCCGCTCGGCATACGTGCGCAGGAGGGCCGACCCCGACTGCGACCTTTATAGGGTATTGGACACTACGAGTCACATTGTCCAATTGACGCACCTTTATAGGGTATTGGACAATGTCGATCACATTGTCCAATACCCCCGGCCGGCATCGTGCGCCTCCCCAAACGCCCACCGAACGTTGGTGACCTGATCGCGTCGATCAAGCCGGATCGGCTTGTCGCGATCATCGCATCCGGAATCGGTCGAATGCCGCGCGACGAGTACCTGCA
>CAZJRX010000031.1:0-18554 GCA_964548145.1 uncultured Pseudomonadales bacterium | reverse complement strand
GCCTGGATGCGCACAAATGGTTCTTCCAGCCCTACGAGGTGGGCGCCCTCATGGTGAAGGACGTGGCGCATCTCGAGAACGCCTTCACAATCGGCCACGATGTGCTGCAGGACACGGTTTGGGGCGCGAACCATCCCAACTTCGCGGACCGGGGACTCCAACTGAGCCGGGCGGCGCGTGCCCTGAAGATCTGGATGTCGGTCCAGACCTTCGGCATGGACCGGTTTCGGGCAGCCGTGGGGAAGGGCTTGGACCTGGCGCGTCGGGCCAAAGCCTACGTGGAGGACTCCCCGATGCTGCAATCGATGGCCCCGGTGTCCCTCGGCATCGTCTGCTTCCGGGTCAACCCCGCCGGGCGCGTCTGCACGGAGGAAGCACTTGAGGCGGTCAATCGCGAGGTGCTGGCGCGCGTCTTCTGGGACGAGTCGGCGTTCTTCTCGTCGACGTCCCTGAAAGGCGTCTTCGCGCTGCGGCTGTGCATCGTGAACCACACGACGACCTGGGAAGACGTGCGCAGGACACTCGACGCGGTCGCCCATCTCGGCCAGGAGGCGTTGGCGGGACAATAACCACGGCGTTGATGCGGGCGAAGACAACCGCCCCGACGCGCCACAACGCGCAGTGATGGGCTGTCCCGTCCCGCGCCCGATACACCAACGGTTCGCGTGACCCGAACCGGTCGACGACGCCCTACGCCTCTACGCGTCGACCACGGCCCGTGCCAGCAGGTTCAGGAACAACCCCACATCCGTGACGATCCCGGTGGATTCGACACTGCCCCGGTCGGCGAGCTTGGTGGCGACGGCCGGATTGATGTCGACGCACACCAGACGCACGCCGGCAGGCGTCATGTTGCCGGTGCCGATGGCGTGGAGCATCGTCGACAGCATCAGGATCAGCTCCGCGCCGTCGATCAGCCGCGCGTAGGTCGCCTGCGCTTCGACGAGATCCATCATCGTATTCGGCAGCGGCCCGTCGTCGCGGATCGAACCCGCCAGCGCAAAGGGCACCCCCGCCTTCACGCACTCGAACATCACACCCTCCGTGACCGTCCCCGCATCCACCGCATCCTTTATGGAGCCCGCAGCCCGTATGGTGTTGATGGCGGTGAGGTGATGGCGGTGGCCGCCCTGGACCCCCAGGCCGCGATTGAGATCGACGCCCAACGAGGTACCGTAGAGGTTCGTCTCGATATCGTGAACGGCTAGCGCATTGCCGGCGAGCAACGCCTGCACGTAGCCCTCCCGGATCAGCGCCGCCAGGTGGCGACCGCCCCCGGTATGGATCACGACGGGCCCGGCCACGACAACGATCCGCCCGTTCCGAGCCCGGATGCGACGCATCTCGAGGGCTAGTTCCTCGATCTGGCCTTCGGCGCGACGTTCCGTGGTGACCTCGGACGACATGAAAGCGAACTCGCGGTCCGCATGACGGGGATCCGGCATCCGTACCCGAACGCCCGCCTCGCCGCAGACGACGCGCTGTCCCCGCCGCAGATCGCGCATCAGCGTGCAGTGCGCGCTCGGCGGCTCGGTACTGTCGTCGACAACGATCGTGGCGTCCATGCGCTGGTGTTCGACGCGCACCCAGGACTCGCGGACCCGGATGTCCGTTGGGTAGATGGTTGAGCAACAGAAGTCCCCGGGAGCGACGCCGTCCCGCTCGACCTCGCGAAGCTCGGCGCCAACGGGTTGGTCGGCGACCCGCGCCCCGTACTCGCCGAGCCGCTCGAGCGTCTCGTCGAGCCTGGCCTCGTTCGGGGCACTGACAACGAACCGCACGAGACTGGTCTGGTCGCTGCGCTCGCCGGCGCGAAACCGTTCCAGGCGAAAGCTGCTGCCGGTCCGGTTGACGGCGTCGAAGGCGTGGGTCATGACCCCTTCGTCGAGCAGGTGGCCTTCGAGCTCCACCACCTGGGAACGGATCGGCGACGCCACCGGCGACCGTTGTCCGAAGTTGTCGGGCAGGTCCTGGTCGAGCAACAGCGTCAGGCACTTGGCCGCGCCCCCGGCCTTGATGAACTCGGTGAGCGGCGTGGTGACCACCTCGTACCCCCAGGCGCCCAACGCCTTGTGCAGTGCGCCGGTGGCGTGGCTCGTGATCAACGTATTGCCGAGCCGAACGGCGTTGCAGGCGAAGCCGAACGCGTCCTCGTCACTGACCTCGATCCGCCGCTCTGCACCGACCAGGGATTCGATCCGCTGCCGCGACGCTTCGTCGAACGCCGCCGGGTAGTAGATCACCCGCCCGCCCGGCAGCGGCACGAAACACGTATCGAGGTGGTAGAAACGCTGGTCGACGAGCCGCAGGGACACCACGGCAACCTGCAGTTCCTCGGTGATCGAGCGATGCGCCTCGAGACTCGTGCGTACACCGTAGCCCGCCCACAGCACCGGCCGGCTGTTGCCGTCTGCGGGCCACCACAACGCATCGCCTTCGCCTTCGAAGGGCAGTGCATCGCCGCCGTGGACGATTCCGAACCCGGCGGCGTCGGCCCACGCCCGGTACAAGGGCGATTCCCCTTCGCGCTGCGCCACGCCGAAGGTCGACGGCACGAAGGTCTCGTCCAGCACCAGGCCGCCGTTGGCCGCGAAGCACATGTCGGGTAGCCCCGGCGCCGGATCGATGGCGTAGACGTCGGCGTGCTCTTCGAGGATCTCGACCAGCGCATCCCATTGCCGCATGGCGTTCGCCTGCGATGCCGCGCCGACGTTGCCGGCCATCCAGGGATTGATCACGTACTCGACCCCGAAATGGGTCGGTGGACAGACCAGCAGTCGTGTCATGCGCCTAACGTGCCTCTGAAACTTCGTTCGCCTCGCGACCTTGCGGCGAGTCCGACTCTTGGAGCGGAACGGGCACGGATTGTTCCGCGCTTGGGTGTGGAAAGAAAGCGAAATCGCCTACGTCGGCAATGGGCAATCTCGCACGTGGTCGCCGTCAGACCCGTGCTAGGATTGGAAAAAATCGAGTACGTGGAATCCACTATCCAACACGGCGGGTTCTACGCGTGTGGACCAAAGGAGTGAAACACGATGAGCGCGGAACTGATCGCGGTTATCGCAGTCGGTGTGGCTCTGGCCGGTGTGATGTTGACAGGGCTGCGCGCGGTGCGGGCTGAAATACGCGATGTCCGAGTGGAGATGCATCAGGAAATGCACGATGTGCGAAGCGATGTCGGCGACCTTCGCGAACGTATGGCCCGGCTAGAAGGATTGTTCGAAGGTTTCGCCAGCCGTGCCCGGTCCGAGTCGCCGGGGCAATAAGCCGGCGTCTAGTCCCGCAACGACCGGAACAGCGACACGATCATCGCCACCCCGATCACCAGGAGCGGCAACGACACCACCAGTACCGACGACTTGATCGCCTCCAGCCCGCCGAGGAACATCAGTGCGATCGGCAACACGGCCAGCGCGAACGCCCAGAACACCCGGTGCCACCGCGCCGGGTTCTGGCCGGCTTCGAGCCGTCGGGTCGCTGATGCGGCGATCGCGTAGGACGCCGAATCGTAGGTCGTCGCCACGAAGATGAACGTCACGAAGACGAAGGCGATGAGCGGCAGCGGCTGCCAGTCGATCGCGCCGATGATGCTGGCGATCGCCTGGTCCGCCTCGCCGGCGGCAACGAGCTCGCGCGCGGGCACGAGACCCTCGAGATCCATCCACATCGCGGTGTTGCCGAGGGTGATGTAGAAGAGCGCGCAACCCAGCGTGCCGAAGCCCACCATCCCGAATATCAGCTCCCGCAGGGTTCGCCCGCGGGAGATCCGCGTCACGAAGATGCCCATGTACGGCCCGTAGGCGAGCCACCACGCCCAGTAGAAGATGCTCCAGTCCTCGACGAAGTTTGTCTGCAGCACCGGATCGGTCCAGGTGTTGAGGCGGATGAAGTCCTGGACCATCAAGCCGAGGCTGTTGGTGCCGTGCTTGAGCGCGAAGAGCGTCGGCCCGGTGAAGAGCACCAGGAGCGCGAATACGCCGGCGACCGACATGTTGATGTCGCTCAACACCTTGATGCCCTTGGTGAGCCCGCGGAACACGCTGTAGGCGAAAAGCCCCACCGCCAGCAGCACCACGGCGTATTCCAAGAGGCGGGTCTGCTCGATGCCGAACAGTTTTGCGACGCAGGCGGCGAGCATCGGCGTCGCGAGCCCGAGCGACGTCCCCGTCCCGCCCACCAGCGCGACGATGAAGATGAAGTCGACGACGCGCCCCAGCGGCCGGTTGGCGATGTCGTCGCCGAACAAGCCCGCGAGCGACGTCGACAGACGCAGGTAGGGAATTTTGCGCTGGTAGTAGGGATAGGCGATCGCCACGGTCGGCAGGCAATACAGGCACCACGCCGACAGACCCCAGTGGAAGATTCCGTAGGTCGCGGCCCACTCCTGGGCTTCGGCAGAACCGGGTTCCGCCCCGAACGGCGGCGTGTCCAGGTAGTACGCCCACTCGATGGTCGCCCAATACATGATCCCGGCGCCGATGCCCGCACAGAACAGCATCGACATCCACGACAGATCGGAGAACTCCTTCACCGCATCGTCGCCGCCCAACCGCCGCCGCCCGGTCTGGCGAAGGGCGATCACGGCCAGGACGACCGTCGACACCACCACCATCCACTGGTAGAGCAAGCCCATGTCGCCCGCGATCCACTGGTAGATCGCGCCGACCACCTCGGTGGATCGATCGGGTGCGAGGGCCATCGGAATGCAGACGGCGACGATCAGCCCGGCGCTGGCCGTGAACAGCACCCAATCGACCTGCGGCTTCATACGCCCACCCGTTCCCCCTGCGGTGACGCCATGGTAACGCGGTTGACCCGCTGGAAATGGGTTGTCTCATCCCGTCTTCGCGCACGCTGTGCCGCCTCCGGCTCCGGCGCGCCACACCTGCCTGGCCATTGAACAAGCGCCACGGTGGCAGTAGCTCGCGTGGCGTTTGTTTCACGGTAGGGGATGCGCTTGTCCCATGCCGTCTGCGCTCCGGTGTCAGAACGAGGCTGTGCGGCGCGTTGCCCAGAGCCACCCCAAGGTCGCCGCCACGGAACAATCCACGGTCGATGTACACTCTCGCGCTTGCTTTGGGAGGTGACGATGCCGGAAATCACAAGCTACGAACAAAACGACCACGTCGCGGTGATCACCATGAACGACGCCAAGGCCAACGCCTTCGGCCCGAACATGATCGCCGCGGTGAACAGCGAACTGGATCGCGCCGAAGCCGAAGCCAAGGCCGTGGTCCTCGCCGGTCGACCGGGACTCTTCTCCGGTGGTTTCGACCTCAAGGTCATTCGCGGCGGCGATCCGGAAGCCGCCCATGCCATGCGCCTCGGCGGCACGCGGCTCATGATGCGCCTCTACGGCCACCCGCAACCGTTCGTCATCGCGGTCACCGGACATGCGGTAGCACTTGGCGCATTCTGCCTGTTGACCGGCGACTACCGCGTCGGCCCCGAGGGCGACTACCGCGTGCAACTGAACGAGACGGCGATCGGCATGACCCTGCCGCCATTCGGCCTGATGCTGGCCCGGGAACGCCTGTCCAAGCGCTACCTGAGCCGCGCGACGATCGCCGCGACGCCGTTCTCCACGACGGAGGCCAAGGACGCCGGGTTCCTCGATGAGGTCGTACCCGCCGAAGACGTCGTCGCCACCGCACAGAAGGTCGCCCGTTCAATGCTCGAACTCGACGGTTCGTCCTACGCCACCGTGAAGCAGGGACTAAGAGGCGAGTCGATCGCCGCCATACTGGCCGGATTGGAGAACGGCGGCTGACAACCGACCCACCGGCCCCGAAGTAACAGCCCCAGGTACGCGTTACCGGCCCGCCGCCAATGCTCCCACGCCACCTGCGCAGCGCCGATGCCTACCACGCACCCGCGCCGCGCCGATGCCTACCACGCAGCTGTGCCGCGCCAAATGCCTGCCACGCACCTGTGCAGCGCCAATCGCCGAACCACGCGCCCGCGCCGTCGAATGCGTAGGGGACGCCCTTGTGGCGTCCCGCAACCCGGTACAAGCCAACGGCGAACGGCCCGTCAAGGGCTCCGTAGATGCGCCTCCTTGCGCTCGTGCCGCTCGCTCGCGATGCCGTCGATGATTGCCCCCGCATCAACCTCGATGGCGGGATCGCCAAGTACTTCAACGACGCGACCGTAGTTCAGAAAGTAACGCGAGCCGTTCGTGGTCCGTTTCAGAAAACCGCAATCCACCATGCGTCGCCGCAGCGTGACATGGTCAACCGGTGAATGAACGGCCAGGAGCCACTCGCCGAGTACCTCGTTGATCTCCGGTTCACTATAGGGTCTGCGCCGCTGCAATTGCCCGGCCGCAACCGCCAGCACGGTATCCAGGTGGCCGGGATGGCGGGGGAAACCTTCGAAGCGACCGGAACCGAGCAGCCGCTTCAGCAGCGCTTCGACATCGTGTTGGTGATTGATCGGATGAACCCTTCTTGTGCTTCCCGGCCCGGCGCGACCGAGAAGATGCACTTTCGCAGACCCGTCGGCGTGCTACTTCCTGCCCGACGCCCGCGAGAACCCCCAGCGTCAATAGAACGCGAACAGCCGCATCTCCACGCTGTGCCGCGGCGCCGCGTCGGGATCGGAATCCGGCAACTCGAATGCCGTGTGCAACGTGTAGCGCGCGCGACCGTCGGTCGCCGAGTCGTAGACCTTGAAGAAGATCGCCTCGTCCGGCCTCAGGAACGAATAGTAGAAGAACCGCGTTCGGGGGTTGTACAACGCCCGCCAGGTTTCGCCGATGCGACCGGGCGCCGTGCGGGGTACCGGCACGAAGTCGGATTCCTCGACCGTGCGCGCATCGGCGATGGTGATCGGGTCCGACTCGATCCGATGCCCGATCGGTCGCCACGCCTGCACGATCGCGAACCGTCGGCTTAGCAGTTCGTCCGCCTCATCGGGAAGTAGATCCCGCACGCGTTTCCTTGCCGACCAGTGCGTGTAGTCGTTGTGAACGCCCCTGGCCGGCGGCTTGACCCCGATCTTCCGCCGCACGTCCGGATTGCCGTGCCGCACCGTGTGATCGAAGATGTGGATGCGCGCGGCGCCGGTGCATCGTCGGGCCAGCGCTTCCATGGCCGGGTAGTACAAGCGCTTCACGCAGTCGTCGTCGAGAAAGTCGATGGGCGGCAACGAGCCCGCCATCAGTTCGAAGCCGTGAACATCGAGGGTCAGCCGCTCGGGCCACTCCCGCGCATCGTAGATCGCCATCTCGTGCTTGGCGGTGCCGCTACCGATGTTCCGTCCCGCCGCTTCGGGCGCGGCGACTTCGTAGTAGTACTTGTCGCCCTCGTCGGTGGCGTAGGCCAACGTGGCGCGGATGGGGTTCCCTTCGTAGGCAAGCGCTGGTTCCGACATCAGTCGTTCTCTTCTTGTCGGGGCAGCCTTGGATTATATAAAACCCCCATGGGCAGGTTCGCCAATGTGAGTTCCACCCCGGACCCTGGGCAGTCAAATCACGGACTAATTGCCCGAGCGACGCGGAATCCGGTGTAGGCACTGCGTTCGTCGGTGGTCGCAAGACGAGACGACGAACGCATCGTGTCGTGGGGGAGCGACCAGGATCCGCCCCGGGCCACATGCCAGGCCGGATCGCCGGAAGTCCATGCGCTCCCGTCGGTCGGCGCGCCTTCGTAGCTCTCGTTCCATGCGTCGGCCACCCACTCGCCGACGTTGCCGTGCATGTCGTGCAGGCAGAAGGCGTTGGCGGCGAACGTGCCCACCGGCGCCGTGCCGCCGGCTAGCAGGGCCAACGGCGGTGTCTGGAGCGTATCCCAGCTTCCGCCGCATCCCGCGCAGTTCGCGCGTCCGTCGCCGACCGCGTCGCCCCAACTGTATTGCGTGTAGCCGCCCGCGCGCGCCGCGTACTCCCACTCCGCCTCGCTCGGCAACCGGTAGCGGGCACCGGTCTGGTCGGACAACCACGCCGCATACGCCTCGGCATCCCCGCGACCCACGTAGAACACGGGCCGATCGCTGCGCCCCCAGAGCCGATCCCGGGGGACGTAGCCGTTGCAGCCGCCGCCGGCCACGCAGGCGTCCCATTGGGCGAACGTCACCTCGGTCCTGGATAGCAGGAACGGTTGCGCGAAGGCCACTTCGTGAACGGGTAGCGAAGCTTCTCCGCAGTCGTCGCTGCGACAGCCCATCTCGAACCGGCCAGCAGGGATCACGGTCATTTCGGATCCTTCGCCACCGTCTGCCAAGGTGTCCTTGACGCCGGTGCCGGCCGCGCATCGCTTGGCCGACGAGAGGTTGGTGAGATGCCCGGTGGGACTCTGCAGCAGGCTCATGGCGAGGATGGGTTGGCGAAGGTCCGAGGCGAGTCCCACAAACGAACGCAGGGGATCCTCGGATGCGACCCACAGTCGCCACTTCCCCGAACGATCCGCCAGGGATCCTTCCAATCCGAACCCGGTCTCGAGTTCCGCTGCCGTGAACGTGCGTGCGGCCCCTGCCAGGATCTCCGTCCGTAGCGGCGTCGTGGTCTCGCCACGATCATCGACACCGACGATTGCGACGTCGGCTTGTTTCTCGCCGAGATTGATCAGACGCAACCGGCTTGCCTGGTTGACGTTCTTTGCCGGATTGAAGACCGGTACCCGGTGCCGGTTGCCCTCGATCGGCACGGCATCGTGCATGGACGTCAGGAAACCGTCGTCGGTGCGGATGTAGGACAGCACCTCGAGATCCAACTCGCTGGCGAATTCCAGCCGCCAGTCGCCATAGCCCGCACCGGTGCTTCCGGTGAGCCCCTTGGCCGCATTCCCGGTTTCCAGATCGTCGGAGTTGAAATGCGCCGCCCCGCGTGCGCTGATGGAAAGCGTCAGTTGGTCGGCTTTCACGCCGAGGTCGTCGAACGCGTCGATGCGAACCTCCCCGGCCACTCCGGATCGGTTTATGACGCGCACGAACCCTTGGCGTGTCGGGTCCGCCGTCGAAGGAAAGAACGGCACCCGGTGACTATTCCCGACAGCGGTCGGAACGGACGACAGGTTCGTAAGGTGGCCGGTCGGACTGCTGAGGAGGCTCATGACCCGGATTGCGCCATCCGACTCGACCACGAGCCGCCATTTGCCGGTGCCGTCGCCCAAGCGCCCCTGCATCCCGGGCCCGCCCGATTCAAGCTCCCCGGACGTAAACGTCCGCGAAGCGCCCGCCGCCACCGTGGTTCGTACGATCCGATCGGTCGAGTCGCCCGAATCGTCCGTACCGCGGATCGTGATCGCCGCCTCGGCGTCGCCCGGGTTGGTGAGCCGCAGCAGACTCACCTGGTCGATGTTGCTGCCGGGGTTGAAGATTGGCACGCGGTACCGGCCCTCGTCGCGGGTGACGACGTCGTGCATCGCCGTCAGGAAACCGTCCGCCGTGCGAATGTAGGCCAGTACCTCGATGTCGAGTTCGGTCGCCAACTTGAGGCGCCAGTCGCCGACGCCGGTCCCCGCTGCCCCGGTCAATCCCTTGGACGGATTGCCTTGCTCGAGGTCGTTCGAATTGAAGTGGACCGCCCCGTCGGCACCCAACTGAAGCGTAAGCGGCGGCGACTCGTACCCGTCGTCGTCCACCGCGACGACGCGCAATTCGCCCGCCTGCATCGAGTGGTTGATGACCCGCACGAAGCCCTGCCGGTCGACGTCCGCAGCGGCGGGAAACAGGGGAACCGAGTGTTCGACCGTTGATGCCGACAACGGAAACCCCGCGGAAAATCCGAAGATCAGCGCACTGGCGACGACTAAACGATGGCGCATTGGCTTGGGATCCGGTTCTCGACAGGGAATAGACCTGAAACAGAAGGCCTTTTCAATACGGACGAAGCCCTACGGACGAAGCCACGGCGACCGTCACGCATCCGTGCCGACCGCAAAGGCCTCAGATGCCCCCGCCCGGATCAGCCGTCCCGCGACATCGAGTAGCGCCTCGAGCGCGTCGAGGCGGCGGATCCACGCATTCGGAATGCCTTCGAGCCCCTTCCACGCACCATGGATCTGCCCCGCGATCGATGCCGTGGAGTCGCTGTCGCCACCGTGGTTGCTGGCGATGCGGACGGCTTCGCGGAAATCCGAGGCGACCATGGCCGAATACAACCCGATCGCCAGCGCTTCCTCGCCAACCCAACCTTCGCCGAGTTGCACGATGGCGTTGTGAGGGTCGCTCCCGTGGGATGCCGCCAACTCCTCGGCCTGTCGGACCGCCGCAACCGTCTCGTCGCACCCGGTCCAGCGGTGGGCAAGGCCGAGTGCATCGGCGACGGCTGCCTTGAGATCCAATCCATTGCAAAGACCGCTGACGACCGCCGCGAGGACACCCGCGCTCAAATACCCCGATGGATGGCCGTGCGTCTGCGCCGCGCAACGGGCAGCGAGATGGAACGCTTGCGTCGCGTCCAGTTTGCAGATCAGTCCGATCGGCGCCACCCGCATGACCCCGCCGCAGCCCTTCGAGTTGTTGATCGGATTTTCCGGCGTACCCGTCGCACCGGCGGCACAGGCGCTCGTGCACGTCGTACCGGGCGCCTGGGATTTGCCGAGCACCTTGTATCTGCCCAAGCCATGCCGCACGTCGTTGGGCAGGTTCCCACCCGTCTGCAACGCGTACCAAGCCAGCGTCGCATTGCGAACCGCGTCGAGCATCTCGCTTTGATCGTGGCTGCCGCCAGCCATGCTCTGCAACAACCCGTCCGCGGTGAACAAGGTCATCTGCGTGTCGTCGCTGACCTCCGACTCGCCGGCGCGGTTGACCTCGGGATGGCGGATACCCCGGCCACCGTATAGCGCTTGGATTGCGGGGCGACTCTTGAACTCGACCGCGTAGCCCAGTGCATCGCCAACCGCGCCGCCGAGCAGGCAGCCGAGAACGCGCTCGGCATAGGACTCGTCGGCCCGGCTTGGCCTGCACGCTCGGACGTAGGCCTCCTGTGAAGGCGTTTCGACGGTACACGGACGGGCTTCGCGCACCGCACGCAACGCGGCCTCCGGCGCCGCACCGAGTTCGATCGCCAAACGGGCGGCGATCGTGCCGGTTCGTCCGAGACCACCGCGGCAGTGAATGAGCACCCGCTCCCCCGAAGCGAGCTTGCGGCGCAATACGTGGCCGGTATAGGTCCAGCCCCGTTCGAAGCGCTCGTCCGGACTGTGCATGTCCGGGATCGGAAGGTGATGCCACTCAAGCTCGACCGCCTCCGCGACGTTGCCGAGGTTCCCCACGCCAAGCTGGTCGAGTTCGAAGCCCTCCATGAGCGTCACCACAACCGTTGCACCCCAATCCGCAATGGCGCGCATGTCGGCCGCGAGATTCCGTTCCCATTGTCCGCCGAAGTGGCTCGGTGCCCGCTTGCCCGGACATAGGGTCATGCCGACGACCCCGGCGCCGCACGCCAGTTCGTCGATTTCGAGGGGATGCGTCATGCTGGTCTTGATGTTCATTAGTGTGACACTTTTGGCGATCACAAGAACCACAAGGGGACGCTTACTGTAGGGAACCCGTCATGGCAATTGATGGGTCGCCTCGACTGCCGAAAGTTCCATCGTGGAGACATCCGAGTTGGCGCGGTAGTAGCCAACAAACCGGTTGGTTTCGCCGCTGTCGTAACTTGCGAGATTCTCGGCCCAGCGGAAGCCGATGCTTTGAAACAGCAGCCGCGCGGAAACCCGCACCTCCCCGACGACGTCGTCCACTGGGATGCTGTAGCGCAGGTTGTCGCTGCCGGCGCTGAAGTTCGGGTCGTCGTCAGCCTTGCCGTGTACGCGGATGGCGGCGCCGGCGGTCGCCTTGTCAAAGCCGGATGGCAGTAGCCGGTTATCCTTAACGTAACTCAGGGCATTCAGCAGCCCCGTGGTCACCCCACCCGCGCGGTCAAGCAGAATGGGCTCGTAGATCTGCACCTCTTCGGGGCTGCGGATCTCGGTGTAGTGCGGTTCGTACGACAGCGGATCGGTGTCGTTGTCGTTACCGACGATCGATCCGTCGGCGCGCAGCGCACCGGACTCGAAAAGGACGCTGCCATCGGCGCTGCGAACCGCTAGATGCAGCCAGGCGCGCCGGGAGGGATAGGCCGTCGGCAACTTGTGTCCGGCCAGGTTGTGTACGCCGATGTCGATGAGCAGCTCGCCATTGCTGCCGGTTGCCAGGTTCATCTGCAGCCTGGCGGTGTCGTTGCGCAGGTGCGCTTCGGTGACAGCCGCCGACCGCTGGAGTTCTGCTGCCGGCGCGGTCACCCCCAACTCGTCCCGGTACCGGTCGAGCAACCGCAGCATGAACGCATTGCCTCCGCGGAAGGCGTGCTGGGAAAGGCCGTCGCGGCGTTCGCCGAGCACCGAACTGATGGGTGCCGGCGCCGCCTCGGGCATGTGGCAGTCTTGGCAGCTCCGATCGCCGGAGTAACTGCTATGCCGCCATTCCAGATAGGGGACCTGTTCCGGGAAGCGCTCCCCGGGAGCGGCGCCGGCGGGTGTGGTGAACACGGTGTGGCAGGTTGCGCACAGTTCCGACTTTTGGATGTGGACACCGGTTGCGGGATCGAACCCGGATGCCGAACTCATGATGCCGCGCCGGCCGGCGTCCACATCGAACGGGCCGTACACGGGTGGTTGGGTGCCTGGCCCAACGCCGGCGGCGATCAGGAAGCCGCCATCAAAGCTCGACTCGTCGCCAAAGTTGGAACCGTCCATGCGATGGCAAAGCGTGCAGGAAACGCCGTCCAGCGCGAGCCTGGATTCCTCTCCGGCCGCCCCTTCCAAGTGGGCGAATACTCGGCCGGTTTCGCCCCGCGCCCTGGCCAGCGCGCGGGCCATCGGCATGTGGCAGGTCGCGCAGGTGTCCTCGATGTCCTCACGTGAGGCTGGATGGTCCAGTAACTCCCGGCGCACGGATGCCTGCCAGTAAGGATCGCGGGCCGAATGCGCCATCATCGTGGACCGCCAGGCATGACCGATGGAGACGTTTTCGCCGTTCGCATCCACCAAGTTGCTGTGGCAGGCGATGCACTGCTCGGAACTGGTGAACGTCGCGTGATCGGGTGCCGGTGCAGCGAGTGCCGCCGTGCAGAATCCCAACAGCGACAGCGCGGCTCCCAGTCCGGCCACCAGGCGGCTCTTACCAGCCATCGAAAAAGCCCCCGTCGAACCAATCCCACAGAAGGTAGACAACAAACTCGGTGTCGCGACCCTCGGTATTCGTCACCGGTAGGCGCAGGCCCACGTTCAGCAGAATGTGCTGCCGCGTATTGAGGCTGACCTGCACCTGGGGTGCCAGGTCGACGAGCGTCTGGGCGCCGTCGGCCAGATCGCGGGTAGCCAGCACCTCCAGCATGGGGGACCAGGCCCGCCCAAACTGCCCTGCAGTGAACGTCCGGCCCAAGGCGACACGCAGGGCTGCCTCGTCCTCCTTGTCGCCGTCCAGGGTGAACTCGGCGAGCGCCTGCGCCTGCACGAAGGCATCGCCTGACAGCAGCCGAGCATAGGCGACATAGGGCTCGAGTATCGTGGCGTCATTGCCGAAGCCCTTGTGTGCGTTGCCCGTGGGGAGGATGACCTCACCCCCAAGCGCGAGAACGTTGCCCCGATCGAGGTTGTGATGGAGGGTGTGCTTGTAGCCGATAGCCACGTCGCCGATGCCGAAGCTTGCGTCGCCGTCGGTTTCGACAGCGCCCATGTCCAACGGCGCTTCCCGGTGGCCGAACGGCAGCGCCACTTCGATCATCCCGCGCGGGCCGATGCGCTTCTCGTAGAGATACTCCAATTCCACCGCATGACTGCCATCCGGATCGATCGCCGACGTGACCACGATCTCATCTTCGGGATAGGCCTTTTCGGTGTACAGCGGCCGCGGCAGATTGAACTCTCCCCGCGGCCAGGCCGATTCGGTGCAGAAGGTTCGCACATGGCGGAGAATTGCGTAGATCTGCTCCTCCGTCAGGGCCTCTCCGAAGGCCGGCATCATGCGATCGAAGGCCCGCACCGGACCGCCTTCGTGTATCACTGCGTACCAGTCCGGGTCCGGCTCCCGGGAGGCGAATTGACAATCGGTGAAATCCGGCAGTGGCGTGGAAAACCCCAGATCCTCCTGGCTGCCGCCGCGGCCGTCGACGCCATGGCACGTGGCGCAGGCTTGGGCGTACAACGCTGCATCTGTCTCAGCATTGGCTGCGCCGAACGCGGCCAGAGAGCCAGATAGACCGATCAACGTAGCGACAACGAGCAACGGAAGACGATGAAGGACTGCGGGTTTGCCCGTCTTGTTCAAGATCCTGCTCGCGTACCGAGAGAAGCGGCCATTATATGCGGCATGAAACCGAGAGTGAAATTCAAACTATTGATTATTAAAATAAAAATCGTTATCAATTGCGAATCGGCCACGCTCGCGACGTGCCGGGCCGGTAGACCACAACTCAACACCCGCCGCTGTGCGACCCACGCAACCAAGAGACTGGTCAACTTGGCCCTCAACTCACGGAATCCGAATGTTCCAGGGTGGTCTGAGGGCGCGGATCAGCAGCGTTTCCAAGCGGCCGGGTTCGCAAGCCTCACGGCCCCAGACCTCCATGCGCCGACCGCCTCCCGCCGCCACGAAGATCTCGTGGTTTATCCGACAGTTCGTTGATTGCCCTCCCGTGAAGCAGTTGGCCGGCGAAATCGCGCCGTAGCCCTGCATGCTCCAGCGCTGGGCGAGGTTGTCTGCCTTGCCGACGTACGTTGGCACGCCATCGACGGTAAGCGCGTAAACGCCGGGCGCCGGCGGCAGTCCCTCTGCCAGGAACCGACAGAAAGGCCCCCCACCATGGGGGTTGAGTCGCTTGACGTCCGCTTTGACGTAACGCGATTGGGGCATAAAGGCTTGCACGCGGCCACGGGCCGTTGTCTCGGGTGCGATGCGTACGCGCGCCGAGAAGCGGCATCCGCCGAGCGTCAGTGTATTGGTCATTGGTGTGTTCTCCCTACTCAGAGTGCCGCGTTCGCGAGCGATTGGATGAAATGGATTCCGGGGACCACCCGGCGGCTAAGCCGGAGGTCGTTTGTAATGAACATGTCGACCCCGGCGACCGATGCACACGCGAGCTGGATCGCGTCGGGCGGCGCGATCGACCGGTCGCGGCGGATTCCCGCGAACGCCGCCGCGGCGGCTTGGTCGAACGGCAGCACGGTCGCGGCAGCGGTGATCGACTGTTCGTAGCGCCGGCCGAGGGTCTCGTCGCCCACCTCAAGGGGTCTCACGAGAACCTCGCCGAGCGTCAGCGTCGACGTGAGCAGTTCGTCGTTTCGTTCGACCATGCGCTCGCGCAGCGCCACGACCGCGTCGGTGAGTTCGCCCTTGTCTTCGAGCAGGTACACGAACAGGTTCGTGTCCCAGAATATCCGGCTCATTGCCAGCCCGCCCGCTGACGGCGAACGTAGGCATCGGCGTCTTCGCCGGCCCAGATCTCTTTGCCGAGCCCGCGTAGAGCCAGGACCGGATCCTCTGTTTGGTCATTCGCGCCCGAGTATTCCTGGTGGTACCAATCAATGAGATCGCGGTGTTGCGCCGGAACCGCGTCGCGTGCAGGTACGTCCTTCCCGCTCGCGCGTCGCGGATGACAGGGGTCGCCGGGGCGAAACAGGCGCCGCCGGCGAGGCGTGGTCTCGAACAGCATGCGGTACCGACCCGGATTGGGCGGCTTGTTGGCGACGCAGTGCTGGTAGACGTGGACCTTGACGCCGGGTCGCAGCGGCTTGCCGGTCACATCGGCCGACTCGGCCTCGGCCATGATCTCGTCGATCGCGAAGTCTGTTCGATCTGGGTGCTGTCGGTGGAGCGATGCGGCCGCGAGCCAGACTTCGTCCGCGACTTTGACTTCTCTGAGCATGTTTGATGTCCTTTGAGATGTATAACTTAGTAATACATAGTTGGTGATGAAAGCAGAGTTTGTCAACGCATGTTTCGCGACAGTCGCGGATATGGGTGAACGGTTCGAGGTTGACCACGCTGAACACCGTGCGCTGGCGGCAAGACGCGCGTCGGGTACCGAAGTCTGTCAGGGCGAGTAGCCTGGGCGGTTTTCACCCGCCGCGAAGCGGTGTGGTCGGCGGCGGCAGTATCTGGCGGGATTCCCAGCTAACCCTTGTGGAAAAAGGCCAGCGGCCGAGCGACCGAGCCGTGTGCTACCTCCCGGACCGTGGGTTTCACGGCAAGGCAGCTGAGGAGCGCACGGAGCTTCGGCTGGACGGACCAGGGATGCACGCCGGCATCCTTCATCAGGCGGAGGAGATCCCTCGCCCGGTCGGGCTGCTTCCGCTCGACCGCCTCAAACTCCAGTTCCGCGAGCCCCTCGGCGATCGCGACGGCGTTGTCGAGCATGCGCAGTCGGAGCCACGCGGCGAGCTCGCGGTCGGCCACGTCGAGCCGCTCGACCTTCTTCAGGAGTATCCCGATTTTCGCGTCCATGGCGGACTTCAGCGACAAGCGGAAGTCCTCGGCGGGTCCGTCCAGGCTCCGGAGCCACGTGGAGATCAGCAACTTGTCGAGTTGGTGTCGTGCCCAGCCGGAGCCGAACAGGGCGCCGGTGGCCCCGATGGCGGTGAACACGACCGCGCCGGCCGGCCCGAAGAGCAGCAACCCGACCGACTTCCCCGCGAACCCGCCAGCCGCCGTGAGGGTTCCCTTGACGGCACCATCGACCGCGACCTCGAACGGGAGGTCCTGGAGCGACAACTGCCCCTTCCACCACGCGTGGACGTTCCTGGCCGCGGACACGGCGACTGCGAATACCGGGACGTTTAGATCGCCCAGCGACGCCCCCGCGTCGAGGCTCTGTTGCATGATCGTCTCGGTCGTTTCCCGATCGTATCCTTCAAGGAACGAAACCTTGTCGGCCCAATCGTAGTCGGACTGGCGGATCTGCTCGGCCAGTTCCGCGTTGACGTAGACGGGGATGTCCGGGTAGCGCTCGAAGTGCTCGACGAGCCCGTAAATGTCGGTGAGGCATTTGACCTGGCATGGCGTGCCGTCGACGATCAGGTCGAAACCCGCGTTGTTCGACGAGTCGGGGAGTTCGACCTGATGCCCCTGCTCCGCGAGTCGTGTTGCGACGAGTTGCTCCGCCACGTAACCCCGAAGGTGGTTCTCCGCCCCGGCGAGCGCTTCGCCCCCAAGACCGCGGACGCCTTCGGCGAACACACCGAAGTTGAACACGCCGGAGAGGTCTTCGGCACGGGAGAAGTCAACCGCCCGCAACACTTCGGGATCGATGGCGACTGCGTGGTAGAGGATATCCGCCACTGTGAGGGCGCCGACCGCCGCCGCCTCCGGGGCGATCCCCTTCCGGTCGGGGAACAGCACCCGTTCCAAGCCGTCGCGCGTCTTCCCTTCCGCCGGCCGGTCAAGCGCTTCGGGCGGCCGACCGGGGGTCTCGGGAAGCTCGCCGCCTATTGATTGACGGATCAGGTCGATCTTCCGGTTGTGGTTTGGGGCTTTGCGGGCACCCGCCGCCTCGACGTCCTTGCCCTGCAGCGACCTGAAGTCGTCGAGGCATTTGGCCAGGCCCGCCCTTGGCGACGACAGTCCCTTAAGTGCCATCTGGATTGTTAGGCTCGCCGCCAGCTTGACCCGCAGCGCTGACTCAAGACAGACTGCCTGTAGGACCACAAGCGCATTGCCGCGTCCCGGCATCGGGAGTTGTCAGGGACCGACGTCGTAGGTCTGCGCCGCGAATCCGCAAGTCGAGGTGCTCGAGCCCGGTTGCAGGCCGTCCGACGCGAACATGCGAACGATAGGATGACGTTGAGGCTGCCGAGGCGCGCCGGTTAGGACGACAATCAATTGCCACTTTACGAATGTCCGCGCGGGTCCGCATGGTTCGACTGTTATCCGCCGGACCGACGCTCGGTCTGGATGGATCGAGCGTGCGACGACCTCGGCCAAGAGGGATCCGAGGAACGATGGTTCGCTGAAGACCCAAGACGATCAACTGCACCAGCAGACGATTGAGCGCGATATCGACAAGTCCGTAACCGGGTGCGCCGTGCTGCGGAGTGAATTCCACAGGACAGGAGTGGAGCTCGTGCGTCAAGTGCGTGTGGTACTCCGCGTACGACGAATCGCGCGGCTACAACAACTCGGACGCCGGCCGGGTCAAGTCGTCAATTGTCGAATACAGGAGTCCTCCCGACCAGTCACGCAACCCGGGGGCAACGCCACACGCCACATCCCACGCGCTCCTGAAGTCAAGCGACCGCGCGACAACCTGACTACGGCATCATGGGATCCCGGTCATGCCTGGAGAGGACCGACACAACACACACAGTTACACTTGCACCTCAGGTCAGTAACCATGAGTTCCGTTGGGGCTCATTCCGAGCTTCCCGGTCGCCGTCCGGCGCGATCATCGGTCCCGTAGCCCTGCATCAAATCCGAGGGTGCCGAACGCACATCGTCCAAGTAGCCCGGGCAAAGCACCTTCTCCAACTCCGGATCTGGGCAATCGCAATGAAGGGACTTTGTGAGAATCGCGTCTTCGGCAGCAACTACGCACTGCACTTCAAAGCCTGCGGCCTCCATGCAGAGGCCTA
>CAZJRX010000030.1:0-18639 GCA_964548145.1 uncultured Pseudomonadales bacterium | reverse complement strand
TCACCGGCGGCGTGCGGGTGGAGATGGGCTTCGACGCGGCCGTGACTGCCGAGGAGATACGCGGGCTTCTGACCGGTGCGGGTTTTACCGAGGGCGTGGTGCAGAACTACGGTTCGGAAACGGAGATCCTGGTCCGTATGCCGCCGGTGGCGGGTGTCGACCAGTCCGATCTAGGCGATCGTGTCGTCGGGGCGGTGCGGGCGGAGCACGGCGAGGTCGCCTTGCGCGACCTGCAGTTCGTTGGTCCAGCGGTTGGCGAGGAACTGGCTGAGAACGGGGCGCTGGCGCTTCTTGTGGCGCTTGGCGTGGTCATGTTCTACATCATGTGGCGGTTCACGGGTAAATTCGCGGTTGGCGCGGTGGCGGCGCTGGTACACGACGTGGTCATCACCGTGGGCGCGTTCTCGGTGTTCCAGTGGACGTTTAACCTGCCGGAGCTTGCTGCCCTACTGGCGGTGATCGGCTACTCGCTGAACGATACGATCGTCGTTTCCGACCGTATACGGGAGAACTTCCGGGCGGTGCGTCGGGGCACGCCGGTCGAGATCATCAACCAGTCGCTGAACCAGACCCTGGGCAGGACGTTGGTGACGTCGTTGACGACGTTGCTGGTGCTTGTCGTGTTGCTGATCGTTGCCGGCAAGCAGATTTCGGGGTTTGCGACGGCGTTGACGATCGGCGTCGTTGTGGGTACCTATTCCTCGATCTACGTGGCCGCGAACGTCCTCTTGACGATGGGAATCAGCAAGCAGGACCTCGCCCTGCCCGACAAGGAGGGGGCCGACGAGACTGCCTGACCCGCGTTGATCTCGCGGGTGCGCCCCTGACAGGCTGCGGCAGCCGAGGCAACCGCAACGAATGCACGTATGAACGGGATGGGTCAGCCCGAGGGTGCGACGACGGCGTCTTGCGGGATCGTCAGCCCGTGCATTCTGGACTTGAGGGGACCGCCCAGGAGACTGTCGACCGTCGCCAGGACGGTGTCGGCGGCGGCACTGGGTGGCTCGGGACAGGATGAGTCGGCCCGGTAGGCTAGGGCGGCGTTCAAACGTGCCTCGCGAATGTCCCCGAAGGCATGGTTCAAATCGTCCGCCACGGCGCACCCCGGGATCGCGACGCCATCGGGGCTCGGCGAGTTCTCGGGCGTGAAGCCGCCGGCGTAGTCGCCGAATCCCGTTCCGTTGACGAGTTCGAACTGCACGGTGAAGTAGGTGGTGCCGCAGTTGGCAGCCGGGTAGAAGCCGTGGGGTTTGCCGCACGTCGTCTCGCCAATCAAGATCACTTCGATGTCGATGCCGCGCAGGCCGTTGATGATGGCTTCGCTGGCTGAGCAGGTACCCGGACCGGTCAACACGAACACGCGGTCGAGGTCGAGTGTGGGCAGGGCTTCGCCCTGGGTCACGGAGAGACCGACGCCGCTGGTCCGAAACAGGGTGGGGGTTAGGAGTTCGCCTGTCACCGGGTTGAACGCGGTGTGCTTGTCGTTGAAGCGAAGCTCGCTGAACACGTTGCCCTGTGCCGCCGACGATCCCGCGATCATGTAGGCGAGTTGGTTGGCGATGATGGTGTAGCCGCCGCCGTTGTAGCGGATGTCGAGCACTAGGTCCTCGACCTCGGCGTCGGCGAGTTCGGCGATGGAGTCCACCAGGCGCTTTTCCGCCGTCGCGATATGGTCCAGAAACAGAAGGTAGCCGACGGGGCCTGCGTCGGTGTCGATGACGCGGACGTGCTGGACCGGGTCCGCGGTGATGTTCGCCGCACGCAGCGTTACCGTTCGGCGCACGTCGGATCCCGGATCCTGGACCACGAACTGATGATCCTGGCCGGGTTCGGCGGGGAACAGGCCGGCGTTCAGGACGTCGACCTCGGCGCGGCTTGGGGCGTGGACCGCGTCGATGCCGTCGATGGCGAGGATCTTCGTGCCGCGAACGAACGCCGCATCGGGGTGCGTTGCGGGTGAATCAGGCTGGGTGTAGGCGACGCGGATGTCCCGGGGTGGTCGAGGGGCGAGAACCGCGAATCGGGCACCGTAGCCCGCGGAGACGCCGGACTGTGACAGGGCATTCCATTCCTCGGTATCCATGGCGAAGTGGAAACGATCCTTCGCGGCCCCCGACGGCGTCGTCGCCGTGGTCTTCATGAGATCGAAGTAGGTAGGCGTGTCGCAACAGTCGGGGTCCGTGTCCTCGATCTCGGCGTACCAGAGGTAGGTGTTGTCGCTCCAGGATCTCAGCCAGTTGTTCTCGTCGCGGGTCGTACCTTGGCGGTCGACGTAGGCGAATCCCGTCTCGGGGTCCGTGCCGGTTCGCGGTAGGGCACAGGCATGTTGGTAAACCGATGCGTTCTCGAAGGCGCCGCGTATCCAGCCGGATTCGGTGGCGACTCGAACCTCGAATGTCCGGGGCTCCGAGGCGTCGTTGGCTTGGCCACTGCTGTCCGTGGCCGTTACCGTTACGGTGGCAACACCCGAGCTGTTCCCGGTGATGGTGAGCACCATGCCGACCACGGATACGGTCGCTGCCTCGTCGTTACTCGACTTGGCGCTCAAGGTGTGGGTGTCGGACCCGTCGGCGTCGGTGATCGACACCGTCACCTCGGTGGAGTCACCTACCGTCAGCGTCTGGTCGGCGATGGCTTGAACCGTGGGCTTGGCGTTTGCCGGTGCCGGCGGCGGCGTCGGGTCGGACCCGCCGCTGCCACCGCCGCAGCCGACGACCAGCGCAGCCGGCAACAAGAACAACAGGGACGTGGCACCCGTCTTGGCAATCATGGTGGCTTCGACGCTCGGGGTTTCGTGGGGTAGACGCGCGCCATGGGTATTTCTCTTGAACGTCGGCGGAAGCCGCTTACTGCGGTGGTCGCTGACTGCGTCGGCGTGGCTTCATTTGTGGATCGACGGGTGGCGGTCGTTGGTCGTTGGGGTCTGCGAGCCTATTGGGAGGCTCGGAACGGGTCAACCGTTGATGATCGGGTCGCCGTACCGGTCTGCGCAGGTTCGTATGATGCGCAGCATCTCCCGGGAGATCTTGGGGTTCCCGGCGACGACGTTCCCGGAGTCGAGGAATCGTTCGCCGCCTGCGGCATCGCTGATGAAACCGCCGGCCTCGCGGATGATCACGGCACCGGCGGCGAGATCCCAGGGCTTGAGACCTAGCTCGAAGAAACCGTCGATCCGGCCGGCGGCGAGGTAGGCGAGATCGAGCGCGGCTGCGCCTTGGCGGCGAAGCGTGTGGCAGCGGCCCATGAGTTCCTTGAGAATGTCGCTGTAGGCGTCGATGTGTTCCGAGACGCTGGCGAAGGGCAGGCCACCGGCGAAGACCGAGTCGTCGATTCTGTCGCGTTGGGCGACGCGTATGCGCCGGCCGTTGAGTCGCGCGCCGCTGCCGCGGCTGGCCGAGAATTCCTCGTTGCGAACGTGGTCGACCACCACGCCGTGCAGCAGTGCGGCGCCGCGGGTGACGGCGATTGACGTGCAGAAGTGTGGGATCCCTTGAAGGAAGTTGGTGGTTCCATCCAAGGGGTCGACGATCCAAGTATAGGGTGTCTGATCCGCGGTTCCGATTGCAGTTGGTTGGGGATCGACCGGTGGCGGACTTGCACCGCGCTCCTCTGCAAGGATGGCGTGGTCCGGGTAGGCCTTGTGGATGGTGTCGACGATCGCATCTTCGGCCTCGACATCGACTTCGGAGACCAGGTCGTTGCGGGCTTTCTCGCGAATCGTGAGCGTGTCGACGCGGTCCATGGATTGCAGAATGATCCTGCCGGCGCGTCGGGCGGCCCGCAAGGCGATGTTCACCATGGGTTCCATTGCTGCTGGCTTGGCTCGGGCCGAAAGCGCCGCCCGGCCCGGGCGACGGCTCTTGTGGTGGGGCGCGGTATCCTACGCGACGGCTGTCGTTGAAGGAAGCCGAGTCAATGTCGCGTGTAAAGCCGAAGGACATTCGGATCGTCCTGGTGGAACCCAGCCATCCCGGCAACATCGGCGGCGCCGCGCGCGCCATGAAAACGATGGGTCTTACGGACCTGGCGATCGTGAAGCCGGCCCGGTTCCCGGATCCGCAAGCCATCTGGCGTGCTGCCGGCGCCGTCGACATCGTGGACGGTGCACGCGTATTCGACCGAGTCGAGGACGCCATCGGCGATTGCGGCTTGGTAGCGGGCACCAGTGCCCGTCGCCGGCGCGTGCCCTGGCCGTTGGCTAGCGTTGCGCAGTTCGCGGACCGGCTCGCCGTCGAAGATCTCGGCGGCAGACCCGTCGCAATCATGTTTGGTCGCGAAGACCGTGGGCTCAGCAACGACGAACTCGAATGCTGCAACGTCCACGTGGTCATCCCGGCCAACGCCGAATATCCCTCGCTCAACCTCGCGATGGCGGTGCAGGTCGTGTGTTACGAGATTCGCCGCGCCCTCCGACAAGGTGACATCCCCAACGGTGGTGACAATCTCGATCCGCAGTCCACAAGCCAAGCAACCATCGAACCACCCCCCGACTGGGACCGCGAGCCGGCGACTGCGGCGGATCTCGCTGCGCTTTACCGCCACCTCGGCAGAGTACTCGCAGCGATCGAGTTCCAGGACGCCGCCAACCCCCGCCTCACAATGACTCGCCTGCGGCGGATGTTCGCACGCATCCGCGCCGACCAAACCGAAGTGGCCATCCTGCGCGGCGTCCTCACCCGCATCGAACGCATCCTCGCCCGAACCACCTCCTCGCACTAGATCTTCACGGTGAACAGATCGGCGAGTGCCAGCGCCCGGTCCTCGATCCAGCGCCGACGGTGCGAGAAGTCGCGACCGCTAACGGGGTCGCGGCCGCATAGCCAGGCGCGGCGAACACATCGCGAGCCGACATGGTAGAAGCCCCCGTTCTCGCGGTCGATCAGTTGCCAACGCGGTTTCGTCATGAGTGGAAGTGTCCCCCTTTCCACCTCGCGCCCGCTATGGCTGTTCACTGCAATCGCTGTAGGAAATCCGCCGACAGGAGAGCCGCAAGGACGCTATCGTGCCGATCGGGCAGGTCGCCTTGCGGCTGAACCCGGCTCGTTTCAAAATAGCGTCGATAGGGCCACGGCCAATTCCATGCGTCTTACCACAAAGGGTCGGTACGCGGTCACGGCGATGCTCGATGTCGCCCTGCACGCCGCCGAGGGACCGATTTCGCTTGCCGACATTGCCGGTCGGCAGGGACTTTCTCGGCCGTATCTCGAGCAGATCTTCGGACGCTTGAAGCGGGCGGGATTGGTTGAGAGCTCGCGCGGACCCGGCGGCGGCTACCGCCTGAGTTCCGACCCCGAAGACGTGAGTGTTGCCGACGTAATCAGCGCGGTCGGCGAAGGCGTGGACGTGACGCGGTGCGGCGGCTCTGGCGATTGCCAGGACGGCGAGGTGTGCCTCACGCACGAGCTGTGGGCCGATCTGTCGATGCAGATTCACCTGTTTCTATCCCGCATCACGCTGGCGAGCCTGGTTTGCCGCGGTGATGTGGTTTCCGTCGCTCGGCGCCAGGATATCGGCAACCTGATTGCCGCACGGCATGTCTGAAACGGCGGCTGCGGCCGGCAGCGACACGAGAGCGGTCTACCTCGACTACTCCGCGACGACGCCGGTCGACCCGCGAGTTGCCGCGAAGATGAGCGGCTGCTTGCTGATGGACGGTGAGTTCGGCAACCCCGCGTCGACGACGCACGCGTATGGCTGGGACGCGGCGGAGATGGTCGAGGAAGCCCGCGCCAACGTCGCCGCACTCATCAACGCCGAT
Organism: uncultured Pseudomonadales bacterium; assembly: GCA_964548145.1. Lineage (GTDB taxonomy): Bacteria > Pseudomonadota > Gammaproteobacteria > Pseudomonadales > Azotimanducaceae > VXYL01. Next base: position 12,881 of record CAZJRX010000030.1, on the reverse strand, counting down.
CCGCGTGCGATCGTCTGGACCTCGGGTGCCACCGAATCCGACAACCTCGCGCTCAAGGGCACCGCCGAAGCCTCGGGCGGCGGACACCTTGTCACCACCAGCTACGAACACAAGGCGGTTCTCGATACCGCCAAGTACCTGGAGGACAAGGGAGTACGCGTCACCTACGTGGACCCCCGCCCCGACGGCATCGTCGACACCGCTGACGTGGCCCGCGCCATCCGCGACGACACTTTCCTCGTCTCGGTGATGCATGCCAACAACGAGGTCGGGACGATCAACGACATCGCCGCGATTGGCCACATCTGTCGTGAGCGAGGGGTGGCTTTCCACACCGATGCCGCGCAGAGCGCGGGCAAGGTCAGCCTCGACGTGGTGCGCGACTGCGTGGATCTGGCGAGCCTTTCCGGGCACAAGATCTACGGGCCGAAGGGCATCGGCGTGCTGTACGTGCGCCGCGAACCGCCGTTGCCGATTGCCGCGCAGATCCATGGCGGTGGCCATGAACGTGGCATGCGTTCGGGAACCCTCGCCACCCACCAGGCAGTCGGCATGGGCGAGGCGTGCCGACTGGCAGCGCTCGACTGCGCCGACGAAAGCCCGCGAATCACCGCGTTGCGCCGGCGGTTGTGGTCGCACCTGCGCCAGATTCCGGGAACGCGGCTGAACGGCTCAGCCGAGCATTGCCTACCGGGCACCCTAAACGTCGCATTCGGCGGCGTCGACGGCGAGACCCTGCTGATGGCGTTGGACGATGTCGCGCTATCCTCGGGTTCGGCTTGCACATCGGCGACTGTGGAACCGTCCTATGTCCTCCGGGCAATGGGCATTCCCGACGAACTCGCCGCGAATTCACTGCGGTTCACCGTAGGTCGCTTCACGACCGCTGACGACGTCGACTTCGCGGGCAGGCGCTTGGCCGAAGTGGTCGGCTCCCTACAGGACCGCACCGCACTGTAAGCGACTACCCACCGCGTAACGCCTCCCGCCGGGCGCTTTACGAGCGTGCGCGGAATCGGAAACGCCCGGCCCCGCTTGGAGGCCCGCGGTACCCTCAAGGGAGCGTCGGCGAGCGTATAATGCGCGCCTCATGCAACGCGCCGTGTCATGTTGAGCCATGGCCAACGCGCGAAGCTGCATCGGAGACCATGCAATGGAACAATCTGCCAGTGGCGGCGGCGACGCCGTTGACGCGACGCCGAAGGCCGCCGCGATGCACAACCGCCCGCCGGAAAGGACGCTCTCCATCGTCAAACCCGACGCGGTGGCCAAGAACCTGATCGGCGAAATCTACTCCCGTTTCGAGAAAGGGGGGCTTGCCATCGTCGCAGCGAAAATGGTGCGGCTGTCGCCCGACGACGCCGGCGGTTTCTATGCGGAACATCGGGGTAAGCCGTTCTACGACCGGCTGGTGGACTACATGTGCTCCGGCCCCATCGTCGTGCAGGTGCTCGAAGGCGTCGAGGCCATCGCCGTCAACCGACGGTTGATGGGGGCAACAGACCCGAAGCAGGCAGCACCAGGGACTATTCGTGCCGATTTCGCGCAATCGATCGATGCCAATGCCGTACACGGCTCGGACTCTGCAGGGTCGGCCGAACGGGAGATCGCGTACTTTTTCTCGGTCGACGAAATCTGCACGAGGCCCGCGCCTTCGGATGGGGCGCGGTAGCGGCCGGGCGTTCCGACGCACCCCGGCGGGGCTTCGGATCCAGATGCCAGGGCGGCGCGCAACCGTAGGCCTCGGCAAGTTCATGGTGTCCTAGCGTATCCGGAAATGGCTGAAACGAAGTCCAATCTGCTCGGAATGCCGCGGCGGGAGCTCGAGTCGTTCTTCGCCGGGATCGGTGAGAAGCCGTATCGCGCCACTCAGGTGATGCGGTGGGTCTATGGGGCGAAGGTCACGGACTTCGATGCCATGACCGACGTCTCCAAGGTGCTGCGCAGCCGCCTGAAGGAGATTGCCGAGATCCGCGCGCCGGCGTTTGGACCGGGTCGGCGGTCAGCGGATGGTGTTGTCAAGTGGTTGGCGTACACGCAGCAGGATCAGGCCGTCGAAACCGTGCTCATCCCGGACGACGGTCGACACCACGCGGGGACCGGCACCGCCGAAACGGCTCGCACGGGAACGAGCGGCCGCCGCAACACGCTTTGCATTTCATCGCAGGTGGGGTGCGCGCTCGATTGCAGTTTCTGCGCCACCGGCAAGCAGGGGTTCAACGGCAACCTGACACGCGCCGAAATCGTCGGCCAGGTCTGGCAGGCGAGCCGCGAACTTGCCGAGGGCGGCGACGAGCGTGGCATCACCAATGTTGTGTTCATGGGCATGGGCGAGCCGCTACTGAATTTCCGGCCGGTCCTCGACGCCACCGACGTCTTCATGGACGACCTCGCCTTCGGTATCTCCAAACGACGCGTGACCATCAGCACGGCGGGCGTCGTGCCGCGCATCCTCGACTTGGCAGCGCATACCGACGTGTCCCTCGCGGTATCCCTGCACGCCGCCCGGGACGAACTGCGGGATGTCCTTGTGCCGCTCAATCGGAGGTACCCGATCGCCGAGTTGCTCGATGCCTGCCGGCACTACGTGCGCGGCCTCGGCGAGCGACGCAACATCACCATCGAGTACACGCTCATCGATGGCGTCAACGACGATCCGGCCGATGCCCGGGACTTGGCGCGGCTCCTCACCGGGCTGCGCGCCAAGGTGAACCTGATACCGTTCAATCCGTTCAGCGACGATCGCAACGGGTACCGGCGGCCAAGCAACGCCAGGATCGCGCGGTTCCAAACCAGTCTGCAGAACGACGGCGTCCCCGCCATGCTTCGAACAACCCGCGGCGACGAGATCGGTGCCGCTTGCGGCCAACTGACCGGCGCCGTCCGCGACCGTACTCGTCGCAGGGTTCGTTACTTGGCGCGGGAACGGGCTGCAGCCCCGACACCGGAAGGGCCATGAACGACATAGACGACGCACCGGCCCTGGGACAGGTGTCCGAAGACCCGACGCCCGCCGACCAACCGCGCGACGGGTTTGGACCGACGTTGCGCCAGGCGCGCCAAAACGCCGGACTCTCGATCGCGGACGTTGCGAGGGCGTTGAAGGTGGCGGAAGACACCGTGGAAGCCTTGGAGGCGGAGAGTTTCGAGAACCTGCCACCGGCACCCTACGTCCGCGGCTACGCCCAGCGCTACGCCAGGCTGGTCGGCGTCGACGGGAATGACGTAAAGGTCGATTTCGAAACGGTGCCACGGGCGGAGACGACCGTGCCGGCCATCGCGCCGCGCTCGCGCCGAACGCTATTCGCCGACTTCACCCGACAGAGTTGGGGATTGCTCTACGGCAGCATGGTCGCAGCGTTCGTTATCGTGATCGCCGCCGCTATGTGGTGGGCTTGGACCGGTGAGAACACCAAACGGGATGACACCGACTCCGCCGTCCCCGCCGGCGACGGTCCTGCGTGGCCGGGTGTCGCCGCTGAGGCAGGCCCGGCACCAGAGGTTGACGACGAATCCGTCGCCAGCCCTCCGGCCCAGCCGTTGGACGCGAGCGACTCGACCGTCGAAGACGCGGCCGCTCAGGCATCGACACCACGGGTCGAAGGAGTGGGCGCGGTCGACGATGCCGTAGCCCGGGTGTCTCCCGAGGATGCAGCCGTCGAGGGCACCTCGACCACGGTCCTGGATGAGTCCGCGCCGGGTGACGACCCCGCCACGACAGATGAAGTCGACGCCGAGAGCGATGCCGATCCCGACCGGCTTGTCGATGGCGTGGCGAGGCCCGATCTTATCGGCTTCACCTTCAAGGAGGATTGCTGGGTCGAGGTCCGCGACCGCAACGGCGATCTCATTCATGGTGACCTCGGTCGCCAGGGCGACACGCTGACGTTGCGCGGCGATGCGCCTTTTTCCGTCCTCGTTGGATTCTCGGACGGGGTGGAGATCACATTCAACGGCAAGCCGGTGCCCCTGGCGTCGAGTGAGCGTGGCGACGTGGCAAGGCTCGTGGTGGGTAGCTGACGATGGCCGGCAGGTTTCAGCGCGTGCGGGGCATGCGGGATATTCTTCCCGGCGAGACGGAGCGCTGGCGAGAGGTCGAAGGCGTCGTCGTCGATGTGCTCGGCCGGTACGGGTACCAGGAACTGCGGCTGCCGCTGGTCGAGGAGACGGCCCTGTTCACCCGGGGCGTGGGCGAAGCCACCGATCTCGTCGAGAAGGAGATGTACACCTTCGATGATCGCAAGGGCAAGTCGCTGTCGCTGCGCCCGGAGGGGACGGCGGGTTGTGTCCGTGCCTGCATCGAGAACGGCCTGTTGCACCACCGAACGCCGAGGCTGTGGTACCACGGCCCGATGTTCCGCTACGAACGGCCGCAAAAAGGCCGGACACGCCAGCACACCCAGATCGGTGGCGAGGTGTTCGGTGTCTCGTCACCCGAGGTCGACGCCGAACTGCTAACCATTCTGGCTCGGATATTCCGGGAACTCGGCGTTTCCAGTGCCGTGTCTCTGGAGTTGAACAGCATCGGTTCGGGAGCATCCCGCGACCGCTACCGCGACGCATTGGTGAACTACCTGTCGCCGCACCGGGACGAACTGGACAGTGACAGCCGACGGCGCCTCGACACCAACCCGTTGCGCATTCTGGACAGCAAGGTGTCGAAGACGCGGGCCATCGTCGCAGGCGCGCCGATTCCCCTCGACTATCTCGAGGCGGCATCGCAACGGCATTTCGATGGTCTACGCCGGTTGCTCGACGAGCTCGGGGTGGACTACCAGGTGAACCCGCACCTGGTGCGGGGGCTCGACTACTACACCGACACCGTGTTCGAATGGGTGACACAGGCGCTCGGCGCGCAGGGCGCGGTCTGTTCCGGTGGGCGCTACGACGGCCTCGTCGAGCGCCTCGGCCACCGGCCGGTACCGGGTGCGGGCTTCGGCATGGGCCTCGAACGCGTCGTACTCCTGCACGAAGCGTGCAGCGACCGCAGCTACAGCCAGGCGGACGTCTACCTGGTCTGGGCACCGGAACACGCCGCTCGGGCGGCTGCGGTCGCGGAACGGCTCCGCGACGCTACGACGCTGCGGGTGGTGCAGCACGCCAACCCCGGCGGCTTTGCAACCCAGCTTCGCCAAGCGGATCGTAGCGGGGCACGATGGGCGGTGATTGTAGGAGACGATGAAGTGGCACAAAATCGCGTGTCGCTGAAGTGGCTGCGAGGGGAGAGCGAGCAAACCATGCTGGACGAGTCCGAGTTGGTAACCACATTGGAAGGCGCTGGTTGATGTCCGACTACCTGACCGATGAGGAACAGGCCGAACGCCTTAAGCGCTGGTGGGAACAGAATGGCACTTCGCTTGTGATTGGCGTGGTGGTGGCGGTTCTCGCCGTCGTTGGATGGCGTTACTACCAATCCCACGAGCAAAGCCGGGCCGACATGGCTTCGGACGTGTTCACCGGCTACGTCGAAGCGCGCAGCGCGGGGGCGTCGACCGAGGATCAGTTGGCGACGATCGACACCGAGTTCGAAGGCACGGGCTACCATGTTCTGACGTTGTTGTACCGTGCCGCCGACGAGGTCGAGGCGGAGGACTGGGAGGAGGCCTTGGCGCTCCTGGAGCGCGCCGCGCAGCTCGCGGACACCGACCTGTTGGAAGATGTCGCACGATACCGTGCTGCCAAGGTGCTCTACCAGCTGGATCGCCTCGACGAGTGCGAAGCGGAGTTGGCCGCGGTTCGCAGTACCGGGCTTGAAGCCCACGTTGCCGACCTGTCCGGGGACGTCTTCGTCGCGCGCGGCGACCTCGACCGGGCGCGGCTCGCCTACACCTCGGCGATCGACGCGGCCCGGCGGGATCCCGCCAACCCCGTCCTCGGCGTCGAAATCATGGAACTCAAGCTCGCCAGTCTGGTCGATGAATCCGAGGGATAACGGGGACGCTCGATGACAACTGTCCGTTCCGATCAAACCCGCGAAACGTCCGACCGACGGGTCGTTTCGAGGGCCGCTGCCACGCTGGCCATGCCGACCATCTGCGCCGCGCTGCTGATGGCTGCCGGTTGCGAGGTCTTTTCGTTCCTGCCGTTCATCGACGACCCGAAGGGGGCGTCGGAGGAGGGCGAGCCCACGCCGCTCGTCGCGTTCGAACCCGAAGCCGTCCTCGAGCGGCATTGGGTGGCGGGGGTCGGACGGGGGCTCGGCCGGAAATACCTGCGCATCAAGCCCACCATACTTGCCGATCGAATCTACGCGGCGGACGGCTACGGGATGGTCGTCGCCCTTGACCGATTCACCGGCCGGCGCGTCTGGACGACCGCCGTTGGTGAACCCGACGGTCGACCGTTGCTGAAGGTCTGGGACCGCCGCGATCCGTCCTTCCTGACCGGTGGCGTGGGCGCCGGCGACGGCAAGATCCTCGTCGGCACGACCCGCGGCGATGTCGTCGCCCTGGACGCGGCAGATGGATCCGAGATGTGGCGGGCGCAGCTATCGAGCGAGGTGCTCTCGCCGCCGGCCGCCGAGGACGGCGTGGTGATGGCCCAGACCAACGATGGTCGACTGGTTGCCCTTGAAGGGGCCGACGGCGCAACACGCTGGTCCTACGACAACCAGGTTCCGCTCTTGACGCTCCGGGGCACGGCGACGCCGGTGCTCCTCGGCGGGTTCGTGTTCGCGGGTTTCGGCGACGGTCGGGTCGCCGCGCTCAGCACACAGACCGGGGCACCGATCTGGGCACATCGCCTGGTGTTGCCCCAGGGTCGTACCGAACTGGATCGACTGGTGGATGTCGACGGCACGCCGCTGGTCGTCCCGGAGCGGAGCATCATGTACGCCGTAAACTACCAGGGCCGGCTCAAGGCACTGTCTCCCCAGGACGGCAGAGTGTTCTGGGAACGACCGGCATCTTCCCATCTGGATCTGGCCGAAGGCTACGGGCAGTTGTACCTGGTATCGGACGAGGACGTGGTTACGGCCATTCACCAAGGTACCGCAGATGTTGTGTGGGAACAGGAAGCCCTGAAAAACCGCCAGTTGACAAGCCCCATCGCGTTCAGCAACTACGTTCTCGTGGGCGATGCCGAGGGCTATCTCCACGTCCTGGCGCAGAGCGATGGCCGCATGATCGCGCGACAGCGGTTGAGTTCGGGCCTTCGTTCGGCGATGGTCGAAGGCGATGGGATGGTGTATGTGCTGGCCAACGACGGCAAACTGTCAGCCTTTCAGGTCAGGCTTCGCGGCTGACGGCGCCGGATCCGTACCCGCCGCCCTGAACGTGTGACCTGACTCAACCCGCCCGCGCCGCCACGGCGCTCACATGGGTGTTGGCATGCCGGAAACGCAAACCCCTGATGCCCGCCGCTGCGCTGCCGACGGGGTCGTCGCGCTTGTCGGTCGGCCGAACGTCGGCAAATCGACGATATTCAACCGCTTGTGCGGAACCCGCGATGCCCTGGTTGCGGACGTTCCCGGGCTGACTCGGGACCGTCGCTACGGTCGCGCCCGTATGGCGGACCGGACTGTGACACTGATCGATACCGGCGGCTTGACGCATGAGACCGGTAACGTATTCGAGCAGATGTCGAGCCAGGCCATGCTGGCGATTGCCGAGGCTGACGTGGCGGTACTCGTGACCGATGCCAGCGATGGACTGGTGGCGGCCGATGCGGACATCGCGCGCGACCTGCGCCGGCGCGGCAAGGACGTGGTGGTGGTCGTCAACAAGATGGACGGTGCGCCGGCTGCGGCCGTCCACGAGTTCACGGCGCTGGGATTCGGCGAATGTTGCCCCTTGTCGGCGGCGCACGGGCGGGGCATTGCCGACATGGTGGGAACCGTCGCGGCGCGGTTGCCGGCGGTCGGGACCGGGATCGAGTCGGCGTTGCCCGGCATCCGGGTCGCGGTAGTGGGGCGGCCGAACGTCGGCAAGTCGACGCTCGTCAACCGGCTTGTGGGGCAGGAGCGGCAGGTCGTCGACAGTGAGCCGGGCACCACCCGCGACGCCATCGACATACCCTTCGGCGACTACCTGCTGATCGACACGGCGGGCGTACGGCGGCGGGGCCGTGTGGAGGCCGGTGCGCCCACCCAGCGCACGGTCGAGAAGTTCTCGATCGTGAAGACGCTGGCGGCGCTGGAACGCGCCGAGGTAGCCATCGTGGTGGTCGATGCCACGGAGGGTGTCGTCGAGCAGGACCTGCACGTTCTGGAGTACGCCATCGATGCCGGTGCCGGGGTCATCCTTGCCATCAACAAGTGGGACTCCCTGGAGTCCGACGCCAGGAAACGGGCGCGGGCATCGGTTGAACGCCGTCTCTCGTTCGCGCCCTGGATTCAGGTACGGTACGTCTCCGCCCGTCAGGGCCGAGGCGTCAAGTCTCTGCTGGGGATGGTGTCGGGCGTGTACCGGTCGGGCGCTTTCGACGTAGAGACCGCCGATCTCAACCGTATCCTCGAACAGGCGACCACGGATCATCCGCCGCCGATGGTGCAGGGTCGGGCGATCAAGCTTCGCTATGCTCACAAGGGGGGCGATCATCCGCCCACGGTGATAGTGCACGGCAACCGCACCGAGGCATTGCCGGTGAGTTATCGCCGCTATCTCGTCAACCGCTATCGCGAAGCGTTGAACCTCGTGGGGGTCCCCGTTCGCCTAGAGACGCGAACAACCCGGAATCCCTTCGCTGGTCGTCGCAACGAGCTGACACGCCGTCAGATCAAGCGCCGCCGACGCGTAATCCGACACCGCTCGTCGTAGACCAACCCACGCCTCGGGGGCAGAGCCAACACGGCTTCCGATGGCACAGGCTCGTGCCAAGGGCCCCGCCCTCGGTTTCCGATGGCACAGGCTCTTAGGCGGGGTCGTCCCCGCCCGCCTTCGGTCTCACCAGGCCTCAATGGCGACGCCTCGGGACAAGCCCGTCGCCGACGCGTCGGCCCGGGCTCAGGATGGCGCTACTGCGGACCGCTCCCTGCTTCGTCGGCGAGTCCGGCGAATACCTGCATCAGCTCAACCGGGTCGACGCGGGCGCCTTGCATGCTGATGGTCCAATGCAGGTGGGGACCGGTGACCCGGCCGGTGGCGCCGACCGTCCCGATGACGTCGCCGCGGTCGACGATATCCCCCTCGCGGACGTCGATCCGGTCCAGATGCCCGTACATGCTGACCAGGCCGCCGCCGTGGTCGAGCAGTATCACGTTGCCCGAGAAGAAGAAGTCGCCGGTGAGCGCCACGGTCCCGGGTGCAGGCGCCGCGACCGGCGTGCCGGTGTCGGCGGCGATGTCGAGCCCCGAGTGCGGCGACCGGGGTTGGTCGTTCAGGAACCGGCGCAGTCCGAACGGGCTGGAGTAGATGCCCTGGACCGGTTGCTCGAACGGCAGCAGATCGTGCCGTACCGGCGTACGGCGGGCGTAGGCGTCCCGCTGTCGTTTCGACTCCCGCGCGATCCGTTCGAGATCCTCCGGCAACGGGTTCACCTGGCGTTTGTTGGCGATGGTCAGCCGCTGTTCCGGGTAGTGCTTGGCGACGACCTCGAAGTCGATCGTGCGATCGCCGTCGACGGTTCGGACCACGACCTGATGCCGACCGGGCGCCGCATCGAGGGGCACGCCGACGATCACGTGATCCTGGACGATCAGTGCGGGTTCATCATCGTAGAGCACGTCGATGGCGTCCGCCGGGAGAGGCAAGGCGGCCACGCCCCCGGTGTCCACGGTCACCGACGCGGTAAGCAAAAGCGCGATTGGGTTCATATTCCATCCTTGGATGACGAATCCGTGCCGTCCACGGTAGCCTGTATGGCACCGTCCGCCAAGTGCGCGACAAGCGAATCGCCGCGCTCGACCTCGGTGGTCGAGGTGACCGGCCGGCCCCAGTGGCTGCCGTCCGGTTTGGCGACGATGGCGAAGCCGCGCGCAAGCGTCGCCAGCGGGCTGACCGCGTTCAACGCGCGGCTCAAGGTGCCGAGGCGCGTTGCGCCATCCCCGGCCGCTTTCGTGGTCGCAGTCTGCAGGCGAGCCGCAGCACGTGCCACGGCGGCGCGATTGGGAGCGAGGCGCGTGGCCGGGTTGCAGTTCTCCAGTAGTCGTTCGCGGTGGCGCAGGTTTGTGCGAGCGAGTGCGAACCTGGCCGTCGTCGCCGTCAGCAGACGTTCGCCGAGTTCGTCGGTGCGCAACATGCGCTGCTCCACCGTGCGCCCCGGATGCACCAGACGACGCCGCGTGGCGGCCAGCAACCGGTGGTCGGTCGCGAGCCGCACGTTCATTCGTGCGGCAAGCGCGTCCGCCATACGCCCGAGGCGGCTTTCGATGTCGGCTTGGTCCGGTGTCACCATCTCCGCCGCCGCCGACGGGGTCGGTGCACGCCGGTCGGCGACGAAATCGGCGATGGTCACGTCGGTTTCGTGGCCGATGGCGGAAACCACGGGAATCTCGGCCGTCGCGATTCGCCGCGCCACCGACTCCAGGTTGAACGCCGCCAGATCCTCCAGCGAACCGCCGCCACGGGTCAGCACGATCACGTCGGGCGGGTGACGCATGAACTCGGCGCGGTCGAACGCGGCGACGATCTGGCCCTCGGCTTCGAAACCCTGAACGGCGACGTCGAAGCAAGTGACCCGAACGCAGGGGAATCGGCGCCGAATCACGGCCAGCACGTCGCGTAGCGCGGCACCGGTTCTCGAACTGATTACGGCGATGTGACGCGGGTAGTCGGGCAGAGCCCGTTTGCGATCCTCGGCGAAGAGTCCCTCGGCGGCGAGACGCGATTTCAGCTTCTCAAGGGCAGCCCGCAGTGCCCCCTCGCCGGCGAGTTCGACGTGGTCGACGATGGCCTGAAAGTCGCCGCGACCCTCGTAGATTGACAGACGCCCGCGTAGCACGACGGACAGGCCGTTGGCGAGACGGAAGCGCACGTACCGGTTGTTGCCCGAGAACATGACGCAGCGTAGTTGGGCCCGGTCGTCCTGGAGCGTGAAGTACCAGTGCCCGGAGGCGTAGGGTCGGAAGTTGGAGACTTCGCCCTCGACCCAGACCCGGCGGAAGCGCTCCTCGACCAGGAACCGGGCCTCGGCGTTGACCTCGCTGACCGTGCGAACGCGTTCGGTCGTAGGGGTTGTGCGCGTCTGGACTCTCGACTGCATTGCCGCAGTGTAGCAATGTGCGGCGGCGGCTCGTCAGAACGGGTCGCGGACGGGCAACTCGGGAAACAGCGAGAAATCCCGGTCTCGACTGAGCAGTTCGTCGACGCCGTGCGCCACGCAGATCGCAGCAATACGGGCGTCGTGAACGACACCGCCGACCACATGCCGCCTTTGGACGAAGGGGCCAAGGGTTTGTGCGAACCCGGCGGTTTCGCCGATGACGCTCATCGACGGCGACCGTAGCCACGCCTGGAATTGTCGCCAAGCGTGACGCTGTGGCGTTGCGTTGTCCTTCCAGATTCGACGATTCGTGACCACGCTGAGGAACTCGTAGCAGCACGGCCAGGGGATCGCCCACGGCCTGTCCCCCTCGGCGAGGTCGACCATGAGGGCGTGAGCGGCGTCCGCGAATTGGGACTCCCGCCGATGCGCGTAGACCAGGATGTTCGTGTCGAGGGCAATCACTGGGTTGTCCGGTCACCGTAGATCAAATCGCGCAGTTCCGGCCACGAAAAGCCCGCCATGGGATCATCCCTGTTCGGATCGCCGGCGCGAAGGTCCGGCAGCCGATATCGATGCTGCGCCTGGGTTGTGGCGAGTACGAGACGCAACCCCTCTTCGACCAACGCCCGTACGGGGCGTCCCGTTTCCTTGGCATGACGCTTTGCCCGCGCAAGCAGTTCGTCGTGGATGTCGATGGTCGTTTTCATCTGACCCATACTACCCGTACTATTGAATATGGTGAAGACATATTGCTGTCGGTCGCGACGGGGTCGGGGCGGCGAGGGGTCGGCGTCATTGCGGTTTACACCCCCCAACGCCCACGCGTATGATCCGCCCCCACGTTTGGCCAAGGTGTCCCGATGCTGAGGATTGTTCACGAAGCCCTGACATTCGATGACGTCCTCCTGCTGCCTGCCTACTCCAAAGTCCTGCCCTCCGAAGTCGATCTGGGCACCCGCCTGACACGCCACATCGGCCTCAATATCCCGCTGGTCTCCGCCGCCATGGACACGGTCACCGAGTCCGGCCTCGCCATTGCGCTGGCCCAGGAGGGCGGCATCGGGATCGTCCACAAGAACCTGTCCATGGAAGCCCAGGCCCGGGAGGTCCGGGCCGTCAAGAAGTTCGAGACGGGGGTGATTCGCGATCCCATCACGATACGGCCCGAAGCCACGGTGCGGGAACTCCTGGCACTCACCCTCGAACACAAGATCTCCGGCGTGCCGGTCGTGCGGGGCTCGGATCTGCTCGGCATCGTCACCGCCCGTGACATCCGTTTCGAGACTCGCATGGACGCGAGGGTGGCGGACGTCATGACACCCCGGGAACGGCTTGTCACCGCGGCGGAGGACGCGCCGGTGGAGGACGTGACCGAGCTACTCCACAACCACCGCATCGAGAAGGTTCTCCTGGTCAACGAGCAGTTCCAGTTGAAGGGCATGGTGACCGTCAAGGACATCGCCAAGGCCCAGGCATTTCCCAATGCCTGCAAGGACGAACGCGGCCAGCTTCGCACCGGTGCCTCGGTGGGAACCGGTGCGGACACCGACGACCGGGTGGCGGCGCTGGTGGAGGCGGGCGTCGACATCATCGTGGTCGACACGGCGCATGGCCATTCGCAACGGGTGCTCGACCGCATCAGTTGGATCAAGCAGAAATACCCCACGGTGCCGGTGATGGGGGGCAACGTCGCCACCCGGGACGGCGCGCGGGCGCTCTTGGATGCCGGCGTCGACGCC
>CAZJRX010000029.1:14884-18700 GCA_964548145.1 uncultured Pseudomonadales bacterium | reverse complement strand
CCTCCTCAACGTCCGCCCGATCCGCACCTTCCGGGTCGACAGTGTCTTTCTCGTCCGTCATTGCTGTCCTGCCTGGTCCATTCCCCGCCGGCGTGTCATACCTGCTCGAAGCGACCTTGTTTCACGTGAAACATGCGACCTCCGCGGGACTTCATCAGTACCTCGCCGATAGCACCCTGGGTGGCGGTCGCTACGATCTGACAATCCATGTCGTCCAGCACGCGGTAGTATCGCTCGTTATGCGTCTCGTCGAGTTCGGCGCCAAGATCGTCGATGAGAAACAACGATCGAGTTCCCGAATTCGCCAAGGCCTGCGCTTGTCCGAGACGCATCGCGCTCGCCACTGCCTTTCCCTGGCCTCTGGATAGCACTTGGGCCGCGTCTTCAGACCCGCAAATCACGCGTACGTCCGCTCGGTGCGGACCCGCCTGCGTAGCCCCCGATTTTACATCGCGATTGACCTGTTGGCCTAGCACTTCCGCCAAACTATCGCCGTTCCAACCCGGAACGTATTCGAACGCCACCGGAAGGTCGGCGTTCAATGCCGCCAAGGCATCGCGGACGTACGCCACCACCTCGTTGAAGTAGGTTCGTCGAGCTTCGCCAACCGCCTCGCCGAGTGCCGCAACCTGGGCCGTCCAGGCGGGAAGGGTCGGCCAATCGGCGGTTCGGAGTACTTGGTTTCGATGCCGCAAAGCACGCAGATAGCCCCCAAGGACCTCCGCGTAGTCGTGTTTCACGTGAAACACCCCCCAGTCCATCCACTGCCGCCGCCCCGAGGGCCCGCCGAAAATCAACTCCGGCAAATCCGGGAGCATCAACTGGATCGGCAGAACGGACGCAACCTTGGAGGATTGGCGAATGAGCCGACCATCGCGTCGAAGCTCAACCCGACCGCGACGCTTCCGGCCATAGCCCAGACGTACCCGACCCAACCGGTCGTCGACCAGCAACGCACCCGCCGCCATGGACTCCTGCTCGTGCCGAATGATCCGATCCGCTCGCGTCGTTCGGAACGAACGCCCGCGAACCAGGAGGTAGAGGGCCTCGAGGGCGGATGTCTTGCCCGCCCCATTGGGACCCACCAGCAGGTTCACGCAAGGGTCGAGTTCAAGCCTCGCCGACTCGATGTTGCGGACGTTGGCTATGTCGACCCGTTCAACGAGCATTGCGATCGCTCGTACGCCAGATGACGTCGGGGTTCGCCTTGAGCTTGGGCCGCCGGATGGCGACCGTTCTACGCGACGAGCCGACTCGCCCGGTCTACTGCCGCCGCGGCATCACCAGGTACAACGAGTCCTCGTCGCCGGCCGCCTCGATCTTGGCAATCTTGTTGTCGTCGGGAAACGACATCTGCACGGCATCGGATTCGACGGCGTTCAATACGTCCTGGACGTAGCTCGCGTTGAAGTTGATCTCCATGGGATCGCCATCGTAGTCAACCGGCACCACTTCTTCGGCCTCTTCCTGTTCGTTATTCGACGCGCGGATCGTCAACTGCTCGCCGTCGACCTGAAAGCCAACGATGTTCGACACGATGGCGGCACGCTGAAGCGCCCGACGAAGGGTTTCGCGATCACTGGTAATGGAGCGGCTGACGCTGCGAGGAACCAATCCCTCATACGGCGCAAACTGTCCTTCCACCAATCGTGTAGTTAGCGTGTACTCACCTTGCGTGACGCGTAAATGCGTCCTCCCAAACGAAAACTCCACGTTCAGATCGCTGTCCGCGATAAGCCGCTCGAGATCCTGTATCCGCTTGCGGGGCACTATCGCCCGGAGCCGATCCACGCCGTCGGCACCACGGTCCAGGGTATGCATCGCCATGCGGGCACCATCGGTCGCCACCGCTCGCAGATTCGTTCCCGTCATCTCGAGAAGCAGTCCCCGCAGGAAGTAGCGAATGTCCTGATTCGCCATCGCAAAGCTCGTCCGCGCGAGTAGTTTCTGCACCTCCGAACGGCGCAGCGTGATGCTGACTTCGCCGTCAGCCGCCTCGAAGGGGTTGTATTCCTCCGCAGATACCGTGGACAACTGGTAACGACTGCGACCCGAACGCACTACGACACGCTGCCCCTCCAAGGAGAACGTCACGTCGGCGCCATCCGGGAAAGACCGCCAGATTTCCGCAAGCTTCTGAGCCGGCACGGTCGTCGCCGCCGGTTCACCGGGTTGAATCTCCACGCCATCCGATAGTGCAACGACCAGTTCGACCTCGAGATCGGTACCCCGAAGGGTCAACCCGTCAGCGTCGGTCTGCACGAGAATATTGGCGAGAACCGGAAGCGTGTGGCGCCGTTCAATGACCCCGTTCAGTATCTGAAGCGGGCGCAACAGCGCGTCTCGAGTCGTTCGGAATTTCATTCATTCGCTCCTCGGATTGGCGGCGCTCCCGTCGCCACAAGCCCCTAGACCCGGGCGACCCTTCAATGGGTGAGCAGACGCGACAGGATTTTGTAGTCCTCCGCGATGTCGGTGTTGCTCTCCCGGAGCTCGCAGATTCTACGATAGGCGTGGAGCACGGTTGTATGATCGCGGCCTCCGAATTTCTCCCCGATGTCGGGAAGCGAGTTCTTGGTCAGTTCCTTGGCCAGGCACATGGCCATCTGCCTCGGTCGGGCAACCGATCGGTTGCGTCTCTGCGACAGCAGGTCGGATACCCTCATGTTGTAGTAGTCGGCAACCACCTTCTGGATGTTGTCGACCGTGACTTGGCGCCCGTGGATCGCCAGCAGGTCGTGCAACGCCTGCTTCACCAGCTCGACGGACACCGCTGCCCGCTTGAACCGGGCATGGGCGATCACCCGTTGAAGCGCACCCTCGAGCTCCCGGACGTTCGAGCGTATGTTGTCCGCGATGTGAAAAGCGACGTCATCCGGAACCTCTATACCCTCGGCCTCTCCCTTCTTCTTGAGAATCGCGACCCTCGTTTCCAGCTCCGGCGGTTCCATCTCGGCCGTCAGCCCGCCCACGAACCGTGACTTCAGGCGCTCCTCGAGCCCGTTGATCTCGGTGGGGTATTTGTCGCAGGTAAGAACCATCTGGTTGTATTGCTCGACCACTGCGTTGAAAACGTGAAAGAACTCCTCCTGGGACCGGAGCTTGTCGGCAAAGAACTGAACATCGTCAATCAGGAGGACGTCCACCGAACTGTAGTGCTGCATCTTCTGGCGGATGGTCCCGGTTCGGATGCCCTCAACCATGTCATCAACGAATGCCTGGGAGTGCAGATAGACGACGTTGGACCCGGGCGTGCGGTCGAGTATCTCGTTGCCGACGGCATGCATGAGGTGTGTCTTGCCAAGCCCGACGCCGCCGTATAGCAGCAGCGGGTTGTACGACCGTCCGGCGTTGGCCGCCACTGCTTGCGCCGCCGCCTTGGCCACCTCGTTGGACTTTCCCTCCACGAAGCTGGCGAAGACATGGTCCCGGTCGAGCTTCGTCGCTCGCGATTCGGTGTTGCCTCGCGTCCGCTCAGCCCGAAGGGGGGCACCGACTGACCGCTCGCGACTGCCGACCGTCAGCTCGAGTTCGTGAACGTCGCCATGCTCCTCGCGATCAAAGATGTCCCATACCAGAGGCAGATGCTCGTCCCGCACCTGCTTCTTGACATGGTCGTTGGGCGCGAAGACAAGTAGCTTGGTGCCTTCCTGGCGAACCTGTAGAGGTCTTATGAAGGTATTGAACTGCCGAGAGGTCAGTTCCTCCCGGAGCCTGGAAAGACACTTCCGCCACACCAGAGGGACTCCTTCGGGATCCTCCGGCTCATCCACCCAACTAGGCATTGCGCCCCCCCACATTATCGTTATTGTCGCC
>CAZJRX010000029.1:10404-14874 GCA_964548145.1 uncultured Pseudomonadales bacterium | reverse complement strand
CAACCACGGCGAACGCGGATGACATTCTAATGAACGAGCCGCAGTCTTGGCTATGCGTTTCGCGACGAAAACTCAATGTTTTTCGGGTTTTCGTGGCAATTCAAATGCTTAACGATTGACCCTTGGGAACCGGCCATCGACGCCGCTGTGCGTAACCTGTGGACATCATGTAGGGGCTCCGGGGGCACGTCCGGATAGCCATCGCGAGCGCCTAGAAAGCCAACGGTTTCTCGCACCATGTCAAGGCGATTTGCACAACGTCGCTTGTAGGAAATCTGCCATCGATTCCGTACGTTCGCGACGATACGCACAGTAGTAGGGTGGCCCAACAACAACGACAAGTTTGTACATATGAGAGATCATTATCGTTCTTGGGCCGTGGACAAACGACGGTACGCGCCAACTGCCGACCCAATCTGCCGCGTTGACACCCGTCTTGCGGGACTCCTACAATCGCGCCCCCGCCGCCGCCTGTGCCGTTGACACCCACCGATGAAACGGACCTACCAGCCAAGCGTGATCAAGCGCAAACGAACCCACGGGTTCCGTGCCCGCATGGCGACCAAGAACGGTCGCAAGGTCTTGAACGCTCGAAGGGCGAAGGGTCGCAAGAGACTGTCGGTCTGAGCCGCCGGATGACCGGCGGTGGACTCTGGGAGTGACTTCGGCCGCAGCAAGCGCCTGCTCCGCAAGAATCAGTTCGATCGAGTACTCCGCCGAGCTCATTTGCGCACGGCCCGGGGACCGCTGCGGCTCGCGGCAACATACAACGATCTTGAAGACGCCCGCTTGGGCCTCATAGTTGGTAAACGAATGCTGCCGCGAGCGGTGGATCGCAATCGGGCCAAGCGAGTGATCAGGGAGTCCTTTCGGCAAGCGTGCGACCTGCCCGCGATGGACATCGTCGTGCGTGTGGCGGACGCCGGTGCCATCGTGAGCGCGACCGAGGCAACTCGCCTGTTCCAGACCTTGTCCAGCCTGGATGTTCGTCGCAACGTGCGAGGTACCCCTGGTGTCTGATCGGTCAACGTGGTGGCGGCGCCTCCCGGGACGGTGTCTTATCTCCCTCGTGAGGACATACCGCCGGTACGTCAGTCCCTGCCTGGGCCGTCACTGCCGGTTTCACCCGACCTGCTCGAGCTATGCGCTGGAGGCGTTCTCCCGGCACGGCCTGCTGAAGGGCGCGGCATTGTCGGCCCGGCGGCTGCTGCGCTGCCACCCGCTGCATCCTGGCGGATTCGACCCGGTCCCACCGCCCGAACGCCGTGTTCAGAGCCATGCCGTCGACTGAAATCCAGCGCATCGTCCTGCTGGTGGCCCTCGGTGTGTTGGGCTACGTGCTGGTCTACACCTGGACCCAGGACTTCGGGCCGAGCGCACAGGACCCGGTGGCCGTTCAGGATGCGCCCACGGTCGGGACGCCGGTCGATTTGCCGGAGGGCCTCGGCCCCGAGGAGGGTGCGGCGGACCCAACTGGGCAGCCGCCGGCGGACGACGACGTACCCGTCGATCTGGTTGCGCCCCGCGAACCTGAACCGCAGGCGATTCCCTTCGACGACGTCGACCGCTTGGTCCGAGTTCGCACCCCGGTACACGAGGTTTGGATAGACCGGCGCGGCGGCGACATCGTCAGGCTCAGCCTTCCCCGGTTCCCCAAGCAGGTTGGTAGCGCGGAGACGGTGACGCTCCTCGACCAGCGCGCCGATCACGTCTATGTCGCCCAAAGCGGGCTCATCGGTGCTGACGGTCGCGATAGAAACGGACGGCCGCTGTATTCGGCCGGCGCGAGTCGCTACGACATCGAGGAAGGCGAGGAAACGGTAACGCTTCGCCACGAGTCCGATGGCGTGGTGTTGACCAAGCGCTTCACCTTCAATGCCGACGACTACCTGATCGCCGTTGATCAGGACATAGACAACCGCTCGACCGAGAACTTCGAGGCTCAGCTGTTCGCGCAGTTGAAACGCGACGCCTCGCGACCCGACGACTCGGGAGTGCCGTTCGGCCCCCGGCCCTACGTCGGCGCCGCCTTTACAACCCAAGAGGACCGCTACTACAAGATTGATTTCGAAGATCTCGACGAGGGTACCTACCGGACAGAAGTGGAGGGGGGCTGGGCAGCCGTGCTGCAGCACTACTTCGTCAGTTCGTGGGTGGGTAATCCTGGTGAAGTGAACGCTTACTACGGTCGCAGGCTACGAGATGGAACGTATGCGGTAGGTTTCGTGGGCCCTCGGGTATTCGTAGCCCCTGGCCAGAGCGCAACGGTGGGTGCCAAGCTTTATGTCGGTCCGAAAGACCAGCGACGCTTGGAGGAGATCGCCGAGCACCTGAATTTGACGGTGGACTACGGGTTCCTCTGGTGGATGTCCGTGCCATTGTTCTACGTGCTCGACGCCATCCATTCCGTGGTCGGCAACTGGGGGGTGGCGATCATCCTGCTGACCTTCTGCGTGAAGTTGCTGCTGTATCCGTTGGCCTCGGCGAGCTATCGGTCCATGGCGAAGATGAAGAAGGTCATGCCGCAGGTGAAGCGGCTCCAGGAGCGCTACTCCGACAACCGCCAGGAGCTCTCGCAGAAGATGATGGCGCTCTACAAGAAGGAAGGCGCCAACCCCTTGGGCGGCTGCCTGCCCCTGGTGGTTCAGATGCCGGTGTTCCTCGCCCTCTACTGGGTGCTGATAGAGAGCGTCGAACTCCGCCAGGCGCCCTTCGTGTTCTGGATCCAGGATCTGGCGGCGATGGACGGCTACTTCGTCCTCCCCCTTCTCTACGGCGTCTCGTTCTACGCGATGCAGCTTCTCAATCCGCCGCCGCCCGATCCGATGCAGGCGAAGGTGATGAAGGCGATGCCAATCGTGTTCACGGCACTGTTCATCTTCTTTCCGGCGGGGTTGGTACTCTACTGGTTGGTCAACAACCTCCTATCGCTGCTGCAGCAGTGGTATATCACCCGGAAGATCGAGAAGGCGTCCACGTAGCACCCTCTGCGGGCTATACCAGTGAAAAGAGCTTCGCCATCGCATCAAGCGGCTGGTGAGAAATCCGGGCGAGACACGATCGCCGCGATCGCGACGCCGCCGGGCCGCGGCGGCATCGGCGTGGTGCGTGTGTCCGGGAGCAGTCTCGGGGCGATCATTCGCGGTG
The DNA here is from genome assembly GCA_964548145.1 of uncultured Pseudomonadales bacterium. Classification (GTDB taxonomy): domain Bacteria; phylum Pseudomonadota; class Gammaproteobacteria; order Pseudomonadales; family Azotimanducaceae; genus VXYL01. The sequence continues at coordinate 11,727 of CAZJRX010000029.1, read as the reverse complement.
TGGTCGGTTACGTTCCGCCGCCGCGCCGCGTAACGTTGGCCAGTTTCCTGGCGGCCGACGGTTCGGCGATCGACCGTGGCATCGTGATCTGTTTCGAGGCGCCGAAATCCATGACCGGCGAGGATGTCGTGGAGCTGCAGGGGCATGGCGGTCCTGTGGTCATGGAGCGCCTCCTCGAGCGCGTCTGCGCGTTGGGTGCCAGACTCGCGCGTCCGGGGGAATTCACCGAGCGGGCGTTCCTGAACGACAGGATCGACCTTGCCCAGGCGGAAGCGGTCGCGGACCTGATCGACAGTGCGTCCCGGCGTGCGGCCCGGGCGGCGATGCGATCTCTGGCCGGTGAATTCTCCGACCGGGTGATGGCGATCGACCGGGCCGTGCTCGACCTTCGTGTCTTTCTCGAAGCGTCGATTGACTTCGCGGACGAGGACATCGACTTGCTGGGAGAGTCGGACGCACTCGACAGACTCGAGACCGTCGAAGCGGAAATCGAACGCCTGCTAGCGGAGTCTCGCCGGGGCCAGGTACTGCGCGAGGGCCTCAACGTCGTCATCGCCGGACCACCAAACGTCGGCAAGTCAAGCCTTTTGAACCGGCTTCTCGCGGATAACCGGGCCATCGTCACGGACATCCCGGGGACGACGCGGGACCTACTAAGCGCGGACTTGGAAATCGAGGGTGTGCCGGTAAGGATCACGGACACGGCGGGGCTGCGGGTCGGCGGCGACCCCGTGGAGAAGATCGGGGTGGAAAGGGCCTGGGCGGCCATGGGAGCGGCGGATTTGGTACTCGCGGTTGAGGACGCAGCGGCGATGCCGCCGACTGCGGGCGCCGTTGCGGATCTCGGGCGGAATGCGCAGGAGACCCCGACGACGCTGAGAGTTCGGAACAAGGTCGATCTCACCGGCGAGACACCGGGGAGTCGCGAGAACATGGTGTGCATCTCTGCGCTCAACGGCGACGGCGTCGACGCCCTGCGGGCAGCGATCGCGGCGTTCGCCGGGATAGCGCCGGGCGAAGGTGCCTTCCTGGCGCGCAAGCGCCACCTCGACGCCCTTCGTGCGGCGCTCGGCCGAAGCACCGAGGCTCGCAAGCGCCTTGGCGAACACGCCGCCGACCTGGCCGCCGAGGACCTACGTCAGGTACAGGACCACCTCGGCGAGATCGTCGGTGTCACGACGGCGGACGATCTACTGGGCGAGATTTTCAGCACCTTCTGCATCGGCAAATGAGTGGGATCCGGCACCCGACAAACATCCGGGTGGATTTGCCGAGCGGGCGTATAATCCGCGCCCGCCTCGGGTCTCGCCTCGACAAGTCATG
>CAZJRX010000029.1:2419-10394 GCA_964548145.1 uncultured Pseudomonadales bacterium | reverse complement strand
CACCCGCAACAGTTCGACGTTATCGTAATCGGTGGCGGCCACGCCGGCACCGAAGCCGCACTCGCCTCGGCACGGGTGGGCGCGACCACCCTGCTGCTTACCCACAGCATCGAGACAATCGGCCAGATGTCCTGCAATCCCGCCATCGGTGGGATCGGCAAATCGCACCTGGTGCGCGAGATCGATGCGTTGGGCGGCGCCATGGCGAGGGCGACCGATCAGGCGGGCATCCAATTCCGCACCCTGAACTCGCGCAAGGGACCGGCGGTTCGTGCCACCCGGGCCCAGGCCGATCGGGTGCTCTACCGCAATGCAATTCGGTCTGCGGTGGAGAACTGCGCCGGCCTGACGGTATTCCAGCAATCGGTCACCGACCTCGAAATCGATGGCGACCGCGTGGCCGGCGTTGTCACGCAGATGGGCTTGCGGTTCCGTGCCCGCCGGGTGGTCCTCACCACGGGAACCTTTCTCGGTGGACGGATTCACGTCGGCCTTCGGAACCAACCCGGCGGTCGCGCGGGTGACGCACCGTCCAATGTCCTCGCGGAGCGCCTGCGGTCGTTGCCGCTGCGGGTCGATCGACTGAAAACGGGCACGCCGCCGCGCATCGACGGCCGTACGGTGGACTTCAGCGTGATGCAGCGCCAGCCGAGCGAAGACCCGCGTCCGACCATGTCGGTGTTGTCGTCGCCAGACGACCATCCCCGCCAGGTACCGTGTCACATCACTCACACCAACACGCGTACGCACGACATCATCCGCGCGGGCCTCGATCAGTCGCCGATGTTCACGGGTGTGATCGAAGGGGCGGGACCGCGCTACTGCCCCTCGATCGAGGACAAGGTCGTGCGTTTCGCCGACCGGTCGACGCACCAGGTATTCGTGGAACCGGAAGGGCTTGAAACCCACGAGCTGTATCCGAACGGCATATCGACGAGCCTGCCGTTCGATGTGCAGTTGGCTGCGGTGCGTAGCATTGCCGGCTTCGAACGAGCCCACATTACCCGCCCGGGCTATGCCATCGAGTACGACTACTTCGATCCCAGGGACTTGCAGCCGTCACTGGAAACCCGATGTATCGAGGGACTGTACTTCGCCGGGCAGATCAACGGCACCACCGGCTACGAGGAAGCGGCGGCCCAGGGGCTCGTGGCCGGGCTCAACGCCGCCCGCGCGGTGGCCGGGCGCGACGCCTGGTGTCCACAGCGCTACGAGGCCTACATCGGCGTGTTGGTCGACGACCTGGTCACGCTCGGCGTTACCGAACCGTACCGCATGTTCACCAGCCGCGCCGAGTACCGCCTGCGGTTGCGTCAAGACAACGCGGATCTGCGGCTGACCGGAAAAGGCCGCGAGCTCCACTTGGTTGACGACGCCCGGTGGTCCGCCTTCGCCGCGAAGAAACGGCAACTCGAGCGAGGCGCCGCAGTGCTGTCGGAAGTCGTCGCGGTGCCCGGCAACGACCTAGCCCGGGCCGTTACCGAAGCCACGGGAGAGCCGATCGACAAACCCGTGTCACTGATCGACCTGCTCAAGCGCCCGGGCTTCGATGTGGACGCATTGGTGGCCGTGCTGCAAGGTCACGGAATCACGGTGGAGGCGTCCGTGGTGTCGCAACTGGAGATCGATGCCAAGTACCAGGGCTACATGCAGCGTCAGGACGAAGAGATCGCGAAGCTGAAGGCGAACGGGAAGGTCGTCTTGCGGCCGGACTTCGACTACCGCAGCATCTCAGGGCTCTCGAATGAACTCAAGGACAAGCTGGCGGCACGCCAACCCGCGAACATAGCCCAGGCGGCGCGGGTGCCGGGTGTGACCCCTGCGGCGTTGTCGCTGCTTCTGGTGCACGCCAAGCGCGATGCCGGCGAACAACGCCGCGCCTGAGGCCACCCTCGCTCGGTCTCTTGAGGAACGGGGCATCGATCCCGCTCGAGCGGGCGCTCTTGAGGCCTACGAGCGGCTGATTCGCCGCTGGAACAAGCGGGGCAGCCTCGTATCGCGTGGGGACGTGGAACGGCTGCGCGAACGCCACATCCTCGATAGCCTCAACCTGTTGCCCTGGTGGTGCGGCAGTCTGGCGGACGTCGGCTCGGGGGCGGGATTTCCGGGTGTGCCCCTGGCCATAGCACGGCCTGGGTCGCCGGTTACCCTTGTCGAGCGCAGCGAACGCAAGGCTCGTTTCCTGCTGCATGTGATCATTGAACTGGCGCTTCCCAACGTTGAGGTCGTCAACGTGGACGTTCGTCGATTAGGTAGCGGCGGCTCTCTCGGCCCACGGGTGTTTGATACCGTAACGGCTCGGGCGGTGGCGCCGCCAGAAGCGACCTGGCAGTTGCTGCGCGGCCTGGTCGCGCCCGGGGGGGCGGCCTTGATTCAGTCCGGGGGACCAATGGACCCTACCTTGTTCGATGGCGGCGAGATCCGCGCGTCCGAGTCCACGGGCCAGACATGGGTGACGGTGATCGGTAGCGGGAGTCGCCTCGGTCGGGCGTGATCGGCGGGGATAGGCGATGGCGAGGCGCATAGCGGTAGCGAACCAGAAGGGGGGTGTCGGCAAGACGACCACGAGCGTCAACCTCGCGGCATCGTTGGCCGCTGACGGCGCGCGGACGCTTTTGATCGACCTCGATCCCCAGGGCAACGCCACGATGGGATCGGGAATCGACAAGAACGGGTTGTCGGCAAGCGCCTACGAGTGGCTGCTCGGCGACGAGACCTTTGACAAGGTCGTAAAGCGTTCGACGGGCGACTTCGATCTCGTTCCCGCCAATGCGGACCTCACGGCCGCCGAGGTCGCGCTGCTCTCGGGACAGGACCGGTCGACGCGGCTGCGGCAGCGGCTCGATACCGCTCCCGCCTTCGACTACGTCCTCATCGACTGCCCGCCGTCGCTGAACGTGTTGACACTCAACGCCTTGCTGGCCGCGAATGGCGTGTTGATTCCCATGCAATGCGAGTACTACGCGCTCGAAGGCCTCACTGCCCTGCTGTTGACCATCCGCGGCGTTCGGCAACGAGGCAACCCAGGGCTCGTCATCGAGGGAATCCTGCGGACGATGTACGACCCGCGCAATACCTTAAGTCGCGACGTCTCGCGCCAGCTCATGGCGTACTTCGGGCAGGACGTGTTCCGCACGGTCGTGCCACGCAACGTTCGTCTCGCCGAAGCGCCGAGCCACGGTCTGCCAGCCACCGTCTACGATCCGCGCTGCCGCGGTGCACGCGCCTACCGGGCCCTGGCGGGGGAGCTTCGTTCGCGATCCGCGGCGCGAGGCAATACACCGCCATCCGGCTAGCCCGACGAGTGATGGCCAAAATACGGCATCGCAAATGCGACTCGAGTGAGAGCCTCTTTCCGCGTTCAATAGACTAGTCGGCGGTGCCGGGCAAAATCCTGCGGCAAACGTCGCGCCGTGGTGCTAATTTCCATTCCGCAGGGGCGGACGAAGGGGACACTCGGTGATCGGCAGGCGGAGCGGTCTCGGCAAGGGCCTCGAGGCGCTGATGCCCGACCCCGTGGAGGAAGGGGCGGTGCCCTCGCAGGGGGTATCGGAGCTACCCGTGGAGGCCCTCTATCGCGGTGCGCATCAGCCCCGTCGGCGCATCGACGAAGAGGGCATCGAGGAACTGGCCGCGTCGATCCGCGCCCAGGGTCTCTTGGAGCCGGTGATCGTACGACCGCGTGGTGAAGGGGGCTACGAGATCGTTGCCGGCGAACGACGTTGGCGGGCGGCCCAGCGGGCGGGGCTCGCGACGATTCCGGCCTTGGTGCGCGAGCTGGGTGATCGCGAAGCAATGGCCGTCGCGTTGATCGAGAACATCCAGCGGGAGGATTTGAATCCCGTGGAGGAAGCCACGGCGCTCAAACGCCTGCTCGCGGAGTACGACATGACCCACGAGGAGGTGGCGGACGCGGTCGGACGATCGCGGACGGCGGTTTCCAACCTGTTGCGTTTGCTGAACCTGGCGCCGGGTGTTCTGCGGATGATCGACAACCGCGAACTCGATATGGGCCATGCCAGGGCGCTCCTCGGGCTATCGATTGACGAGCAGACGGCTGCCGGTCGGGAGGTGGTGAAGCGAGCGCTGTCGGTTCGCCAGACGGAGGCGTTGGTCAAACGCCTACTGAGGGGCGCAGTGCCCACGCCCGAGCCCGATTCGGACACGCGACGGCTTGAACGTTCGGTCAGCGAACGACTGGGCGCACCGGTCTCGATCACGTCGAGCAGCACCGGCAAGGGGCGGGTGGTCATACGCTATTCGAGCCTCGACGAATTGGATGGAATCCTCTCCCGGATGGGGGCGAGGTTGGATTCGTAATCGTCGGCTGCCGTTCGATCCGCGTTTGAAGAGACTGGACCCCGTCCGTATAATGCCCGCCCTTTGCGAACCCCGGATCGTTCTTGGTCTTAGGCGGTGCAACAGCATCGCGAGAGGCGAGTGCGGTCGGTGAACGCGACCGAGCCGGACGGCCACGGTCGACGTTGGGGAACGCCGGTCCGGGTCGTGGCCCTGCAGGCCGCCGCCACCGTGGTCGTGGCGGCTGTGGCACTGGCTTGGAGCGTGGACGAGGCAAAGTCCGCGTTCCTGGGTGGCCTCGTGGCTCTTCTGCCGAACGCGTATTTCGCGTGGGCGGCGAGTCGTGCCGGACGCGGCGGGCAGGATGCGGCGCAAGAGGCGGTCGTCGAAGGGGGAAAGTTCCTCTTTCGGTGGCTGGTGAAGATGGGGCTCATGGTGGTGCTCCTGGTTGTCGCTCTCGGGTTTCTGGGGGCCGGTAGCCTCGGGTTCTTCGTCGGCCTCGTCGCGACATTGATAGTGCCGTTGGCGTCGCCGCTTGTGGGCGGCGCGACGAGCACGGAGAAAAGCGGCACGCAACCGCGGGACTGACGGGAAAGCGAAGAATCCGATGGCCGATGACGCCGGCGGCTACATCAAGCACCACCTGACGAACTTGACGTACGGTCAGAAAGCGGACGGCACGTGGGGCTTCGCCGAGAGCGCGGAGCAGGCGGCCGAGATGGGCTTCTGGGCCATCAACGTCGACTCGATCTTCTGGTCGGTCTTCCTCGGCATGGTCTTCTGCGTGATATTCCGGATGGCGGCGAAGAAGGCGACGGCCGGTGTACCCGGCGGTTTGCAGAATGCGGTCGAGATGGTCGTCGACTTCATCGACGACACGACATCGAGCATCTTCCAACACACCAATAGCCTGATCGCGCCGATGGCGTTGACCATCTTCGTGTGGGTGTTCCTGCTCAATCTCATGGACCTCGTGCCGGTGGACTGGATTCCCGAAGCGGCGTGGCAGATGGGGATCCACTACATGAAGGTGGTGCCGTCGACAGACCCGAACATCACCCTGGGGCTCGCGTTCAGCGTCTTCGGGCTCATCATCTTCTTCAGCATCAAGGAGAAGGGTGTCGGCGGGTTCGTCAAGGAATTGACCTGCCATCCGTTCGAAGTGAGCCTGCGCTCCCCCCTGACGTGGCTTTTCATCCCGGTAAACCTCGTTCTCGAAACGGTGACGCTGATAGCGAAGCCCGTGTCCCTCGGACTGCGTCTGTTCGGCAACCTCTACGCCGGGGAGATGATCTTCATCCTGATCGCTCTCATGTACACGGGCTTGGTTCTCGGGTTGACGGCCGCTGTCCTGCAATGGGCATGGGCGGTGTTCCACGTCCTCGTGATCACCTTGCAGGCGTTCATCTTCGCGGTGCTGACCGTGGTCTATCTCGCCCAGGCGCACGACGTCTCGGACGAGCACTAACTTTAGCTAGGAGTCATTAAATGGAGATGCAGGTTCTCTTGTTCATCGCCGCCGGTCTGATGATCGGGCTCGGCGCGGTGGGCGCCGCCATCGGCGTGGGCCTTTTGGGCGGCAAGTTCATGGAGGGCGTCGCCCGGCAGCCCGAACTGCTACCGGTGCTGCGTACGCAGATGTTCATCATCCTGGGCCTTGTGGACGCCGTGCCGATCATCGGCGTCGGGGTCGGCCTGATGGTGATCTTCGCACCGCCGATCTAGGCCGTCGGTTCGCTTTACACGGGGTGCAGCCATGAACGTCAATCTCGGCACGCTACTCGGGCAATCGATCGCCTTCGCGATTTTCGTGATCTTCTGCTGGCGGTTCATCTGGCCGTTTCTGATTCGCGCCATGCGCGAACGCCAGCAGACCATTGCGGACGGACTCGAGGCGGCGTCGAAGGCGCAGCGCGATCTCGAGCACGCGGAGGCCCGGTCGGAGGAGATCCTCAACGAAGCCCGGGCCGAGGCACGCGTCATCGTCGACGACGCCCGCGGCCAGGCGGCGCAGATGATCGACAATGCCCGCGCGGATGCCGAATCGGAGCGGGAGCGGATCCTGAAGGCGGCCCAGGCCGATGTCGCCCAAGAGGTCAACCGCGCCAAGGAAACGCTGCGCGCGGAGGTCGCGGATCTGGCGGTCATGGGCGCGGAACGCATCCTCGAGGCGTCCATCGACCGTGAACGCCACGACGCCCTGCTCGACAGGGTTGCGGCGGAACTCTAGGGGACGTTCGCGTGGCCGAGATCGCCACACTCGCCCGTCCCTACGCCAACGCGGCGTTCGACCTTGCCCGCTCGGCCGGCCGCTTGACGGCGTGGTCGCCGATGCTCGGTTTGTTGGCTCGCGCCGTCGAGTCGGATCAGGTCAAGCAACTCATTGCGCAGCCGTCCCTCGCGCCCGCCGTCAAGGCGCACCGGTTGATCGACGTGGTGCGCGAGGAGATCGACGACCGCTGCCGCCGGTTCGTGAACGTCTTGGCGGACAACCATCGCCTGGAGCTGTTACCCGAGATCGCCACCCAATTCGACGCGTTGAAGGCCGAGGCCGAGAAGATCCTCGACGTTGAGATCACCGCAGCGGTCAAGCTCACCGATCAGCAAGTCGCGAGCTACGCCGAGGCGTTGCGGCAGCGTTTCGATCAGGACGTGAACGTCAGTGTGGACGTCGACCCGGGGCTGGTGGGCGGCGCCATCGTCCGGGCCGGCGACACGGTCATCGACGGCTCCGTGCGCGGCCGCCTTACCCGGCTCGTCGAGTCGCTCCAGCGCAACTAGAACATTTCGAGAGATTGAAGCAATGCAGCAACTGAATCCGGCCGAGATCACCGACATCATCCGAGGCCGCATCGAGAACCTCGACGTCGCCGCCCAGGCCGCGAACGAGGGCACCATCGTCAGCGTGTCCGACGGGATCGTGCGGGTGCACGGTCTCGCCGAAGCGCAATACGGCGAGATGATCGAATTCACCGGGGGCCTGTTCGGCATGGCGCTCAACCTCGAGCGCGATTCCGTCGGCTGCGTCGTGCTCGGCGACTACGAGAGCCTCTCCGAAGGCATGACCGCACGATGCACCAAGCGGATTCTCGAAGTACCCACGGGACCGGAACTCTTGGGCCGCGTCGTGGACGCCCTTGGCAACCCCATCGACGGCAAGGGCCCGATCAACGCTTCCTCGTCGGCCCCGGTGGAGAAGGTCGCGCCGGGAGTCATCGCCCGGCAGACCGTGGACCAACCCGTCCAGCTGGGCATCAAGTGCATCGATGCCATGGTTCCCATCGGCCGCGGCCAGCGGGAGCTCATCATCGGCGACCGCCAGATCGGCAAGACCGCCATCGCCGTGGATGCGGTCATCAACCAGAAAGGCAGCGGCATCAAGTGCGTCTACGTCGCCATCGGCCAGAAGATGTCGACGATCGCCAACATCGTGCGCACGTTCGAGGAGAACGGCGCCATGGACCACACCATCGTGGTTGCGGCGAGCGCGTCGGATCCGTCGCCGATGCTCTACATCTCTCCCTACTCCGGCTGCGCGATGGGCGAGTACTTCCGCGACCGGGGCGAGGATGCGTTGATAATCTACGACGACCTGACCAAGCAGGCCTGGGCGTATCGCGAGATCTCGCTCCTGCTGCGACGCCCGCCCGGCCGCGAGGCCTATCCCGGCGATGTG
>CAZJRX010000029.1:0-2409 GCA_964548145.1 uncultured Pseudomonadales bacterium | reverse complement strand
GTTCTATCTCCACTCGCGGCTTCTGGAGCGTGCCGCCCGGGTGAACGCCGACTACGTCGAGGAGTTCACCAACGGCGAGATCAAAGGCCGTACCGGCTCGCTAACGGCGCTGCCGATCATCGAGACCCAAGCGGGCGAGGTTTCATCGTTCGTGCCCGCCAACGTGATCTCCATCACCGACGGCCAGATCTACCTGGAACTCGACCGCTTCAACTCCGGCATCCGTCCCGCCATGAGCCCCGGGATTTCCGTTTCCCGTGTCGGCGGTTCTGCGCAGGTACCGTTCATCAAGAAGATCTCCGGCGGGATCAAACTGGCACTCGCCCAGTACCGGGAACTGGCGGCCTTCTCCCAGTTCGCGTCCGATCTCGACGAGGTGACGCGCCGCCAGCTGGATCACGGTGCCCGGGTCGAGGAACTGATGAAACAGCGGCAGTACGCGCCGATGACGGTGGCGGAAATGGGCGTCGTCCTGTTCGCGGCCAGCGAAGGCTACTTGGTGGACGTGCCGGTGAATCGCGTGCTCGACTTCGAACGCGATCTCCTGGCCTACATGAATGCCGAGCACGCCGACTGGATGGCCGAGATCACCGCCTCCGGCGATCACAACGACGAGATCGTCGAATACATGAAAACGGCGCTCGACAAGTTTCAGGCCAGCCACAGCTACCAGTAAGCAACCCGCCGATGTCGACTTGCGCTTGGATTACGACACGTAGGGGACGGGCTGGTCCCGTCCTGGCGCGCCCATAGGGCGCGTTTAGAGAAATCTAACCCCATATCGTGGCAAACCACCCAACCCCCCAACCCCGGGCGGGTGACCCCGCCCCCATCGGACGCGACAGGGTTGCCCCGTACGGCGTCACTCCCACCGGAAGGGTGTAGCCATGGCCGCCGGCAAAGAAATCAAGAAGAAGATCGCGAGTGTGCAGACAACGCAGAAGAGCACGCGTGCCATGCAAATGGTGGCCGCGAGCCGGATGCGCCGTACCCAGGACCGCATGCAGGAAGGCCGGCCCTACAGCCAGCGCATCGAGCAGGTGATCGGCCACCTGGCGAATGCCGCCCCGGAGTATCGCCACGTCTACATGACCACACGCGAGGTCAGTCGCATTGGGTACATCGTGGTGTCCACGGATCGGGGTTTGTGCGGCGGCTTAAACGTTAACTTGTTCCGCGAGTTGATCCGTAATCTGTCGTCGCGGCAGGACGACGGCAAGGAGTCGGAGTTGGCGCTGATCGGGAACAAGTCCGCGCAGTTCTTCCGTTCCGTGGGCGGCAACGTGGTCGCCACCATGGGCAACATCGGCGAGACCCCGGAGATCGGCGACCTGATCGGCGGCGTCAAGGTCATGCTCGACGCCTTCGAAGAGGGCCGCATCCAGCAGTTGGACATCATCTCCAACGAGTTCGTGAACACCATGACGCACCGGCCTGCGTTGCGGCAGCTTCTGCCGCTGCCGCCGATGGACTCGGCGGAGTTCGGGCACCGCTGGGACTATATCTACGAACCCGATGCACGGGAACTGATCGAAGGCCTGGTGCAGCGCTACATCGAGTCTCTCGTCTACCAGGCGGTCATCGAGAACACGGCGTGCGAACAGGCGGCGCGGATGATCGCCATGAAGAACGCCACGGACAACGCCGAGGAGATCGTCAAGGAGTTGACGCTCCTCTACAACAACGCCCGCCAGGCGTCGATCACCCAGGAGATTTCGGAGATCGTCGGCGGGGCCGCAGCGGTGTAGGGGCACCCCGATCGGATTAACGGTTGCGTCGTAGGGGCGACCCGAACGCGCCCGCAGGGTTGAACAGGTTGAGGAAATAGAAGGCATGGCAAACGGACACATCGTCCAGATCATCGGCGCGGTAATCGACGTCGAGTTCGACCGGGAAGAGGTCCCGGGCGTCTACGACGCATTGATCGTCTCCGAAACGGGGTTGACGCTTGAAGTTCAGCAGCAGTTGGGCGACGGCATCGTCCGCTGCATCGCCATGGGCTCGTCGGAGGGCTTGTCCCGGGGCCTATCGGTTGCCAACACGGGCGAACCGATCTCGATTCCCGTCGGCGAGGAAACCCTGGGACGGATCATGGACGTACTCGGTCATCCCGTCGACGAGAAGGGCCCGATCAACTCCCGGGAGAACCTGCCGATCCACCGCAAGCCGCCGACCTACGAGGATCAGAAAGGCGGCAACGAACTCTTGGAGACCGGTGTCAAGGTGATCGACCTGATGTGCCCCTTCGCCCGGGGTGGCAAGGTCGGCCTTTTCGGCGGCGCCGGCGTCGGCAAGACGGTGACCATGCTGGAGCTGATCCGGAATATCGCCATCGAGCACTCGGGACTGTCCGTGTTCGCCGGCGTCGGCGAGCGCACCCGGGAAGGCAACGACTTCTACCACGAGATG
>CAZJRX010000028.1:0-18894 GCA_964548145.1 uncultured Pseudomonadales bacterium | reverse complement strand
CGTTGGAGACAGGCCGATGGCCAGCGCCCCGGCGCCGCCCTGTTCGATCGATTGCGCCGTGTTGATGAACTGAATGTCGGTCGGCCCGGATTCCGTCCCGTAGAGGGCGACGCCTTCGACCCGATACCGGGTGTTGGCCGTCAGGCCGGTGAACGTGGTGACGAATCCGGTGGCGCTCCCGGCGCCGGTCTTCGTCTGCGCGACCGTGGTGCCGGTGCCGACATACAGGCGGAAGCGGTAGCTGTCTGGTATTTCAGTCGGTCGAGCCGTGCCGACCGTAATTGACGTGTCATCCTTGTCGGCCGCGTAGATGCGGATGTCCCTGGGGATGGCCGCGTCTTCGCCCCTGGGTGCCGCCGAGAAGCCGAACGCGCACGCCCCGGTGACATTCGGGGCTTCACCCCGTTCCAGGTATTCGACCGTGAACGTGACGGTGCGGGCGTTCGACGCAATCGTCGCCGGGATGGCGTTTATCAGCAGGTCGACCCAATTGTCGCGTCGATTCTCATAGACCGCCATCACCCCGCTCGCCGCGACTTGCGGCAGGAATTCGCGCAACCGTTCGGTAGCCGTCGCCGTCCCGGTCGAAATCCCGATGTCCACGGCCGTGATGCTTTCGGCATTGGCGTCCGTGATGGTGCCGATGGCGTTGTTGCCGGCGCGCACCCGAATCTGGCCGGTGGTCGTCGGCGCACTGGTCACCAGGGTGCCGCCAAAGATGGTGGACAGCGCGCTTCGACCGGGCGTGCCGTCCCGACCCCGCTGGATGTCGGTGGCCAATGCCCAGACGACGCTGGCCAGCACGCCCGACGCCTTGTGCCGGACGGTCGTCACATACTTGACACTTCGGGTGCTGCCGAGCGGGTCGATATAGGGTTGCGAACCGTAGGCCGGACTCCAGGCCCACGCGCCCGCACTGACGAAGACGCCCAGGCGTTCGGTGACGGTGCGGCTGATGCGCCAGACGCCGTTGTCGGCGGTGGCGTCGCCGGGTGTGGCCGTCCAGTTGGTCGGCAACCCCTGGGCCGTCGAAGTCGGCAACTGGTTGTTGCGCAGCGTCTCGGCCACCCGGTAGGCGTGCTGCGTTCGGGTGGTGGTGGTCGCCTGCTGGAACGGCTGGTTGCCGAAGAACGCCCATGCGGTCCGGTCGACGAAGACGCCAAGCCGGGTGCGTTTGGTCGACCGGATCCGGTAGACATTGTTGGCGCCATCGGGACCGGGGTTCGCTTCCGTCCAGCCGGTCGGGAAGGCTTCGCCGGTATCGGTCGGCACCGTCGGCTGCGTGCCCGACCGCATGTAAAGCGTTTCGGTGGTCTGCGATAACCCCGCCTGCCGCCACGGCTGCACCGCCGGGTCGAATTCCCAATCCGACGACGCCGACTGAAAGACGCCGTCGAGCGTGCTGATGGTGCGGCTGATGCGGTAGACCGCCTGGGTGGTAGTGGCGGTCAGTGCGCTGGCCGACCACCCGGCCGGGACGCCAGCGGTCGACTGCTGGTTCTGCGGTGCCGGCACCGCCGGTTGCGTCGCCGCCCGGAGGTAGGCGTACTGCGTGACGGTTGCCGGTATCGGGTTGTTGGTGACTGTCGCGGAGACCTGGGCGGCATCGCGGGTCACCGGACCGTCGGACGTAACGGTGCCGTCACCGCGAACCGTGATGGTCAGGTCGATGTCGTAGTCGGTGTCGCTGGTGACGACCGGGCGCGTCCAGGTGGGCGTGGCGCTGGTCGCGTCGTCGAGCGTTCCGCCCGACACCCGCCAGGCGTATTCCACGTCGCCGGTATAGCTGCCGCCGGTGACGGTGGCCGACAGGCCGACAGTAGTGGATTCGTCGCCGCTCGCGACCGGGTCGATGACGACACTCGGCGCCACCGCCGCCGGCAGCGTGTCGCCGTCGTCCATCGTGAGCATGACGTTCGCCGAATTCGCCGACGTACCGACCGCGCTGACGAACGCCCGAATCTCCGAAAACAGGGATGCGTCAATCCACTGGTACGGCTCGGTGCTGTCGTTGTCGATCGTGGTTGACGGGACGACCAGAGTGTGGGTTGTGCCGCCGGTGTCGGTGTAGGAAAACGTCAGCGAGCCGCCCGTCTCGAAGGCCGTGCTCAGGTCCGGGCCGGCAGCCGATGGACTGCCGCCGATTCGCGTGGACGCCAGCCGCATTTCGGTGGTGACGTTGCTGCTGGTCAGCGCCGCTAAGGAAAGGTAACGAATCCAGCCCGCCGCGTCGCCCGCCATCAGGTCGGCGGGAACCTCCAGTTGCAGGTTCGACCACCGCATCAGCCCGAAGCTGGTGATAAATGAATCGGCGGCTACGCCAATCGTCCAGGTGCGGCTGGCCATCAGTCGCTACCCTGCCCGCCAGGACACTTGGCGTCGTCGCACATTTCCGGTTCGCCGTCCTTCAGCCAGAAGTGACACCAGTTCTTCGGCAGATCGTCGATGCCGACACCACGCACCATCTTCCAGCCTTCCTTCGACCCGACCGACCCGTCTAACGTCAGCTTCCCGTCTTCCGAAAACGTGATCGTGTGGGGCGGCGACGTGACATAGACTTCGCGCCCGCCGCACGGACACGCGAAGATCACCGCGTCGTTCTCCCAACACAGCACCACATGGGTGTCGATCAACGGCCGTTCCCATGCCTTCCCTCCGGGTTCGTCGGCGCGCCGGTACGTCACGTCACAATCTCGAAATCGGAAGCGTTCGCGCCGCCAAGGGTCGCCGTCACGCCGGTCGCCGATATGTCGCCTTCCACGGTCACTTCGGTGGCCACCCCGCCGATCACCACGGCAAGCGTCGCTTCGCCGGGATCCGGAACAAAGCTGGTCGCGTCGGCCACCGAATCGCCCACCACCCTGATGGGCACTTCCACCACCGGCTGGCGGAAGAACGGCGCCGTCGCGCCTTCGGCGGCATACGGGTCATCGTGCTCCCACCGGATGTTGTTGCCGTCGATCTTCAGATACCGGACGCACTCATAGAGCGTCCCGGTCACATTCGCCGGTATCAGGCCCGGGCGGGCGTAGAAGTTGGTGGCGATGACGTTGTGGGCGGTGTTCGCGGGCCGCGGCGGTGCCGTGGCGAAGCGCCCATAGATGATGTCGATGTCGAGCACGTCGTTGCAGACGACCGGTGCCGAAAAGGTCAGCGAAGAATCCTCCCCGGTGCCGTCGTCCTGGGCGGACACGGTCGAACAGTACACCAACTGCCCCGGCTGAACCGTCAGCGGGCGGGTGCGCACCCAATTGGCCGTCAACCCGAAAATCCCATCCGTTTCAAAGGCGTAGCGGGTGGCGGTGGGCGTTCCCGGTGCCGACCCGCCGGACGCCGGGGCATTCACCACCAAATAGACATCGAGTTCCTTGGCGGCGTATTTGCCATCGGTGCCTTCCAGCTTTTCCCAATCGCTCCACTTCCAGACGGTCGCGTTCGGCGCGCGGTTACCGACCGATACCCAAATCGAACCGGCGCCGGCCGGCACCGTTCCATCGGTGTCGTAGGTGCTCGCCGGCAGCCGGGTGTTCGAATCGGCAAGCCGCGCCGGCTTCGTCGCCGCACGCCTGAAGACCGCGTTGATGTCACCGGGCGATTCGCATATCCGCACAGACCCCTGGACCGCGGCGGAATCGTCCGACCCGACCAGAACGATAGCGCACGCCACCTTTTCGGTGTTCGGGTCGTAACTCGGGAATGCAGTGCTGTACGACCCGATGCCGCCGAGCGTCGACCCATCCCAGGTGGGCGATGACGGCGCCGCCGGGGTCGCGGCCGTCAAACCGATCTTCCGGTAGATTGGTATTTCCCGGTAGCTGACCCCGTCCGCCCCGTCCGTGCCTTCAAGCCGCGTCCAGTCGCTCCAGGTGTAGTTTGCCGCCATCGCGGACCGGTGCCCGACCGCCACCCAGATGGACCCGTCGCCGGCCGGAACGCTGCCGTCCGTGTCGTAGGTGTTCGTCGGAACGCGGGCCGACCCGTCAGCGAGCCGCGCCGGCTTGTTTTCGGACCGGCGGAAAACGGCATTGATGTCGCCGGGCGATTCGCAGATGCGGACCGAACCGACGATTTCGGCCGAATCGTCGGAAGCGACCAGGACGATGACGCAAGCGACCTTTTCGGTCAGCGGGTTGTAGGCCGGGAAGTCAGCCGACCAGCCGGTCACACCGCCGAGCGCAGACCCGTCCCAGGTGGGCGTTGACGGGGCGCCGGGTGTCGCCGCTGTGATGCCGACCTTCCGGTAAATCGGAATCTCCCGGTAGGTGAGACCGTGCGTCCCGTCATCCGGGCGCAGCACGTCGACATACCAGGACCATGCGCCCCAGGTGTCTTCCGGTGCCGCACCGTGTTCCGGCTGGCCCGGCACACTCCGCAATGCCTTCACGCGAATCGGGTGGGATTCGGTGGGCGGGCGTGGACCGTCCTCCCAGACGATGCCGTCGCGGGTGATCGGCCCGCTGTTCTCGACATCGGTAGCGGCCATCAGGATGTCGTAGGGCCAGGTCGACAGCGGTTGCTGCGACTCCGGTATGACGATGGCGCCGTTCTGGATGTAGTTGACGGGCGAACCGCTGACCATGCGGGTCAGGGGAAACAGCGCATAGGCTTCTTCGATGCCGAAGCCGTCGACGCCACCGTCCACTTGCGCGCCGCCATACGGTTCGGGCTCCGACCACACCCCGGCATCGACTTCCGAGCCTACCGGCACATACACGGTCGGGACAATCTGGTAGGTGGCCGGCGCCGGGTCGGCGACCAGCGGATAGACCGTCAGGACCTGCCGGGAAATCCAGACGAAGTTGCCGGTGACATTGTCGGTGGCGGACCAGTTGTCGGGGATGTCCTCACCGGCTGGCCGCGCCGGCTTCTGGTCGGTTTCGGTGCCGTGGAACGCCACCCGTTCGACATGCAGGACGTTCGCGGGTCTCCGGGCCTGCTCGAACGCCCCGAACGGCACGTCGGCGATTTCGCCCTCAGGGTCGATGTACTCGACGGTGTAGCCGGATTGCGCCGAGAAGACGGACTCGCCGCCATACTGGACCATCGAGAGTCGAGCCCCGGCGTCCCCGGCCGGCTCGATGGACTCCAGGAAGCAATCCTCAATGCCGGTCGCCGCCTGATGGACAGCGATGAGGTCGCCGACCTCGACATCCGGGCGCGTACTGCGCGGTCCCTGCAGCCCGATGAACCCGGCTTCCTTCGACGTGGTGGTCAGGCGCACCGGAAACGACGTGACATCCTCACCGCGCCGCACCACCGCCGTGTAGGTGGTGCCGATCGTCAGGTCGTTGATGAAGTTGACCCGCACGGCTTTCCAGCGGGCACCGGTCGGCAAGTCGGTGTCGGGCGGACGCCCGTTGACGGCTTCCAGGACGCGCCCCGACAGCGCCTCGACATCGATGGCGTCGTGCAGCACCGCCACCCGGTCGCCGACCGTGGCGACGAGGTGTTCCCAATCGGCCTGAAACTCATACTTCTCACGGCGCGCAAGTCCGGAGCGCATCTGGTAGGCCAGCAACGCACTCACGGTGTCGCGCCGGACAATCCCGTTCAGCGTGCGCTGCTCGATGAGGGTGGCGTTCGCGGACGTGTAACCGGGCCGGTAGACCCGGACCTCGGCAATCGCGTAGTCCTTGTCCTGGTCGCGGAACCGGCACCGGAGCGCGTGCGGCACCGGCTTCGACGCCCGGCTGCCCCGCAAGTCCCGTAGGTTCGACGGCGTGAAGACCTGGACGCGCCGCGCCTGGGCTCGGTCGATGACGACACCACGCTGGTCGCCAATCCACGCCGGTCGAGCCCGACCGGCCGCGGCAATCTGTTCGAGCAGCGAATCCACCGATGTCTGCCGGGTGTGGACGGCGTCGTAGGTGAATCCCTGGTCGGTACACCATTCGTGCCAGTCCTGAAGCCTCGTCATCAGGACGCCGGATTCGAGGTAGGGGCGGGCAATGGCATCGCCCATCAGGACATCGCGGAAGGCGCTGGCTGGGTTGCGTGTCGCCCGCACCGTCCACATATCGGTGTCTTCGTCCCAGTCGGGCCGGTGGGCATGGCCGACACCGGAAATCACCGGGATGGTGCCAGACAACTGGTCGGTCGCCTGGATCCTGACGGACGTGTTGGTGGTGCTGTAACCGTTGATCGGCGCATCCGTCAGCGGGATGACGGCCGAGTGAACCTTCAGGTCGTCGTTGACCTGGAGGCTGTCGCGGGCCGCAGTCTTGCGCTCCACCGACAGCGTCACGTTCTGGGCGGACGAAATCGTGAAGGCTTCCGCCTGGTGGAACGGAGCTTCGGTGGTGCCGCCGACCGCCGAGACATCCCTGGAGGCGAGTTCGGTGCCGTCTTCGGCGAGAATCTTGATGGTCAGCAGCACCGGCCGGCGCTCGGGCTTGGTGCCCATCGGTTCGTCGAAACCGTGCGTCTCGCCCTTATTGTTCACCCGGAACAGTCCGCGCGGCCACACCAGGTTGACGGTGATGTTCGACTCGGCCTTCCCCAGGAACCGCTTGACCGTGGTGGCGCCGTTCAGGTCGGCGTCGATTTCGACCAGGCGTGTCGCGTTCGCGAAATCCGAATTGTCGCCGGTCGCCGTCATCAGCGACACGCCGTCGCCGTATTCGGTAGCGAGCGTCGCACCCAGCTTGATGTCGGTGATGTCGATGGTGCCGAGACCCCAGCACAGTAGCGTGCGGATCCACTGCTTTTGCTCCGCGCTCGCACCGATCGGCTGCCAGACATTCGCGCCCAGCGCCGGCGTGCCGGTGGGGAACTGGCCGGGAATGATGCCGGTGCGAGCACGCACCGCCGTCGACGCCCCGGCGAGATACGGAATCCATTTGTTCACCGCGATCGGCGCGTAGCGTAGCTTCCCGAACACCACCGGGAGCGGCATCCAGGGCGCGATGGCGTTGCTGCCACCCTCGATGCGCGGCATCGGGTCTTCGGCGTCGGGCTGCTCGGGGCGCGGCAACAACAGCGATGCCGTCACCGACAGCGCCGTGGCCACCAGGGCGGTGATGACGAATTCGAGCCCGGCTTCCGGCGCCACCGTGACGATGGCTCCAGGCGGGGGTCGGATTCTCGACCAGTCCGAGCGCTCGACCGGCACGCCGTTGACCGTGGTGGCCACCGGTCCGTCCGGCTTGCACTCCGCAATCATGTCGGCGAGCGACGCGCCGGCAGCCATCAGATGCGTGTAGCGCTCCCGGCCAAGCGGGAGTCTCGCGCCCTCGATGCGGATTTGCTCAGGCAGCACGCAACCACTCCACCACGTTGTTGCCGACCGGCTGGACAATCACACCGACCGGTTCGCGGCATTCGAGCATTTCGCCCTCGCCGCGGTAAATCCCCAGGTGGTGGGGACCGCGGGTCAGTTCACCGCTCACCGGGTCGCGCCCAATGACCTCCAGGATGGCGACATCGAACACGTCAGGGTCGGCTACCTCGTTCCAGTCGGCCTTGCGCTCGCCGATGCACTGCGCCGCCTCGATGCCGGTCAGATACTGTTCTTCCGGCAGACCGATGCCGCACTGTTCTTCGTACACCAGCCGGACAAGACCGTAGCAGTCGAGCCCGGTGCGCGTGCGACCGCGCCATTCCCAGGGAATCCCGACATAGTCGACGGTCCAGTCGTCCATCAGAACGCACCCGGCGTCACAGTCGGGGTCGATGCCGGCACCGGGAAGGGCTCGCGCTTGTCGTCCCGGCCCACCAGGTCGACGGTCGCCCGCCGGATGTCCCACCGGATGGCGCCGATTTCGATGCCGGACCACTCGACTTCCAGCCTATCGGGGTCGGACGCCAGAACCAGCGCCAAATCGATGGTGCCGCTTATCATCGCCCGAAGGCGCGTCACCAGGGTGCGGTCGACGTAGTCGAGCGACATCCGGGCCCGCGTCGAACTGCCGGGTTGCGACGACGGCAACTGCAACCCCATGTCATGCGGGGTAAACACGTTTGCGTTACTCGTCAGGGAGGTAGGGTGGTTGGTGCGCCGCACCACATCGGCCACATTCTCGGCGACCACCAGGTTGAAGGTGACGAGTGCGGCGAGCGCTTCGCCGGTTTCCTGGGCGTAGAGCGCGGTGCGGAAGGCGTCCGATACCGTGCGGGTCATGGCTGGACCTCGGCGACGATCTGCAGCGACCAGCGCGGAATCTGCTCGGGCAGGCTTTCAAGCCGCCTGGGCCTGAGCCCGCCGTCCGGCACCACCAGCTTGACGGTTTCGGTCATCCCGTCGCCCAGCGGGTTCTTCCAGGTGAACGACAGCGCGCCGCCGGCGATGTCGGTTTCCACCCACTCCATCAATTCGTCCTTCTCGGAATCCGACAGGATGAGCGTCAGGCGGCGAATGACAATCTTGGTGTTGAAGCGCCGGCGGGTCTTGGCGAAGCCGTCGTCGAACGGTGAGCGTATCACCCCGAGATTTTGCGACTCGTTGTAGGTCGAGAAGCGGTAACGGTACGGAACATCTTCGGGCCATGCGGGCATCAGCGTCCCTCCAGCGGTGGTGCGGCGCCGAGACCGGCCAGCACGCGGGTGGTCAGCGGTCCCGATTGCAGGGTGTCGGCGACCAGCCGGTCGAGTTCAATCTGAATCTCCGGCTCGCCGTCCGAATTCAGGCGCGCGCTCGCCGACGATACCTGCACGCCCGCGTTGTCGATGACGGTGAGATTCAGGTTCCCGGCCCCGGCGTTGCGGATGTTCCGGGGGTCCGAGCGGGTCAGCACTTCCTCACCTTCGTGCAACCGGTAGAGGAACCCGCCACCGAACCCGGTGCGGCCGGGCGACGGCAGCCGGATGGGTCGACCGCCCGTCCCGACCAGCGCACCCGTCTGGGCGCCGAAGATGCGGCCCAGGAAGCCGCCGACACCACCACCACCACCACCGCCGCCAAGGGCGTTGAAAATGCGCTTCGCCGCATTCAGCGCCAACTGCTGAACGATCATGCGGGCGATGTCCTGGAGGAACTGGGCGGCGAACTGCCGGAAGGCCGCACCGATCGACTTGATGATGTTGCGGCCTTCGGTGAGCCGGTCGATGAAGGTGTCGAAGGCACGGCCAATCTGGTTGCCGAAAGCCTGCTGGACGGCCTGCCCGGTCAGGATGATGGCGTTCTTCGACCTTTCGGTTTCCACGGAAACGGCCTTCAGGCGGGCGATGAGCGCCGCAATCGCCGGGTCGGTGGACTGCATCGCTTCCAGCAACCGGATGGCTTCCTCGGCCGCGGCCCGGATTTCCTCGCCCATCAGGTTGATGGCGTCGTTCAGTTCCTGTTGCCGTGCCGGGTCGAGTCCGCGTTCGGCCAGGGCGTTCAGTTCCTGCTGAAGCGCGGACCGGAGGTTCAGCAGGTCGTTGACGCGGCTTTCGGCTTCCGCGGCTTGCCGTGCCTGTTCGGCGGCTGCCTGACCGACATTCTCGAGCGCGTGCCGGGCCCGGACCTGCGCCTCGATCTGTTCCAGTTCCTCGTCGGTGATGTTGGCGTTGGCGCGGCGTTCGGCCTGGAGCCGTTCGAGCACCGCCGCCTCGACCTCAAGTCCCTGTTTCCTGAGCGCCAGGACGTTCAGTTCCTCGACGCCCTGTTCGAGCGATTCGCGGGTGGCCTCGCGGGCGCGCTCGATGTCTCTTTGGTGGCGGTCTTCCTCGCGCTGCGCGGCCTGCGCCCGGCGTTCCTCAAGCCGCGCAACCGCTTCCTCGATGCGCTGATAGGCTTGAAGAATCTGGGTGGTGTCAATCTCTCCGGTTTCGAAGATGGCGGCGCCGGCCTCGTCGCCCAGGTCGCGGAGGATGTCGCCCACCGCCGCCTCGTCACCCTCGGCGACCGCCTGCCGGACCCGGTCGCGGATGTCGTCGGCGAACGGGCCGAAGTTGTCGACGAACCGGGTGAGCGCCGCTTGCTGTGAGGCGGCGAGCGCATCGAAGACGCCCGGTCCCAGCGTCTCGGCCAGGTCGTTCTGGATGCTCAGCACAGACCGCGAGACCTGTTCGGCCGTCCGGTCGGTTTCCTGGGATATGAGCCGAAATGCGGCCGCAGCACCGCCGCCCGACCCGCCCAACTGACGCTCGATGTCCCTGGACAGCAGGACCTGGTCGAACAGGTCATGCACCTTCTGTTCGGCCACCCCGGCTTCCTTGGCGAGTTCGATCGCCCGGTCGCGCAGCTTCTCCAGCGCCTCGACTTCCTCAAGCTGTTCGAGCTCGTCGCGCAGTAGCGGCACGTTCTTGGCGAGTTGCCGCATGACCTGCTCGAACTTCTCTGTCGCTTCCTGCTGGCGTTGCTGGGCATCCGCCGCCGTCAGAAGCGTGTTGCCGAGTTGCCGTGCCGCTTCCGCCGCTTCCTGCTCGGACCCCGTCATCGTCACGAGGGCGAGATTGGCTTCATTGAGCGCAACGCGCGCCATGACGATGCCGCGGGCTTCGGCCTGGCGGGCCGTCACGACTTCGATGATGCTCGGATAGATGGACTGGTATTCCTCAGCCACCTTGTCGAGTTCGTCGAGGTAGTCGATGAGCCCGATGCGCCCCTCGCTGAACTGGTCGTCGAGGTTGGTCAGGACTTCGGTGACGGCACGGAACTGTTCGGTATTCCCGGCGCGCAAATCGAACTGGAGATTGCCGCCGCTCAGTGCCGCCTCCCGCCGGCGGACGAGTTCGTCGAGCGCCTGGACGTTGCGGCGAAGTTCCGCGACCGTCAGGTTCTCGACGTTCTGGCGCAAATCCTCGACGTTGTCGCCCGCCTGGTCGTAGGCGTTGCGGATCTGGTCGACCACCCGGCGGTGGCGGTTCAGCGCTTCGGTGGCGGCATCGGCGGAAGTCGCCCAGCCACCCAGCAGCACCCCGATGGCAGCCAGGGCGCCGCCGAGAATCAGCGACGTGGCGAACGCCCGCACCGCAATCGTCAGACCGCGCAGCGCAAGCGAAGCCGCCTTCGATGTCACGCTCAGCCGACCGACCCCGGCGGACGCCGTCAGGGCATTCCTCGCCATCACCAGCAACCCCTTGCCGGCAGCGATGATTTGCGGCAGGAATCGAGCCCCGCCGATGAGCAGCAACAGTGTCGGCACGATTCCGACCGCCGCCCTTGCGGCCAACAGCGTCAGCAGCACCCGGAAGTTGTCGACCACGAATCCCAGCACATTGGCGACCGCCCCGAAGACTGTCCCCAGGCGGCGCGCGAAGGATTCGAATTCGGGACTCGAAAGGGTTTCGGTCAGGCTGTCGAGCAGGTTCTGGACGCCGTCGAGCGCCCCGCCCTCACCGATGACCAGCAGCGCCTGGAACAACTGGTTGCGGAAGCGCCCGAGCGATGCCGTGGCGGTTTCGAGCGACGCCGGGAGTTGACCGGCGAACCGTTCGTTCAGCGCGTCCGCGAACCCCACCAGGTCGCCGAGCCCGACTTCGCCGCGCTGCAGCATTTCGTCGAGTTCGGTGGTCGAAACCCGCAAGCCCGCGGCGAACAACTGAAAGGCGCCGGTCAACTGCTCGCCGATCTGTTGCCTCAGTTCTTCGGCGGCCACCCGCCCTTTTGACAAAACCTGGGTGGTGGCGGTGAAAACCCGGTTGGTCGTCTGCTGTTCGAGCCCCAGAACCCGCGCGGCCGTCGCGATGGCCAGGAACAGTTCGCGGGTGCGCTGGCCCTCCAGGACCGTGCCCTTCGACGCAATCGCCAGGCTCGAATAGTTGTCGGCGAGAATCGCCAGCGAGAAGCCGAGCCGGTCGGACGTGCGCCGCAGGAAATCGAGTTCCTGGCGCTGCGCGTCGACATCCCCTTCGGTCACCACCGCCAGGCGGTTCTGGACGCGCTCGAAATCGAGCGACGCATCGATGACGCTCCGAATGGACTGAATCAGCCCAAAGAGACTCACATACGCGGCCACCAGGGAGAAGACTTCGCTGCGGAGATTGCGGAACCCCATCGTCTGGGCTTCGGCCTCCCCGGTGGCGCGGCGCAACCCTTCGGCTGCCGCCCGACCGGCGAACCCAAGACGGGTCAACGGCGGGTCGAGCAGCGCAATCGCCCGGACGGCTCGCCGTGCCACGTTGCGGATGGTCGTCAGGCTCGTCGCCGCGGTGCGAAGCGAGCGGTTCTGGCGTTCGAACGACTGGGTGGACTGCGCGGCGGACGTGTTCAGCAGCCGCTGCGAGCGGTCCTGTTGCTTGATGGCGCCGTCGATGCGGCGCAGTTCCGATGTCAGGCGGCTGAGCGTGACGTGGAGTTCCTGGTACTTCGTCTCCGCTCGGGTGATGTCTTCGGCGAGTTCGCCCTGGGCGCCGCCCGCGCGTTCGGCCTCCAGGTTCAGTTGTCTCAGTTCGGTGCGTGCCGCACTGACGGCGGCAAGCTGACGCTGGACGGCGACGGCGGTGTCGGCCTGTTGCCGGCGCAGACTCCGCAACCCGCCGCCCGCCACCCTGGCTGCCTGCCCGTACTGGTCGACTGTCTGACGTGCCGTGCGCAGACCCGCGACGAACGGGCGCACCGCCATTCCGGCGCGGGTCAGGTCCTCGGCGAAGCGCAGATTCCGTCCGCCGGTCGCGGCCTGCAAGCGCTGCAGGTCGTTGCCGAGCAGCGTCAGCGTGCTCGACAGCGCACCCGCTACAAGCTGGGCGGACTGAAGGGATTCCGAGAAGGCATCCGATGCCTGGGCGGTGTTGCGGAATATCCTCGACGCCGCGTCCCTGGCCCGTATGACGAGTTCGGATGTCCGGGTGGTTGTCGGCATCGCCTCAGTTTCCCCAACCTATCAGTCGCTTGACCGTGCTGAAGAATCCGCCGGCCATCTGCTTGGACAGGATACTTCCGACCGCCTGTTGCAGCAAAAGCGCGGTGGTGGCGTGGGTGGCGTTTATCCGCTCATTGACGATCGCCGCTTCGTTGTAGGCGCGGCCCACCGCGTAGTGGGCGGCGAGCGGATGGCCGTGGTCGAGCAGCAAACTGACGATTTTCCGATACGCCCAAAACCAGTCTGCGGCGCTGGAGTAGCTTACTTCTTGGCCGACTTCTTCGGTGTCGCCGCGCTTGTCTGTTCGGCGGCTTTCGAGTATGTCTCTAGCACTTCGTTCGCCCTCTCCAGGCCCTGGGTCAAATCGTCGAGGATTTTTTTTAGCGTGTCGGCCGAGTCGACCGTCAGCGTCACAATCCCCATCAGCGCCTGAACCTGGGTGACTGCCGGCAGCAGCTTGGCGGTGGCGACCTCGTCGGGGTCATCGCATGCGACCGCGACGATTTTTGCTGCCAAATCAGGTGCCTGGCGCATCACCGTCTGGACGATTTCCGGCATCGCGGGGTCATGGTCCTTCTCGGCGAATTCCGCGAACAGAACCTCGATTTCATCCTTGAACGACACCCAGATGGCGTCGATGTCGATGAAGTTCAGCCCCCGAACATCGAAGGTGTCTTCGCTGCCGGCGACCTGGACGGTCTTCTTGGGGATGTTGATTCGCGACAGTTGACCCATGGTTCCTCCTATTCAGCGGACGACATCGCTGGTGACGCCCAATTGTCGCAGATATTCAATCTCAAGTTGACGCAATATCGCATCGGTTTCCTCGGCGGCAATCCCACCGCCGTCCGCACGCAGAAATGCCTGCTGTACCGATGGCCCGTACAAGAGCGTCAGACCCCTGAGCGATGCCTGCGGTCCCTGGACGCGCTTGTTGCGGATGGTCTGGCCGGGTTTCAACCGAATGGCCAGTCCCAGGTTGTTGTTGTTCAGCCGAATCAGGAAGGCGTTGATGGTCCGGACCTGGCCGGGCTTGACCTCGACGCGCACCGGCCGGCCGGGACGGGCGTTGCGGTTCTTCACGAAGCGGGCAAGCGATGTCGGGCGCGTCCGGGCCCGGATGGCGGTCTGGAGATTGTTCGGCGTCGCGGTCCCGACGACTTTCAGGCGGGCGTTCAGGTAACCGGGCGGAAAAGCGATTTCCTCAAGGATCCGGCGCTTGGCGAGACGAAGTGCCTGCTTGGCCGTGAGGTTGACGGCATTCGCCGCGGCCATCCGACCGCGGCTGCCAGTCCGGTCCAGGTCTGCGGTAATCCGCTCGGATGACGCGATGCCCTGTATCTCGACATCCGGCATGTCAGGATTACGTCGTCGCTACGGCCTCGCCGTTGATGTAGAGAGCGCTCCGGGCGTCGTCGGGCTTCTCGACGGTGACTGCAAACGGAATCTGCCGCCACTCGTCGCCGATGAGCGAAATGTCGCCGTTCGGCCGAATGGTGGTCTTCGGCATGTCGAACACGTGGTCGGTGCCCTTCGGGTTGTCCTCGACGAACTTCAGGGCGCCGCTGATGGCCTTCGACCCGCTGGTGATCTGCATGAATTTGCTGGCCTTCACCGCGTAGGTGATGACGAACTTCTTCTCGGCTGCCGTGGTTTCCCGGTCCTTCAGGATGGTCAGCAAGCCGTTGTCCGCGTCGAGTTCGAAGTCCGTTCCCGAGACCAGTTCAACCGGCGAACTGTCATCGGACTGGAAACTGGTGAGCGTGACGAATCGATCGCCGACCGGGTCGGTGGCGGTCAGCCCCAACTGGTAGACGGTGTCCGCCTTGATCGAACCCTTCGTCGAGGTTCCGCCGACGGTGCCGATGTCCTGGGTCTTGGAGGCCACCGCCGCCTTGGTGATTTCGCGCGGCGCATCGCCGAAGAAAAACAGCGCCAGGTTATCGTCGAGGATGGCATCGACCACCATGGTGCCGTTGCGGGTGACGGAAAGCTCGACGTTGTCGTCCTGCTCGCGCACGCCCGAGCGTGAACTGAAGTGCGGCAGGTTCTCGGTCTCGATGGTCAGGTTGAACTCCGGGGCGTTCCCGAACTCCCTGAACGGTCCCTGTACGCCGTCATCGATGCGGGCAAAGTACGCGGTCCCGCGGCCCAAGGTGTAGTTCTGTTCAGCCATCGTCGCTTTCCCTCATTTCATCGGCTGTGAAACATCTTCCGATACTAACATACTTACCCGCAACCAAAAGTGCGCCGTACCGCTGACCTCGTCGGCCGGACGCACCACCCCGCCGTCCCACGCGAGCGCCACCACGCTGTTGTAATTGGTCCCGAACCGGAACACCCGACCGCCCCGGTGCCGCTCGTCGACCTTCAGGGCCGCAAGCCTCCGCTTCACGTCGGCCAGCAGGTAGTGCGCCCCATCGGTCGGGTGCGGATTCTCGGCATGCATGTCGCCTACCCGGCGCGGCCCGTCATCCACAAACCCCTGCAATATCAACTCGTAAGGGTCATCCGGGGTCTGGCCGACACCCGGCGAGAGTGTCTGGTCGAACGCAAACGGTTCCTCCAGGATGGAAACCATCGGGAGCGGGTCGTTCTCGTCGAAGAACCGCCGGCCGCGGAACACGCTGTCGTTCAGGTCGCAGTAGAAACCGAACCCATCGGCGGTGGTGATCTGGCGCAGCGCCACCACCAGCATCTTCTGGACCTTCAGGCGGAAGGGGTCGTCCTGGGCTGCGGCGAGCGTCGGCAGGCCCGGGCCATCGTCCGCGATTGTCGGCAGGTCTGCGCGGTCGGCGGTCGGCCTCCCCGGTAAACCGAACAGGTCGTTGAACACCGTGTTCCAGTTGTCACCGCCATACTTGCTGTTCCGGGGGTCGAAGTTCGAATAGTCCGGGCCGTTCTCTGCACTCATGCGGTCAACTCTCCGTTCCGGGCGGGTCGTAGGTTCGAGCGGTCGTCACCGGGAGCCGGTCGCAGACCGCCGAAATCGTCACCCCATGCCGGGGCTCGACGGTGTCGACCTGAAACGCCAGTTCTTCCTGCACGGAATAGACATCGCCCTTGATGGGGACATTCTCGGCCACCAGGAAGATGAGGGTGGGCACGTCTTCGTAGCGTTCCGCGTAGGTGATGCCGCCGCCCGTCAGGCTCCCGCTCGTCTCGACCTTGCGGTTGATGCGGCAGGTTACGTCCAGGTGGTCGTCGACGCCCGCCCGATAGCGGCGGCACGGAATCGCAAGGGTGTTGTGAAGCCGGGTGCGCGACTCGTCACGGACGGACTGAAGGTCCGCCATGGGGTGGCCTACTCAGCCGGGATGGCGTCGAACGCGATCTGCCGTTCTTCAGCGGTGGTGTCGAGCCCGGTGAGTTCGTCGACCACGTCGGCTCTGGGCAGCCCGGCCTTGGTCCACAAGGATTCGTCATCCTGGTCCATGCCGGCGACCGCGACGTTGATGGTGACCTGACGCTCGGCCTTCTCGTCGGCTGCGGTGATTTCCTCGTCGGTCACTTCCTTGGCGGAACCATTGCCAACGAGAATGTCGCCGGTGTCGTCGTCGACCTCGATGACCACACCGGTTTCATGGGTGTCGCGGCCGAGCCAGACCGTCTTGAGCGTCCGAATTTTCATGGTCAGTGGTGACCTCCGCTATGAACGGCCCGACGACGGGCTGTCAGTTGACGACAGTCGCCTTCAGGGTCGCGTTCGGGTTGACCGGAATCATCATCGGGGCCGACTGGCACATGATGACCGTGGCGGACGGGTCATTCTCGGTCCACATCTTCGGGAAGATGCCCATGGGCCTGAGTCCCGCTTCCTCGTCGAGGATGGCGCCGAAAGCGCGCGTTCCCATGACAGCGGAAGGCGGCGCAAGCAGAACCACTTCCTTCGGGTCGAGGTAGTTCCGAATCGTTCCATCCGGGTCCTGATACCACTCCGAATACACCCACAGGCGCAGATTCGAAGACAACATCCCCTTGAACTGGTAGGGGGTGCCGTCGCCGATACCGATGTCCACCATGGCGACCGGGCCGCGCAGGTCCTGGTTCATCAGCTTCTGGACTTCGTTGTTGGTGCGAAACTCGTTCCACGCATCGGGACCCATGATGAGGTCCTGTGCCGGCATGCCGAACGGCGCCCGGAACATTTCGTTCAACCAGCTATCGATCATCTTCGGGATGTCGGTGCTGGCGTCCGACCAGTCGATGGAGGAACTATGCGCCTTGGTGAACGTCGATTGCCGACCGAAGTTCACCGTGGTCTTCGGATAGCCCTCACCCTCCATGGTGATTTCGGCGTTCAGCAGCGCCTGGCAGGCCATCCACTCCCAGCGGCGCTCGATGGTGGTGCGGTGCTCGTACATGATGTCCATGACGATCGCATCGTATCGTTGCTGCGGGGTCAGCGGCATCTGCTGGCCAAGCTCGCCGAAACCGGCGGTGCGCTTCAGAAGCCTCGACGGGGAAACCGTGTCCTTCGGCTTGACGTAGGCCGGACGGACCGAATACAGGTCTTCGTCGTCGCCGTACACCGGCTTGCCCTGCACGAAGGGTGCGAGACGCCGGCGTTCCGGGATCTTCGACCACTCGATCTTCTCGACCTCGCTGTAGTACACGTTCGGGAACCAGCGCAGCCAGAAGGGCTGCAGTTCCTTCATTTCCCGCATCGCGGCAAACATATCTTCGGTGGAGTAGACAGACCGTTCGATGGTCATAACTCAGTTCCCTCTCGTTTCCCGACCGGCTACGCCAATCAGGTCTTCCGGTTGTACGGGTTGACGCCGACCCTGATGAGGCCGGGGTTGACGAAATCGCCGGTCCCGAAGCTGCCGAACGCGGCGAGCTTCTTGGGGTCGTCGTCGAACGTATCGTCCCAGACGAGACCGTCGATGTTGAAGTGCCCCTCGATGTACGCCTCGCAGTCGATTTCGGCACCGCCGGCTGCCGCCTGCTGGGTGTACTGGCCGGCCAGGATGACGCGGGCGCAACCGTCGTCGGTGCGATCGGTGGAATCGGCGACCTGGTGAATCTTCCCGTTGGCATCGAGCGCCATGACGGAATAGATCGGGTGAGTAACCGCCGCTCCCGATGCCACCTTCGGCATCTTGAACGGCTGGGTGACCGGGGGTGGCGAGTTCGAAAGGAAGACCTCGATGTCTCGGAAGGTCTCGGTGTCGACGCCCCGCGCCAATCCGGGGTCACCGTGCGGAATGTTCGTCATGCGTCGGCCCTCTGTCGGTTTTCCTCAGGCTGTTTGAGCCCGGCCCCACCCGCCATCTTGTAGGCTCGGACAAGATGGTTCGCGTTCTCCGTCAGGCCGTTTTCCTCGACCCGCGGCGCCCCTTCGTCGTCGATTTGACCGGCATCCGGGTTCGGCTGTCGGTTCATCGCCTCGGCGAAGTGGTTGCGCCGGTCGGAACCGCCGTTCGGGTCGGCTGCCGCCTTCGGAGCGGCCTTCATCATCGTGATGATGGCCGGTGCCGACATATCCGTGTCGGTGAGCATCTTCGCGGCCAGTTCCTCGCGGCCCTTATACTCGTCGGACGACATCACGTCGGCGGTGCGCTTGCGGTCTGCCTTGATGGCATCGGCAACCTGCTGTTGAACGGTGGTCTCGTTGGCGGGAGTGGAATCGTCGACCTGGTGGGCGGCGAGTTGCGCGATGATGGTGGGCGCGTCCTTGTCGGAATCGGCCAGCAAGGTGTGGGCGAGTTCTTCGCGGCCCTGGTAGGCGTCCGATGCCATGACATCGGCGGTACGCTTGCGGTCCGCTTTGACGGCGTCAGCCACCGCCTGTTGCTGTTCGGCCTGGATTTCCTGTTCCGTCTTCGGTGCTGGCATCCAATTTCCCTCTCGTCGACCTGCCAAACGTGCCTGTTCGGTGCGAATATCCCCCACAGAATCCGCGAAGTCAACTTCCAGGGAGTCCTCGGCGCTGTAAACCAGCGCTTCCGTCGCCCTGACGGCATCCTCCGAAATGCCCCTATTCAGCGCCACCCGCTCAACGAACTTGTCGTAAATCTGGTTCGAGTCGCGCTGCAGCGTCTGGATGGCATGGGGGGTCAGGGGCTCGATGGGGTTGACTTCCGCCTTGTACTGGCCGGAGCGAATAATCGTTGTCGTGATTCCGGCATCCTGAAGCATCTGCGACAGTTCCATGTGGACGGTGATG
>CAZJRX010000027.1:4767-19313 GCA_964548145.1 uncultured Pseudomonadales bacterium | reverse complement strand
TCTGCACGTTGCTCGTCCCCACCAAGGGGACGGTGACCGTCTACGGCCACGACGGTACCCGGGAGCGACGCGAGGTGCGCGAAATGCTCGGCTACCTGCCGCAGGAGTTCGGTGCCTGGCGGCACCATCGGGCCGAGGAGGTCTTGGACACGCTGGCAAGGCTGTCGGGGCTTTCCAACCGCAAGGAACGTCGCCGACGGGTTGCCGAGACGCTGGAGATGGTGGGTCTCGACGGCGTCGCCGACCGCAAGGTCAAGAAGCTCTCCGGCGGGATGGTGCGGCGACTGGGGGTGGCGCAAGCCCTGGTGCATGAACCCCAGGTGCTGATCGTCGACGAGCCGACGGTCGGGCTGGACCCGGAGGAGCGCATGCGGTTCCGCCAGTTGATGAACCAGCTTGGCCGGGACCGCACGATTCTCCTGTCCACGCACATCGTTGCCGACCTGGGCGGCGGCTGCAAGGAGATGGCGCTGCTCGACGGCGGCTGCATCGAGTTCCAGGGACCACCGGAGGAACTTCTGTCCCGTGCCGCCGGGCGGGTGTTCGAGGTTACCGCCAGCAACGAAGCCGCAGAGCGGATCGAGGGTGAATACGAGGTTGTATCGCGGGCCGTGACCGGCACGTCGATTACGCTGCGCGGGGTCACGGCCAACGGCATGCCCGATGGCGCCAGCGCGGTGGGAGAGCCGACCCTCGAAGAGGCCTACCTGGCGTTCATGGCGGCGCGCGGTCGCTCCGAGGCCGCGAGGCAGGACGACGAAGCGCCTGAGGTCGCCAGTGCGGAGGGCGAGGCCTGACGGCACTTGGGACCGCCATCAATCCTGGCGAACACAGCATGAAGGCTGGTCGGCGTAGGCCGGCCGGATGCGACGGGTAGTAACCGGCATGCAGCTCTCGACGGTATGGGCCGTGGCCCTTGCGGAAATCCGTTCGGCCCGCCGCCAAGTGCGAACCTGGGGGTTCGGCGTGCTGGCCGTCGGCGTGTCGTTCCTCTTTTTCGTGGGCAGCGGCGCACAACACGCGCAGGACGGTTGGCTTTCGCCGGTGACGGACTTCCCGGCACCTCGGTTCATCATGTCCACGGTAGGCATGCCGCTGCTGCTGGTGTTCCTCTTCGGCGTGATTTTCCTGGCGTTCGACGTGAGGGCTCGGGACCGGTCGGAACGGATGGTCGAAGTGCTCGATTGCCGACCGTTATCCAATGTCGAACTGCTCCTGGGACGGGTGCTTGGCATTGTCGCGACGGCCTGCATTCCAGCCCTCGTCCTCATCGGCCTCGTCCAGGCCTTCGGCACCATTGGCCGTGGTCTAGGCCTACCGACGGAGCCCGTTCAATACGCCTCGCTCGCCACCTACCTATTCGTCGATGCGCTACCCATGTTCTTCGCCTGGACGGCGATCGTGGTGCTGTTGACGGTCGTGGTCCGCAACCGGGTGCTGGTGGGCGTCGCCGCCCTGGGCCTGCTCGTGGCGTGGATCCTGTGGTCGCAGTCGCGCTCGCTCTATCTCTCGCACCTGGTGGGGCCGACGTTCTTCGGCAACCTGGTATCGGATATCGTGCCGCGCATCGCCGATCCGGCGACCCTCGCGCATCGACTCGCCCTTGTCGTCGGTGCGGTCGGTGTGTTGTTCGTGGCCGCAGGACTCTATCCGCGTTTGGACAGCCGGGCGCGGTCGGCGCGTTTCGGCGTTGCGGCGGCGTTGGTGGGCGTTGGCGGGGCGGCAATGGCGGGGCTCTTCATCCACGCGCAGAACGGCGTAGAGACCCGGGACCGCTGGCTTGCGGTGCACGAGGCTGCCGCGACGGGTGTGACGGCAGATATCGAGCACATAGCCGGTACGGTGCGCATCGACCCCGGACGCGAACTGCTGATCGACGTGGTCATGCGGCTCGCCCCGGAACCCGGGGCCGGCGGCGAACTGGCAATGAGCTTCAATCCCGGGCTCGCGGTCGAACGGCTCGCCATCGACGGCGAGACGCGGCACGCCACGCATCGGGATGGTTTGCTGAAGGTCGCGGTGCCAACGGGCAGCGGCAGCTACGAGCTTGCGCTGCGTGCCCGCGGCGTACCCGATGCGTCCTTTGCCTACCTGGACAGTGCCTTCGACTTCGCGAGGGACGGCAGCGGTCGGCGCAACGTGACGCTCAGCCTCGGTCGCGACGCATCGATCTATGATCCGGCCTACGTTGCGCTGATGCCCGGCGTGCACTGGTTGCCGAGTCCCGGCGCCAACGTCGGCAAGGACGATCCGGGTGGGGCCGGGCGTGATTTCTACACGGTGGATCTCACGGTCGAGGCGCCTGCCGGCTGGCTGGTGGCGGGACCGGGTCGACGACAACCCACCGGCGATGGCGGGTTCCGGTTCCAACCGCGCGCGCCGGTACCGTCGGTTGCCTTGATCGCATCCGCGTTCGAGCGTCGGGCCGTCGAGGTAGCAGGCATCGAACTCGAGCTGCTAATGAGCCCCGGTCACCTTGCCAACCTGTCCGCCTTCGAGGGTGCGGCCGGGCCTCTCGTGGAGCGCCTAGAGGAACTGTTCGGTGAAGCGAGCGGCGCCGGGCTCGAGTATCCCTACGGAAACCTGAGTTTCGTCGAGACCCCGGCAACGCTGCGCAAGTGCGCCGGCGGATGGCGCATGGATACGGTACAGGCGCTTCCCGGGATGCTGCTGATGAGCGAGCGCGGCTTTCCCACGGCGCGTTTCGACATTGGCTTTCGCCGGGCCGAACGGCGGCAGGGCGAGGTGGAATCGGAAGATCTTAAAATCAATGTGTTGGAGAGGTATTTTAGAAACGACTTCTCGGGTGGCGATCCGTTTGTCGGGCTGGCCAGGAACCTCATGCGGTTCCAGACGGACGTCGGCGACGAGGGCATGGCGGCTACTGCGTTGGCCTTCGTCGTCGACAGGTTGATTGATCTGCGGCTTACCGATCGCACGGGATTCTTCTCGGCCCACCTGTTCACCCCGGACGGCAGCACCTCCCTCGGTCGAATCGGCCAGGCGGGGACCAAGGCGTTCGAGATCGGGGGCCGGTCGAACGGCCCCCTCGATGCGGCTACCAATCGGCCGGTGATCTGGGAGCTGGCGCTTACAACGGCACTTCGGGATCTCGACCCCAACGACGAGCCGGCGCAGGTGCTGGATGCCTTGGCGCTGAAAGGAAATGCGGTCGCCCGGTCAATCTTCGACGCCCTGGGGCACGAGCGGACCGGCAGGCTGCTCGGGGAGTTGCGCCAACGTCATGCCGGCGGCCACTACGATCTGGACGCTTTCTACGCCGCGGCGGATTCCGTCGGTGTCGACCTGCAGTCGCTCTTGGGCGATTGGCTGAACGACGCGGCGCTGCCGGGCTTTGTCGCGTCGCCCGCGCGGATGGTTCGCCTGCCCGACACCGCGCGGGGCGGATCGCGCTTCGAGACGAGGGTCCACATCCGCAACGACGAACCCGCGCCGGGCCTGTTGCGCCTGCGCTACGTGACGGCGCGCTGGATGAAGATGAAGGGCCGCGGGACGATGTTGAGCGACCCGGTGCGTGTGCCCGGCAACTCGTCGGTCGAGGTCGCGTTGGTGACCGCCGCTCCGCTCGCCCGGATCTGGATGGCACCGTATCTGTCGCTGAATCGCGCCGACGTTCAACTCGCCATCGAGACGTCTACGTCGCCGGGCGTGGAGGGGGCCAGCGGCGTTCGGCCGAGCGACTGGTTGCCGCCGGCGGAGCCGGGCATCGTTGTCGATGACCTCGATGACGGTTTCGTCGTCGAGCGGAGTCCCGGGCGCAATGTTTTCCGATTCGGCGACATCGTCACGGCACCCCGGCAGCCCTTGGGGGAGATGGACCACGGGATTCCGGACTACCTGTCGTCGACCGCGATGGGTGGCGCGGCCGCCCGCTTCGACGGCGAATGGCGCCGACAGGAAGTGCCGTCGAGTTTCGGTAAATATCGGCGTACCGTTGCCCGCGCCTCGGCGGGCGAGGGTCACGCCCGGGCGGTATTCTCGACCGAATTGCCCGGCGCGGGACGGTGGCGTCTCGACTACCATATGCCAGCCGTTCGAAAGTCGGTCAAGGGTAGGCTGCGGTTCCGCGGTGGGCCCAGCGGGATGCTCGGGGTCCAGGGCGACTACGACATGGTACTCGCGCTCGCCGATGGCGAGTTGCGGGAGATCGCCTTCGATGCGGCCGCGGCGGAGCAGGGCTGGAATGATCTCGGCAGCTTCGATCTGCCAAAGGGGCCGGTACAACTCTTGGTGTCCAACCGAACGACCGGCGACGCGGTAGTGGCGGACGCCATCCGCTGGCGACCCGTGGTTGGCATGTGGAACGATGCGGAAATGTCCCGGGTCACGGGTGAGGAGTAGGCCGTGCGTCAGTTAGAAGAGTTTCTCGCGGTTGCCCTGGCCGAGATGCGGGCGGCGCGCCGGCTGGTCCGTACGTGGTTTTTCATTGGTCTGGCGGTGCTGCTAGGTGGCGTGAGCTATCTGTTCTATGCCGGCATCCACGGCGTGTTCTCGGGGTTCTCGTCCACCGTCGGCGCGTTCTCGCCGCGGGTGTTGGTGTCCTCCATCGGCATGGCGATGGTCATGGTCTTGACCATCGGCATCGTCTTCCTGGCATTCGATATCCGCTCGCGGGACGAACGGGAGCGCATGGCGGAGGTCCTCGACGTGCGCCCGATCGGCAACCTCGGTCTCGTCGCCGGGCGACTGGCCGGGCTTGTCTTCATTCTCTGGCTCGTGGTGCTGGTCTTGCTGATGCTGATGCAGGTCATCGGCGTCACCGCGAAGGCATTCGACTGGTGGGTCGGCGATACCCTGGAGCCGCTTTCCACGGTGAGCTTCCTGGTCTGGGACGCGATCCCGGCCCTTGCCCTGTGGGGGGCGCTGGTGGTGCTGCTGGCCGTACTGGTGCGCAATCGGTTTGTCGTCGTCGTAGCGGCGTTGGCGGTGCTCGGCTTGTATTACTGGGCCGGCTTCGAGACCCCCTACTACCTAATGCGGGCCGTTGGCGGATCGCAGGCATTCCAGGTGACGGGATCGGACCTGCTGCCCGAACTTGCGACCGTCGATCTGGTGGTGCAACGTCTTGCCACGCTCAGCCTCGCCGTGGCTTTTCTCGTCTTCGCGGCGGCCCTGCATCCACGCCGGGACGGGCAGGGGCGCCCCCAACGTCTTGCCCTGGCAACGGCATTCGCCGGTATCGCGGCCGCAGGTATCGGCTACCTGGTCCTGGATGTAACGGGTGACCGCACCCGGCAGGCAGAGTGGGCAGCCGCCCACCGGGCGGTGGAGGCCGAACCCCGCGCCGACCTCGAAAGGATCGACGGCCGCGTCGCCATCGAGCCCGGTCGTCGGCTGTCGTTTGACGTCACCTACACCCTGGCGGCGACCGAGCCTCTCGAGGAACTGCTGTTTTCATTCAACCCGGGTCTCGAAGTGACCGAACTGCGTCTCGGCGGCACCGCCGTCGAGTCGAGCCATGAACTGGGCTTGTTGCGGATACCGCTCGCATCCACGGCGCGCCCCGGGGATCGGTTCACCCTGGAAATCGCCGCCACGGGCATCCCGGATGCGTCCTTCGGCTATCTCGACAGCGACATCGACCTCGCGGATGTGAAGGGGGAGGCTGCCAACCTGATCATTCTCGGCACCGAGGCCTCGGTCTTCGATCGGCGCTACGTGGCGCTCACCCCCGGGGTGCGCTGGCTGCCGCTGCCCGGCGCCGCGACCGGCAACGAGGATCCCGAACACTACGGACGCGACCACTACGCCGTCGATCTCGAGGTCGAGGTTCCGGACGGGTGGCTGGTCGCCGGTCCCGGGTTGCGTCGGGACGCCGGCGAAGGCCGATTCCGTTTCGCACCGCCAGTACCGGTACCGGACGTCGCGCTGTTGGCGTCGGTGTTCGAACGCCGCCACCTCAGCGTTGACGACGTGATATTCGAACTGCTCCTGCATCCCGGGCATGGCGACAACTTGGAACCGTTCGCGGATGCCGTGGACATCATCGAAGAACGCATCGCCGAGGTGCTCGAGGAGGGCCGAAAGGCTGGCCTCGCGTATCCCTACGAAGGACTGAGCCTGGTCGAAGTGCCGGCGAGACTGCGCGTCTACGGGGGCGGATGGCGCATGGACTCGGTGCAGTCCTTGCCCGGCATCATGATGTTGCGGGAGTACGGCCTGCCCACGGCTCGGTTCGACACGATGTTCCGGTTTCTCCGGGAAGTCGGTGGCGCGAGGGGTGCCCGTCTGGCCCGGTCGGCAGTCGGCGAGCAAGGGGAGGACGATGACCCGGATCGTGAGGCGGCTCGCGCCAAGATCGGCATGCTCGAGCTTTTCTTCGCTACCGACTTCAGCGGCGGCACGCTCACCGACGGTCTTACCCGCAGTTTTTTCAAATACCAGACCAGTCCCCGGGGGGAAGGGGCGATCGCCCTGGACTATCTCTGCCACGAACTTGCGACGGGCCTCATCCACCACCGGCAGGTCGGCCAGTACTTCTCGCCCCGGACCTTCGCCACCACCCAGGGCATGAACGAGACGATGGGCCAACTCGTCTCGGGCTTGGTGTCGGGTGGTGGCAGCCTGTCCATCTCCGTCAGCGGATCCGGAAACGCGCCGCAGAGCGCCTCGGTCTGGAGCCACGCACTGGGCGTGCCGCTAGCGGGGCTGGATCCGTCCGGCGGTGGCGAGGAGGCCCTGGACGTGCTCGCGCTCAAGGCACCGGCGCTGGCGCGCTCGATGACCGACGGATTGGGCCGGGAGACCGTCGCTGCGTTGGTGGCCGAATTGCGACGTCGGCACGTCGGCACCACCTTCACCATCGACGACTTCGATGGTATCGCCGAACAGACTGGCGCCGAACTTGCCGAACTGCTGGGCGATTGGTTGGGGGACGCGTCGTTGCCCGGCTTCCTCGTCTCCGATGCCCTCGTCGAACGGCTCGTCGACGACGAGCGCGGTGAACCCCGCTACCAGATCCGTGCCTTTGTGCACAATGGCGAGCCGACGCCGGGTCTCTTCCGGCTCGGCGCCGTATCGGAAAGCGAGGCGGCGTTGAACGCTCTTAGCGAGCCCATTCGAGTCGATGGCCACGCCTCGGTGGAAGTGGGCCTCGTTCTCGACCAACCGCCCGCCCGGGTGTGGATCGCCCCCTACCTGTCGCTGAACCGACGCGACATTCTGCTGGCGCTGCCGGACTACGACGCCACCGATGCCCTGGATGCGACGCCGTTGCTCGGCGGCCGGCCCAGCGATTGGCTACCTCCACCGGAACCCGGCATCGTTGTCGACGACCTCGATGCCGGATTCTCCGTCGTCTATGCAACTCCCGAGGACGAAGAGCGCTACGGGGTCCAAGCGAGACCCTGGTGGATGGGAACCCAGGACATCGATCAGGGTCTACCCGTGTTCAACATGTTCACGCAGCCGTCCCGGGGTTGGATGCGGATGGAGGTGGCCGGCACCTGGGGCAGATACCGTCACGCTGCGGCAGTAGCGTACCCGGGTAGCGGGGGTGCTTCGGCTCGGTTCGCAGCCGAGCTCCCGCGAGCAGGTCGTTGGCGTGTGGACTACCACATGCCCGACGTCGAATCCGGCCAACGCGGTCCGGTGGTGGGTCTCAACATCCGGGTCCAGGCGAACATACTTGGACGGGACAAGGGAGGCTTCGAAATGACCCTCGTCGCGGACGGCGTCGAGACGCCGGTGGAATTCGATGCCGCCGATGCCGCTGCGGGATGGAACGACCTCGGCGAGTTCACCCTGCCGGCGGGCGACGTGGCCCTTTTGGTATCGAACGGGACCTCCGGGGGGCTGGTCGTTGCCGACGCCGTTCGATGGCGTCCAGTGGAGGAATGATGACGCGATTCAACGATATGGGCCGATACGCGTACGCGATTGGCGTCGTGGCCCTTGCCGGTGGCTGCGCGCCACCGCCGCAGAACGCCGACGTGGAGTTTCGCACGCCGATCGAGGTGGTGGACGTGGGAACGGGTACCGTCGAGGACGTGGTGGTGGCGACCGGCACGCTGCGCCCGCGCGAGATCGTGACGCTGGACATCGAGACGCCGGGACATCTGCAGGTGGCCCGGAATGCCGAAGGAGCCCGTCTGGCGGAGGGCATGCGCGTCACGGCCGGTGACGTCATCGCAAGGGTAACCGGGGAGGATGCGCGCCTGCACGCGCGCTTGGAGACCACCCGTCAGGCCATGGAAGCCGCCAAGGCGCAGCTTGAGCGGCGCCGGGAGTTGCGTGAGACGAACGTCGCGTCCGAAGAGGAGCTTCAACAAGCCCAGGAACGCTACGAGACCGCCCTCTACAACTTCGAGCGTAGTACGCTCGACGCGGCGAAGGCGACGCTCGAGACGCCGATCGGCGGCACCATCCTGCGCCTCGCGCGGGATACGAACGGTCGGCCGCAGGCGGACGGGCAACTGGTTCGGGCCGGGTTCGTCGTGGCGGAGGTCGCTCCACTCGACGAGCTTGTGGCGGATATCGACCTGATCGGCCCGGAACTTGCCCGGGTCGAAGTGGGCCTTGCCGCGCGCATCCGCCACTACGCCTACGACGATCTTTTCAGCGGCGAGGTCATTCGGCTGTCGCCGACGCTTGATCCCGTCAAGCACACGTTCCGTGCCGAGGTGTCCGTCACCAATGCCGAACGCCTGCTGCGGCCCGGCATGTTCGTCGAAGTGGTGGTGGTCGTGGAGCAGCGGGCCGATGTGGTCGTGGTTCCCCGCGACGCCGTTGCCAACCGGGCCGGCAGATCCGTGGTGTTCATCCTCGACGGCCAGCGCGTCAGCCGCCGCAATGTCCGTCTCGGTCTCGGCGACGACGACAAGGTGCAAGTCCTCGAAGGCGTCGCGGACGGCGACCGCGTCGCGGTACGCGGCCTCGAGACACTCACCGACGGCAACCGGATCCGGGTCGTCGGATCTTGAGATCTGGGATTCACTGCTAGGGATGAGCCATGACGGCGTTTGAGTCGGCCGCCGCGCTGGCGGTGCGCCGGCCGGTGGCGGTCGCGGTGGTAGCCGTCGCCGTCGCCCTCGTCGGTGTATTGTCCTGGCGGGAACTGCCGGTGGACCTCCTGCCCGACCTGCAGAGCCCGACGGTGGTTGTCTCGATTCGGTCCGGGAACCGTCCGCCCACGGAAATGGAACGCCTCTACGGCCAGTCCGTCGAGCGCATGCTGACGACCGTACGCGGTAGCCGCAAGGTCTTCCAGGTCGCGCGCACGGGTCGCCTGGTGACGACGGTGACCTTCGACTGGGACGCTGACCTCGATCTCGCCCTAGTGGACGTCCAGAAGGCCGTGGGCGGCATCGAGGGCGATCCCGAGGTGGACGAGGTCATGGTTCGCCGCTTCGACCCCCGACAGTCGCCCATTCTGACGCTCGGTCTGGTTGCGCCAACGGGGAAACCGGATCTCGCCGAACTTCGCCAACTCGCCCGTCGCCAGGTCGCACCGGCGCTGGAGCAGTTGGTCGGCGTGGCCGAAGCCCGCATCACGGGCGGTCGCGATGTCGAGATCCGGGTCTCGGTGGACCGCTACCGGCTGGACGCATTCGGCGTTTCGCTGGCCGAACTGCGCGGTCGCCTGGAAGCCCAGAACGTCGACATTGCCGCAGGCACCCTGGAGGAGCGCGACCAGGTCTTCCAGGTACGCGGCGTATCGCGCTACCGCAACGCCCAGGACGTGGCCGATGTGGTTGTCCGCTACATGTCGGACGACTCCGGGGCACGCAAGGCCGTTCGCGTATCCGATCTCGCCACGGTCGAGATCGCGGACGCCGAAATCGACCACCTGGTGCTGGTGGACGGTGTCGAAGGCGTCGGCGTCGCGGTCTACAAAGAGGCCGGCGCGAACACCGTGGCGGTTTCGGCGGAGGTTCGCGAAGCGCTCGTAGGTCTGGACGATGACCTGCCCGGTATCCAGGTACGTGAGATCGCCGACGACGCCAAGCTCGTCAACGATGCCCTCGACGAATTGCAGTTGGCCGCGGGTGCGGGCGTGGCGCTTGCAGTGCTGGTGCTCGCGCTGTTCCTGCGCTCCGCCGGTGCGACGCTGATCGTTACCGCTGCGGTGCCGGTATCGATATTGGCGGCGCTCTTCGCCATGAATTTCGCAGACCACAGCTTGAACATCGTCACGCTCGGCGGGCTGGCGTTGGGGGCCGGTATGCTGGTGGACAACGCCATCGTCGTCGTCGAGTCCATGTACCGCCGGCTGGCACTGGGCGACAGCGTCGAGGATGCCGCCGCGAAGGGCACGGGCCAGGTCGCCGGCGCCATCACGGCCAGCACCCTGACCACCTGCGTCGTCTTTCTTCCCGTGCTGTTCGTCGAGGGGTTGGCCGCACGGCTGATCGACGGCATCGCCTTCACGGTGGTCGTATCGCTTCTCGCCTCGCTCGCCGTGGCGGTGTTCGTGATCCCCGCGCTCGGGCGCTGGTTCCTGCCCCGTGCGTCGCGCTCGAACCTGACCACGGAGAAAGCCGCATCGCGTGCCCGTTCGGTCGTCGAGTCTTTGGTCGGGCGGCTGCTGCGCCGGCCCGGCACCGTGGTTCTGCTGGCGGTCGG
The DNA here is from genome assembly GCA_964548145.1 of uncultured Pseudomonadales bacterium. GTDB lineage: Bacteria > Pseudomonadota > Gammaproteobacteria > Pseudomonadales > Azotimanducaceae > VXYL01. The sequence goes on along the minus strand of CAZJRX010000027.1, from coordinate 8,729 downwards.
CATCGTCGCCGTGGCCGTGGCGATGCTGCTGAGCCTCGGCACTGAACTGCTCGCGCCGTCGGATCCCCGGCAGTTCTCGGTACGCCTGGTCGGTCCCGCAGCGCAACGCGTGGAATCCACGGCGCGGTCGGCGGCAACGGTCGAGAGTCTCATCGCCCAGGCCGGCGGCGGTACCGTTTCGGAAGGCGGCACACTCGCCGCCACCTTGTCGGAAGTGGGCCGGCTGCCGGAGGACGGTCGTTCGATCCGCAGCGAACTGGCCGAAGAGAACACCGCCCGGGTGATCGCACGGATGACCTCGGACGGCCCCACCGGACGTCAGATCGCCGCCTGGCTGGCACCGGAACTCGAAGCCCTGCCCGGCACCGAGGTGAAGTGGGAGATCGCTCGCTCGGCGCTCACCGATGTGATCGGGGCAAGCGGGCCGCCGATCGTGGTCGAGGTCGCGGGCGAGTCCCTGGACGACCTGCGCCGCGGTGCCGACGAGATCAAGACGCGTTTGGAGTCCCTCGCCGAGATCTGGAACGTCAAGTCCTCCTTCGAAGGCGGTCCCACCGAGTTGCGCATCACGCTGGATCCGGCGATGGCCGATGCGCTGGGAGTGGACCTCAACACGGTGGCCCGGGTGCTCGAAGCCAATCTCGACGGCATGGAAGCCACCCGGTTGTCGTTCGGCGACGAGGAGCGGGTGGTCAACATCCGGCTACCGACGCCGCGCCGCGAGCAACTCGCCGACGTCGAGTTCCGAAACGGCGCCGGTCGTCCCGTGGCCTTGGGCGAGGTGGCGAGTTTCCACGAGACCGAGGGTGCACGGGAGGTGTTCCGCCGGGATCAGCGCCGGGTCGCCCAAGTCACCGCCCAGCTCTCGGCGGGGTTCACCCAGGCGCAGGCAGTGGCGGCCGTTACGGCGGCGATCGGCGAGGCGTCGATTCCACCGGGTACCCACACCCGCTTGCGCGGCCAGGAAGAGGAGCGGGTGCAGACTTTCGACGAACTGCAGTTGGCGGGGATACTGGCGCTGATCCTGGTGCTGATGGTGCTGGCCGGCACTTTCGAATCGCTGCTGCAGCCCGTCACCGTGCTCGCCGCCGTCCCTCTCGCGCTGGTCGGGGTCGCGGTGGTGCTGGTGCCGGGCGGCCAGCCCATCGGCGTTATGGCAATGCTCGGTTTCATCGTGCTCGCTGGCGTTGCGGTGAACGATGCCGTACTGCTGCTCGCCACCGCCCGACAGCTTATGGCCGAGGGTCGCGAGCGCGTTGCGGCGCTGGCCGCCGCGGCGGGCATTCGCTTGCGTCCCATCCTGATGACCACGCTGACGACGGCGCTGGCGCTGACGCCGTTGGTGTTCGGTGGCGGGGAGGGCGCGGAGCTGCGGACACCGATGGCGCTCACGGTGATCGGCGGCATCGTCGCGTCGACGGTGGGATCGCTTCTCGTGCTGCCGTGCCTGTATCTACTGCTCGATCGGCTCGGCTGGCGCCGCCGGTCGGCGGGAGCGCCCGGCAACGCCGTGGGTGGCTGAGTAGGGATGCGCCGATGAGCCTCCTCGACCTGCCGGTGCGCCGCCCGGTGGCGGTGGGCATGCTGTTCTTCGGTTTCGTAGTGCTGGGCGTCGTCGCCTACCAGCGCATCCCCTTGGAACTGATGCCGCCCTTGGAGGGCGACACGCTCTATGTGGGGTTCGGGCGGCCGAACAGCGAGCAGGAGGTGGTCGAAAGGGACATCCTGCTGCCGCTGCACGCCCGGGTCTCGGCGTTGCCGGACGTGGCGGAGAGCTGGGGCGAGATCTGGGGCGAGATAACGGGCTCGGGTGGCAGCTACCGGGTTCGCTTCGAGCCGAGGACTGACATGAAGGTGCGCGAGCTCGAGCTGCAGCGCATCGCCGCCGACCTGCAGCGCGATCAGCCGCTCGGCAGCTACGTCGGCGTGGGATCCGTCGAGTCCCAGACCGCCCAGTTTGGTAGCCGGGTCATGAGCATTCACGTCACGGGCGATGCGGACCGGGACATCCTGTTCGATCTGGCAGACCAGTTGCTGGCGCCCCGGTTGGCAGCGGTGCCGGGCGTTGGTCAGGCAACCGCCACCGGCGGGTCGTTCCGGCGGCTGATCGTGAATGTCGATCTCGGCCGTGCCGTGGCAACCGGCGTGACGCCGATGGAGGTCGTTGGCGCGGTATCCCGACGCGCCGGGGACATCCGCCACGTGGGCAACCTCGAGAGCGAGTCGGGTCGCGTCGACGTCATCGTCGATGGCCGGCCGTCGAGCGTCGAGGCGTTCGCCAGTACCCGCATCGCTCCCGGTCGTCCAACGCAACTGAAACACGTCAGCGACACGGTCCTGGGGTATGCGCCCCGGCAGGGGGCGTTCCGCGTCAACGGAAACGAGGCCGTGGGCATCGAGGTCTACAAGGAGCAGACCGCCAACCTCGTGCGGCTCGGCGCCGAACTTCGGGAACGCATCGGCGAACTCCGGCGCGAGCTTGCCCCGATGGGCATCGATCTCGTAATCGGTGACGATCCGGCCGCGGACGTCGAAGAACAGCTCGGGCGGCTTGCCAAACTCGGCCTATCGGGCTATCTCATCGCCATCGCCGTGTTGTTCCTGTTCCTGCGCCAGTGGCGCGCCGTGGCAGTGGTCGCCGTCTCGGTCCCGGTCAGCCTACTCGGCGCCCTAGCGCTCCTCTACCTGCTTGGCCATTCCATCAACATGCTCACCCTCGGCGGGCTCTGGCTGTCGGTGGGACTCCTTATCGACAACAGCATCGTCGTCTACGAAGCGGTTCTCCGGCGTCTCGAACGGGGCATCGAGGCACCGACAGCGGTTCGCGTCGGCCTGAACCGCACGATTCGCGCCATCTTGGCGGCATCGGGGACGACGGCGATCGTTATGCTACCGGCGGCGATTCTCGATCTACCCGTCACCGTACGGTCGCTGGTCGAGGAACTCGTGCCGGCGTTCCTGTTGCCGCTTGGCGCATCCATGCTTGTCGCCATCGGCCTCGTCCCGGTGCTCGCACACCGCCTTGCCGCGCCGGCGGCCGTGGGCAGCGTCGTTCGGCAACGCGAGACACGGGAGAAGACGGGCGGGCACCGTGCGCCGGACCCGCTGCGCATCCTCTTCGGTGGGCTGGTGGCGAATGCGATGCGGCGGCCGTCCGCCTGGTTGACGGGCACGGGCGTTGCGGTCGTTGCCACGATCCTGATCGGACTCCCGCTCGCCTTGTCCAATCAGGCGCCTGCAGATCCCGAAATGGCGGAGAGCGTGTCGTTCAGCGCAAGTTCCGTCAAGGGAACCCGGTCGGTGGCCGTGGTAGCGGATGCAGTCGCTGAACTTGAACAGGTGGTGCTGGATATGGAGGGGGTCGACACGGTCATCTCCACCATCGGCGAGGACAGCGCCATCATGACCGTCAACTTCGTGGATCTCGAGGAGCGTCCCGAAGATCTGACGGTGTCCCGCGTTCGCGGCGCCGTCGACGAAGCGGCGAAGCGAGTGCCCGGCATCGACGTGGCCCGCCCGGGCGAGGAACGCGGCGGCAGCAGGGGGCGCGGTGGACCCGAGGGTCGCGGGTCTCCGGCGTTCATGGGCGGCAGTGCGGAAGAGGTCATTCTCTCCGGACCGGACAACCGGGCACTGGAACGACTTGCGGACGACCTGGTGTCACGCCTCGAACCGATGAACCGGGTGGCGCGTGCCTGGCATGCATCCCCCACCGGCACCGAGGAGATCTGGGTACAGCCGGACCCGCGCGCCTTCGAGGCATTCGAGCTCACTGTCGACGAGGTGCTGCCGGGGATCCGTTTCGCGGGACGCAACGGATTGAATGCCGGGCGCTACGTGCTGCCGTCCGGGCGAGAAATCCCCGTATACGTGGAACGGGTCGATGGCCGCGAGCCCGACGGTCTGCGCGACCTCCGCCGCATCCGGGTACACACCGACAACGGTGTCGCCACGGTGGCCGC
>CAZJRX010000027.1:0-4757 GCA_964548145.1 uncultured Pseudomonadales bacterium | reverse complement strand
GGCGTCGATACGGCAGATGCCGCCGGCACCGTCGATCGTCCATCACAACGGTCGTCGCGAGACGAGCGTCTTCTACCGTCTCGACGCATCGGCGCCGGAGTCGGGGCCGGCCCGGGACGCGCTCGACGAGGAGATCGCCTCCGTCATCCACTCCGCCCCCAAGCCGGCGGGCTACACGATCGAGATTCAGGACGACGACGAGGAGGGCTTGAGCACCTTGGTGCAGTTCTTTCTTTGGGGCGGCCTCCTGGTACTCCTGGTACTGGCGATGACCTTCGAGTCGCTCACCCTGCCTTGGCTCGTCCTGCTGTCGGTATTGTTGGCGACCGTGGGCGGTTCCTGGCTCATGGTCATCACGGACACCCCGGCCACGCCGATGGCGGGCGTTGGCGTCATCGTCCTTCTCGGACTCGCCATCAACCCGGCGATCCTCATCGTCGACCGCATGCAACACCGGGTCCGGCGCGGATGGTCGGCGGGTGCCGCCGCGTTGGCGTCGGTGCGCGAGCGCACCCGGCCCGTATTGATGACGACCGCGACGACCGTTGCCGCGTTCGCGCCGATGATGCTTGCCACCGGAACGGCGAACGAAACGTGGCCGCCCTTCGCCACGGTGGTCGTCGGCGGGCTTCTTACCGCGACCCTGCTCACCCTGCTTGTGATCCCGGTCTGCTACATCTTCCTGCAGCGCCTCGACAGCCTCTTCGGTCGTGTTGGGCCGTGGCTGGTACTCGGCCTCCTGGGATCCACCTTCGGCGCGGTGATCTGGCTCCATCAGTCCGAAACCGTCACCTCCTACGTCTGGCTCTTCGTGATCTTCCTGTTGATCCTCGGCGGCCTGCTCACCGTCGTCGTGCTCGTGTTCCGTCGCCCCGACCTCGCCGAACCCGTCACCGCCACCGGTCCGCCGGTCCTCGAGGTTCGCAACCTGAAGAAAATCTACGGTACCCCCGGTCCGATCCGGCGTGCGCTCAGGGCGCCGCGCGACTTCGCGGACGACCTTCGCCGGGACGGTGCCGCCTTGGGTCGTGCCGGCTTCGAATGGCGGGATGCCATGGGACGATTCGGCCCGTTCCTGATCCTGGCCGCGGCACCGCTGGTGCTGGCGTCGCAGGTCCAGGGCTCTGCCTGGAAACTCATCCTTTGGCTGGTGGCTGCGGGTTTCGTCGTCAGCTTGCTGACGGAGATCCGCCAGGCGCGGCATCCCGACGACTCGGACTCGTGGCCAGGTGGACTTGAAAGGGTGGTCCGCGCGCTGCTGCCGTGGGGCGTTCTCGCGGCCTTCGTCGCCTGGATGATCGTGCTTCCGCAACTGGCGGGCGATCCCCACAAGACGGTCCTGGCGCTGCCAATTCTCGCGGGCTGCCTGATCCTCATCGGCCAGCTAATACGCCGTAGCGCCCTACGCCAGCAACGGGGACTGCTCGGCGAGCGCGCCATGTCGGGGCCTTTTCGCCATCCCCGGACGCTGCTGAGGCGGCTGGCGCGGCGTATCGGCGGTTTCGATCTGCCCATCGAACCGGTACTGGCCCTGACGCACGTGAGCTTCCGCGTCGAACGGGGGATGGTCGGCATTCTCGGCCCCAACGGCGCCGGCAAGACCACGTTGCTGCGCCAGTTGGCCGGCATCCTCGACCCGACACGCGGCGTCATCGACCTCGGCGGGGTTCGCCTGTCGAGGATCCAGCAGGTGCTCGCACGCTGGGTGGGCTACCTGCCCCAGGATGCGGGACTGCCCGGCGGGCTGTCGCCCCGCGAATACCTCGCCTATTTCGCGGCACTCTACGAGTTGCCGGTCGACATCCGCCGTGAACGCGTGGAAAACCTGCTCGACGAGGTGGGTCTGGCGGAGAAAGCCGGCGACAAGATCAAGACGCTGTCCGGCGGTATGCGTCAGCGGGTGGCCGTCGCCCGGACCCTGTTGCGGCTGCCGTCGGTCATCATCGTCGACGAACCGACAGTGGGGCTCGACCCCCGGGAGCGCATCCGCTTCCGAAACCTGCTGGCGCGGCTCGCCCGTGACCGGATCGTGCTGTTCTCCACCCATGTCGTCGAAGACGTCGCGGTTGCCTGTGATCGGGTCCTGGTGCTGGCCGGCGGCCGCTTGGTTTTCGATGGTGCCCCCGGTGCCCTCGCGGACGCCGCCGAGGGGAGGGTGTGGGAGAGTCGATTTGCGGCGGATGCGCCCTTCGAACTGCCCGACGGCGCCATCCTCGCCGAGGAAACGCCCAGCGTGGACGGCGGGTCGGTGCGGCGGATTCTCGCGGCAACCGCGCCGACGGACGACGCGACGCGCTTGGAGGCGCAACTGCAGGACGGCTACCTGTGGCTTATCTCCCGGGGTCGGCCGGTTGCGGGGGAGGTCGCCCCATGATCGCGCGCCGCCGCCGTATCGCCGCCCGGCTGGAGCTCTTCCGGCTGGCAGGACTCGCGATTGCGGGACATTGGGTGTGGCTCTTGATCTTCCTGCCGCTCCCGTGGCTCGCCGCACGTGCCATCGAGGCGCTGATCACCCCATCCGGCGGTTTCGACCCGGTCAACGCGCAGGTGGGGTTGATGGGGATCCCGATGGCGGCGCTGGCGATCATACTCGGATTGCGCATCATCGCCGGCGAGATGGACGGTCGCAGCCTGGAGATCGCCTATACCGTCCCCGGAGGCTGCCAGCGGGTGTGGTGGGCCAAGCTCGCGGCGGCGTCGTTGATCCTCGTGTCTGCGGAGATCCTTGTGGCGCTGCCCACCTATTTCCTGTTCACGAAGTTCCCGTTCGTTGCCGCCTACGGTGCCTTGCAGGGCGCGGTGTTCTACCTCGTTCTCGCCATGGCGCTGGCGACGCTGTTTCGAAGCGAGGTCGCGGGCGCCATGGCCACGGTTGCCGTGCTCGTCTTCGACCTCGTCGTACTCGGCAACAACGGGGTCCGTGCCTCGCCGTTCTGGAACCCGCTGGCCGAGGCCAACCCCGACCCGGAAGTGCTGCTCGCCATGACCGTGCAGAACCGGATCGGCATACCCCTGTTCATCGCCCTTGTCGTCGGCCTCGCGTTCATGCGCGCCAACCGTCGCGAGCGGATGCTGGGTGGCTGATGGATCACGATCTACCGCTCGGGCGACCGGTCGACTATCCGAAGCGATACGACCCGTCCGTGCTCCGGCGCATCGAACGCCGGTCGGGACGGGAAGCCCTCGGTATTCCCGTAACGCTTCCGTTCACCGGCGAAGACGTTTGGCGATGCTATGAGTTCTCCTGGCTGGCGCCAACCGGCGTACCGCGCGTTGGTGTGCTAACGATGCGGGTACCCGTGGCGTCCCCCTACATCGTCGAGAGCAAGTCGCTGAAGCTCTACATCAACGGATTCGCGAGCACCTCCTTCGACGGTATCGATGACGCCGTTGCACATCTCGAAGAGGATCTCGGCCGGGTGGCTGAAAAGGCGGTACGTATTTCCATCAAAGCGCTCGAAGACACCGAGACGCTCCGCAGTTTCAAAAGCGCCTGCCTCGACGGGCTAGCAGTGACCACCGAGCACTACCGGCGCGCGCCCGGGCTTCTCGTGTCGACCGGGGAATCTGGGCGGGATGCCGTCCATACCAACCTGTTCCGAACTCTCTGCCCGGTCACCGGCCAGCCGGACTGGGCCTCGGTTGCGATCGACTACCGGGGCCACCTGATCGACCGTGCGTCGCTGCTTCGCTACCTCGTTTCGTACCGCGATACGGCGGTCTTCCATGAAGTCGCCGCGGAGCAACTCTATGTCGACCTGCAAGAGGCGACCGGTGCCACCGACCTGACCGTAGACGCGCGGTTCCTACGCAGGGGCGGCATCGAGATCAATCCGTTCCGCTCAACGCGCCAAGCCGAAGCGCCGAGCCTGCGGCTGCCACGTCAATAGCCAGCGTGAACCGGCGGGCCGGTCGATCGGGCTGGTCCGGATGTCTGTCATTCCGGGAGCAAACCCATTAGCATCGCGGCCTCGGTTGTCGAGTCGATGGTGGCCGTATCGGTCCCCCCGCGACGAACCGTTGTCAACCCCGTCAGGCCCGGAAGGGAGCAGCGGTCGCAGCGGATTTCGGGCGCCGGGGTGTGGCTGGTACGCCACCTCCATCGACTACCCGGAGAGGTGTCCGAGCGGCCGAAGGAGCACGCCTGGAAAGTGTGTATGGGCTAACCGCCCATCGAGGGTTCGAATCCCTCCCTCTCCGCCAGATGCATGTCATAAAGTACTGTTTTTTTGCCAAACGCTCCCCGGAGCAATGTATGGGCAACGCCCGTTCCGCCGCAGGTGACGTGGTACGGGGCCAACGAATGAACGCGTGTTTGGGCGCATGGCGACGCGCGGCCACGCTTGTTGCAGCCGTCTTCTTGACGGTCGGATTCTGTGTCTACGCACCGCCTGCACAGGCGTGCAGTTGCGACGCACTTGCCTACGGATTCATCGGCCCGTTCACCAGCCGTTTGCCAGCGAACGCGGTAGGCATCCCGTGGTACGTTTCGACCGAACGGGGACGCCGGTCGTGGAACGTGGACCGGTTCGCGGTCGACGAGGATCGATTCGCCCTTGAGATTCTCGACGAAGGGAAGTTCCGCCGAATCCCGCTTCGCATAGCTATCGCCGAGGAGTTTTCCAGACAGTTCGACGACACGTTCATGATCTACGCCATCGGGCCGAAGGACGACGGGCTGAAGCCAGGTGCGGCCTATCGCGTCACCGACCGGCTGGATCCGGGACGGCACGGCGAGTCGCACGGCGATCGACAAG
>CAZJRX010000026.1:0-19530 GCA_964548145.1 uncultured Pseudomonadales bacterium | reverse complement strand
GGCACGATTGAGACAGCCGAACGGTCCGCGGAGCCCGCTCGCGCCTGGTAGCAGGTTGGCCTCGGGAACGGCGACATCGTCGAGGGCGATCTGTCCCGTCGCCGAAGAACGCAGGCTCATCTTGCCCTCGATGGTCGGCGTCGTGAATCCGGGCGTGTCCCGCTCGACGAGGAATCCCTGGATTCGACCGTCGAGTTTCGCCCAGATCAAAGCGACATCGGCGATGGGCGCATTGGTGATCCACATCTTGGCCCCGTTCAGGACGAAGCCGTCGGCCGTTCGCTCGGCACGCGTGACCATGCCGCCCGGGTCCGAGCCGTGGTCCGGTTCGGTCAAACCGAAACAGCCGACCCAGTCGCCGCTGGCCAGTTTCGGCAGGTACTTAACGCGCTGTTCCTCGGTGCCGTAGGCGTAGATCGGATACATCACGAGGGACGATTGCACACTCATCGCCGAGCGGTAGCCGGAGTCGACGCGCTCGACCTCCCGGGCCATCAGTCCGTAGGCGACGTAGTTGACGCCGGCGCCGCCGTATTCCGGCGGCAGCGTCGCCCCGAGCAGGCCCAGTTCGCCCATCTCGTTCATGATCTCCCGGTGGAATCGTTCGTGGCGGTTCGCCTCCAACACGCGGCTCATGAGCTTTTCCTGGGCGTAGGCCCGGGTCGTGTCGCGGATCAGCCGCTCGTCCTCATCGAGTTGCTCATCGAGCAGCAGCGGGTCGCTCCAGCTGGGAGCGGCGTCATCTGGCATGTTCATCTCCGGTTACGTAACGGCGGTCGAACGGACCGCGTCGCGTGCTCGTCGCATGTCGTCGCGCAGTTGGGTCGCGGCGTTCCTGGCGGCCTTGGCGAAACCGTCGCCATCGCCGGCATAAATGACACTCCGCGACGCGTTCACGACCAGGCCTGTGCCCTCCCGGTCCAGACCGTGGGCGAACACGGCGTCCACATCGCCGCCCTGGGCACCCACTCCCGGCACGAGGAACGGCAGTCCCGGTGCGCGCTCTCTCACCTTGCCCAGTTGCTCAGGATGTGTCGCACCGACCACCAGCATCAGGTTGCCACGGTCCTTGGCCACGGCCATGTCCGCAACGCGCAGGTAGGCGGGATCCTCTTCGGGATAGTCCTGTAGCCAAGCACTGTCGGGATTGGACGTGAGGCAGAGAATCACCGCGGCGCGGTCGGGATACTCGGCATAGGGCGCGATACTGTCCCACCCGAGATAGGGGTTGACCGTCGCGGCGTCGGCGTCGTAGCGCTCGAACAGTTCGCGTGCGTACTGCTCGGCTGTGGCGGGAATGTCGTTCCGCTTGGCGTCCAGGATCACCGGAATTCCCGGATGTTCGCCGTGGATGTGGGCTATCAACGCCTCCAGGTCGGCCTCCGCCCTCTCGGCGGCGAAGTAGGCGATCTGAAGCTTGAAGGCGCAGACCAGATCGGCCGTCGCGTCGACGATCTCGCGGCAGAACTCGAACATCGGCCTGTCGGAGTGCCATTCGGGCATGCGGTCGAGACGCGGGTCGAGTCCCACGCACAGCGCAGAATCGGAAGTGCGCCAGGATTGGCTGAGGCGGTCGTGGAACGTCGGCGGCACATGCGCATTGTACGCCCGTTGCATCCGCCCGCCGACCATCGTTTAGACTGCCCGTTTCGAGCCTTTGGAGTGCCCATGAGCCGCGACTGGAACGAGCCCGTCCGCTATCCCGATGCCGCCGTGAAGGTGTTGGATCGACGCTTCCGGCCCTACGTCCTGGGCAGCGCCGCCGTGGAACGCTTATTCGTCGGTTGCCGGTGGGCGGAGGGACCGGTCTGGTTCGGCGACGGACGCTACCTCTTGTGGAGCGACATCCCCAACGACCGCATTCTCCGTTGGGACGAGATCACCGGATCGGTGACAACCTTCCGGCAACCCGCCGACAACGCCAACGGCAATACCCGCGACCGCCAGGGACGCCTCGTGACCTGTGAACACGGCGCACGGCGAGTCACCCGCACCGAGCACGACGGCACCGTCACGGTGTTGATGGACAGTCTCGGCGGCAAACGCCTGAACGCACCCAACGACGTCGTCGTCCATGCCGACGGCGGCATCTGGTTCACCGACCCGGGCTACGGCATCCACGTCAACTACGAGGGGCACAAGGCGCCGTTCGAGTTGCCGGAACGGGTCTATCGGCTGGATCCCGACACGCTCGAACCCACGGTCGTCGACGAATCCCTCGTCAAGCCCAACGGTCTCGCCTTTTCGCCGGACTACTCGATTCTCTACATCGTCGACACCGGGGCGTCCCACAAGCCGGGTCATCCCCGCACGATCAGCGCGTTCGACGTGATCGATGGGAAGAGTCTTGCCAACGGGCGCATCTTCTGCGACATGGGCACCTCAAGTTCGGACGGCATTCGCGTCGACATCGACGGCAACGTCTGGTCCGCCGCCGGCTGGGGCGGCGAGGGCTCCGACGGCGTGCATGTATTCGCTCCCGACGGCGACAAGATCGGCGAGATCCACCTGCCGGAAGTGGTCTCCAATGTCTGCTTCGGCGGCGTCAAGCGCAACCGGCTGTTCATGACCGGTTCCCAATCGCTCTATTCGATCTACGTCGAGACCCAAGGCGTTCCGTACGTCTGACCCAACCTCCGAGGAAAACCGCATGAGTTCCGACAACCTACCGCCTTCCACCCCGCTCGACGTTCGACTCGGTGTCACCGACGCGGGGGATGTGGCGCACCCCCTGCGCTGGGGCATTCTCGGTGCGGGCTCCATATCCGCGCAGTGGGTCGAAAGCCTCAGGGCCTGCAAGGGTGCGTCGGTAGCCGCGGTCGCGGCCCGGGAAATGTCCCGGGCCCAAGCCTTCGCCGACGCCCTGGACATACCTAGAGCCTACGACGACTACGCCGAGATGGCGGCGGCGGATGATGTGGACATCGTCTACGTCGGCACCATCACGCGTCTACACAAAGAGCACAGCCTGATCGCCATCGAGGCCGGCAAGCATGTGCTCTGCGAGAAGCCGCTGGCCGGGAACGTCGACGACGCCCGGCACATGTACGCCGCCGCCGAAGCCAAGGGGGTCATGCTCCAGGACGCCATGTGGACCCGCTTCTTCCCCGCCGTCGAACACGCGCGATACGCCATCGAAACCGGCGTCATCGGCGACGTCTCGCTGGTGCAGTCCGATTTCTTCGACCCGATCTACACGATCCAAGCTGCGCCACTCGCTTTCGGCGCCGACGCCGAAGTCACCAACGTCACCGCCGCCGGCTTAAGGCGCGGCGGTGCCGCCATTGTCGAGTACGGCGACCGCGGCTGCGCCGTGCTGACCTTCCCCCCGTTCAACTGCGAACTAGGCGAAGTGACCGAGATCGCCGGCACGAAGGGCCGGATCATGCTCGGACAACCGGGCCACTGCCCCACCGACATCACCATCCGGATCCCGCCGCCGAACGGCGTGCCGTCGCGCTACCGCACCCGCAACGCGGCATCGCCGGAACAACGCTTCAACTACCCGCTGCCGGGCAACGTCGCCATGGCCCGCGCGTTCCCGAACCAGCACGGCTTCCTCTACCAAGCCGAAGCAGTGCACCGCTGTCTAGCTGCGGGCCTCAGCGAATGCCCGCAGTACGGAAGGGCGGAATCGCTCCACGCCATGGATCTGCTGACCCGAATCCAGCGAGCAAGGCACGCGTAGGGGACGGGCCGAGGAATCTGCGCCGGCAACGGGACGAAGTGCCGTTGCCGGCGCGGAGTCCTGGGGCGGTGGGGGCTGGGGCCGGACGGCGAGTGCGCCCCCTTGCGGGCGCGTGCGAGCCGTCTGGCGGCGTTGTCCCGTCCCGGCGCGCCCTCCGGGCGCGTTTCGAGAATGCTCCGCATTCTCGCGGTCCGATCCCGAGACGGATGACCGCAAGGGTCAAGCGGGCGGAGGCGAGGCGCGACTTCGGCCGCACGAATCCCGTTCCAGGCAACGCCCGGCGAATGACCGTGACAACGGGGCATCCAAAGTTGATTCGAATGCGTGTTGTTCGCACGCGCGAGGAGACTAAAGTCACCCTCGTACAGCATGCATGAGGCGAACGCATGGCAAAGACGCATTCCACCCACGAGGCGCCCCGCTCCACGACCGGACTGCCGCCGGCGCTCGCGAACATCAACAGCAACGTCCTGGACGATGCGATCCTGAAAAAACTGGTCGATCCCGACGTGTACTACGCGTTTGCCCGTTGCCGGGCGACCGGCCTGCCGATGGACCGGTACTTCCAGGACGAACTCGCCAAGTCGATCCGGGAATGGGCGCATTCGCGGGGCTGCATCGGCTATTCGCATTGGTTCTCTCCCATGCGCGGGCCGATTCACGGCGAAAAGCTCGAGACCTTCGTCGGTGTCGATTTCGAAACGAACCGGTTGGTCATCAATCTCTCGGGGCGCGATCTGTTCCAGACCGAAACGGACGGTTCGTCGTTCCCGAACGGCGGACTTCGCCAAACCCACGAGGCGGCGGCCTATATCGGTTGGGACACCAACTCGCCGCCGTTCGTGTATCGGCAGACGCTCTACATCCCGTCGGCGTTCGTTTCCTGGAACGGCGAAGCCCTGGATCAGAAAACTCCGCTGTTGCGGGCCGATCTGGCGGTCAACGAGCAAAGTGTCCGGCTCCTGCACCTTCTGGGTGAAACCGAAGTCACGGAAGTTGTCTGCAACGTCGGCTGGGAACAGGAGTTCTTCCTGGTGGACCGGGAACGGTACCTCGCCCGGCCCGACCTGCTGGGCGCCGCGCCGTTGCGCGGCCAGGAACAGTCGACCAACTACTTCTCGAAATTGTCGCCGCGCGTCAACGCCTACATGGCCGAAGCCCGGGAGCGGATGTGGGAACTCGGCATTTCGATCCACTGCACGCACAACGAGGTCGCGCCCGCCCAGCACGAGATTTCCCCGATCTTCAATCTCGCCAATCTGGCCGCCGACACGAACGTGCTGGCCATGGACGTGCTCCGCGATCTCGCCTTCGAGCACGAGCTCGTGGCACTGTTCCACGAAAAGCCGTTCGCGGGAATCAACGGCAACGGCAAGCACAACAACTGGGGATTGAACACCGATACCGGTGCCAACCTGTTCGTGCCCGGCGAGTCAGAGCACGAAAACCGACGTTTCGTCGCCTTCGTGGCGGCGCTGCTTCGCGGCGTCAACCAACACGGGGATCTTCTGCGTTGCGGCGTGTCCACCGCCGGCAACGACCATCGCCTGGGCGCCCAGGAAGCCCCGCCGGCGATCATCACACTGCATGTCGGCAAGCTTCTGGAACAGCACCTGATCGAAGCCGGGGCGGGCGGGCCGATCATCGGCTACGGCATGGAGGCCAAGGAGATTCCGGTGTCCGCGCCGGTCGCCGACATCCGCGCGAACCTGGAGGATCGCAACCGCACGGCGCCGTTCCCATGGTGCGGCAATCGCTTCGAGTTCCGCGCCGTGGGCGGCAATCAGCACATCGCGTTCCCGCTCACGATGGTCAACGCCGCGCTGGCGGACAGCCTCATGCGCATGTGCGGAATGATCGAAGGCGGCGAAGAGATCGACGAGGTGATCCGAGAAACCATCCGCGACAACCAAGGGGCCCTGTTCAGCGGTGACGGCTATTCGCAGGAACTCTACGACTTCGCCGAGAAGTCCAAGCTCTTCCACCTGAAAAGCAGCCCGGAGGCCTACCGCGAGTTGACTTCGGACAAGAACGTCCGGCTGTTCAGCACGCTGGGAATCTTCAACGAACGCGAGATCGCAGCACGCCAGCGGGTGCTCGAGGAAGCCTACGCAACGGAACTCGGGATGGAGGCGAGAACATTGCTCGCGATCCTGCGCACCCAGATCATTCCTGCCGCGATCGAGGACTCCCGCAACGATCAGGAGGGCGGGTTCGCCTCCCAGATCTTCGAGGACAAACGGGACCTAATCGTACGGCTGCTTGCGGAAACCGAAAAGCTCGCCGCCGTATTCGACGCCTTCCCCGCCGACGACTCAGCCGCAGCGGCCGCCTACGGACACGAACAGATCAAGCCCGCCATGGAGGCGGCGCGGAGTGCCGCCGACGAACTCGAAGCGTTGGTAGACGCCCGTCTATGGCCGTTGCCGTCCTGTTCGGAGCTTGTACACGGTCACCAGTGACGTCGTGCCCACACCCCAATGGGAAACCGCCGGTCCGAGGCAACCCGGCATACAACTGTAGGACGGGTTTGCGGAGCACTCCGTAGCCGGTTGTCTGCGTCGAAGGACGCGCCGTCCTGTCTTGCAGGAGCCAACCGCCCTGCTCGCGGCCGCGTCCGCCCGCCGGGTGAACGCTAGCGTGCGGAGATCACACCGTTTGGCAATGCGTTCGGCATCTGGGCCTGGTTGCGCGCCACGGACGACTGGAGCGGTCTATGGTAGCGGCCATGAGCGTCACAAGGCTGCCGCCACCCGCCTACCATTGGTGTACCGTCCAAATCCGCCCGGGCACTTCAGGACCCATCGGCCGGCGACAAATGGACGTCGAGGTTCTCGATCACCGATCCGACGAAGACGGTCCGAGCGATCTCCTGGTAGCCCGGATGGGAAACGCGGACGGTGTACTCGCCCTCGTGAAGACCGTCGATCCGGAACGCTCCGCGGGTGTCTACCCTGTCCCTGCCGTTGGACCCGCCTTTGGCGGACGTCGACGTCACGTTCACCAGAGCACCCCGGACCGGGCCTTCCGCTCTGACGACGCCCGCGATCGCGAACGGACCGAGTTCCACGTCGTACGACGTGTCTCCCGCCAGTTCCACGGCGAACGACCGCCCGCGCACCCGAACCACGTACTCGCCGTCGTCGAGACCGTTGATCGAGTAGCCACCGCTCGACGTCGTGGTGCTTTCCCCGGATGTCAAGGACTCCTCCAGAGGCGCCGCCTCGACATCGATCCCGGGAATCGGCCGGCCGCCAGCCGTCACCACGCCGCTGAGCCGCGCGGTGCCCGCGAAGACTAGATCGACGACGGTCTCTCCATGGCCGTCGGACTCGAACTCCCTGGCAATTGCGCGACCGCTGCGCGTCTTCGCCCTCAGGGTTAAGCGTCCCTCGGGAATGCCTTGCAGGGAGTAGCGTCCTGCCGACGACGAAGACCACCCTTGGACCGCCCGACCGCTCTCGTCCACGACGAGGAGCGTGGCGTTCTCGTTCGCGTCGAGTCCCTCCACCAGACCCGACACCCGCCCAAGTCGCCGCACGACGAGCCGCACCCCCGTGGCCTCGTTGTTCCGGACCATCACTATCCGACTCTCGACGAGCCCCATTTCGGACTGCCCCCCCAACAGATACTGCTCATCCCCTGCCGCAAGTAGCACGAACCGGAACTTGCCTTGGTCGACGCGGCTGACGGACCAAGACGGACTCCTAGGAGCGGATATGCCCTGCTGGCCTCCTCCCGTTCCACGCTTCGCCCATTCGGTTCCGTTTCCCCATCGTCCCGTTTCATCCTTTTTCCAAACGTAGACGTGTCCCTTGGCCGGTATTCCTTCTTCCGTTACCAGCATCCCTTCGATGGTCGTGGTTGCCTGGTCCACCTCGATGTCCACATGGTCCATTCCAGCGGGCAGTCCAACAACTACATCGCGCGAGTACCCCTTCGGCTGTGCACGCAGAAATACGTCGCCCCGCGGAAGTCCGCGCAACCTGAAACGCCCGCCTTCGTCGGTCGTCGCGACAAACTGGAGTCTGTTCCGGAAGTCGGACATGTCGAATCGTGGCCCAAGCGCGTGTCGAAACCACCGTTGTAACGATGCACCTTGAAGGGGGAGCCCCGAAGCCGCGTCGAGAACCCGACCGGTCACGACCCGTTCCGGCTCGAGTGCGACATCGCCGATGTCGTATTCGCCGCCCCCGGAACCAAAGTCGACGACAGGCATGTACCACGAAGCGAACCCCGGCGCGCTGATCTCCATCGCGTGCGTGTGCCACAAGACCGCCGCCGAGAACCCGCCCGCGGCATCGCGGAAGGGGAAGGACCGACTCTCCCCGCCGCCGTACGCCGTCATCGCGAACTCGTCCAGCGACTCGCCCGTAGCCGCGTTCGACACCGAACCCCGGATCTCCACCGCATGGTGGAGCGTCAAGACCAAGTCGCCGGTCGGGGCTTGAAAGTATGCGGCGTCCGAACACGACAGATCCGCCCAAGCGGAGATCAAGACCCTTTGGCCCTTCCCGAACGGGCCAAGTCGAAATCCTCCCTCGGAATCGCTGGCGACCGTTTCTCCCTCGGTCGTTCCTAGGTCCATGCCGGAGGGTTCCCCACGTATCTCCGCCCCGGCCACCGCTCGGCCCGACGTGTCGAACACGCGACCGGCGATGAAGAACGCCTTGGGAAGCCGCACGTTGGCGCGGTTCGCGCTGCCTTCCCCGACGACCACCTCCGCCAGTTCCGCCGGCATGTGCCCGTCCGCCGAGGCGGCGACGCGGTACGTTCCCGGTGCCAGCCCCTCCGCGACGAAAGCGCCGTTCTTCGAACTCCTCCAGGTCGTCAGCGACTCCGGTAGCCGAACAGCCGCCTCGTCGGTCCGCGTTACCGAGACCCGCGCCCCGCCGATCGGGACGTTCTCGTCGGAATGCACGGAACCGGCCAAGTCAAGCCCCGGCGCGAACCGCAGATCGACGGCCGTCGGCGCGGATCCCGAAATCCGCCTTGCCTGCGGAACCGCGCCTTTCCGCATCGCCAGGAGCTCCAACGATTCGGCGCAGGGAACCGCCAGCTCAAACTCCCCCGCGCCGACCCATGCCGACGCGACCGGCTCAGCCCCCTCGGCCAGGGGGTCTCGAAAGACACCTATCCACGTGTCCTGGCCGGCCCCCTGATCCGCCACGCGCCCGCTGATCGTGAACGTGTCGCACGCGTCCGCCAGTCCCGAAAAGAGGACGAAGGGCAGGACGGCGATTGGTTTCGCAGACACAACGTCCTATCGGGCGGCCCAGTTGGAGATCACACCGTTCGGCAGCGCATTCGGCACCTGGGCCTGGAATCTCGCTCTTCTCGCCTCCCGGTCGGTGTCTTCGTCGAACAGCGCCAGCACCCGGACCTCGATGGTCTCACGCAACGGGGCGTCGTCCGAGGTGGTCGGATCGGCGATGGCGCCGTGATAGGTGGTGCGCAGGTTCGGTACCTCTTGGCGCGTGTCGTACTGCTTGAAGACCAGCGTCTCGTTGGGCGTCATGCGCGGAAAGTAGTACCAACGCTGGGCCGGGTTGTACGCGAGCCGGTAGCTGACCAGCTTGCGGCGCGGGTCGATTCCTCCCCAGGCGTCCGCCGCGATCATGTCGTTGACCGCGACCGTCTGCATGTCGCAGAGCGATAGCGGCATAACCTCGATGTCGTGCTCGAAGTCAGTACTACGCCAGACGTTGAACATGGCGCAGTGCCGTCCATCGGCGAATTCGTCCCAACGGTTCTCGGCATAGGGACTGATGTCCGCGTGGGTGCCGCCGTAGTTGCCCGGACTGCCGTTGGCGGTGGGTCGATGACCCCGCGGATGCCCTTGTGGCAAACCGCCGTAGCCGTTGCGGTACTGGTGCTGAATCACCCGGGTTCCACTGCATCCCGTTAACCGGCGCACCAACTGCGAGCACTCGTCGTAGAACCGTGTTGCCACCGCATCCTGATCGTGCAGGTCGGCGATTGCGGTTGAGGCGTCCGCGAGCGTGAAGCCGTTCCTATCCAACGACGGCGGCGGTTCCAGCAATCGCGCGTTGTACACGCGGATAGGCTTGAGCTGGTACATGCTGCCGCGTTCGTCGGCGTCCGGCACCCACTCCGGCGGCGGCATGCGCACCCCGCGGTAGCGGTCGTTGGCGAAGCTTCCCGTGGCGTCTACGAAGGGCAACGACATCGGGCTCATGCGCGACTCCTTGTCGTCGGGGACGTCCAAAGGGTACTTTCGTCACCGATGATTCGCCAACCCCGACGCGGCTTGCCGTGATTCCCCTCCGCGTTCTCCAAGTCGGCACCGACGTGTCCGTCGCCTACTGCGGCCTTCAGTTCGCGTTGTGGGGATCGGATGTCGCCTTGCTCCGGGTGCCGGGGGAAGCAGGCAACGACGCGCTCACGGAACGCTTCCTCTCCGCCAACAAGCGCCTGATCACCCGCACCGCCGAAGCCGAGGGTGCCGACGTGTTGCTCACCGCGCGATCCCCGGCAGCACTGGCCAGCCTTGGGGTCGATGCCGGGCATGCCATCGTGTCCAGAATCGTCCCCTACGCCGAGAACGGCGTTCTCGACGGCACGCCGTCGGTTCCCCTCTTGCTGGAGGCCGCATCCGGCTACCTCAGCATCAACGGCAGCCCGGGACGCGAGCCGGTACGAGCCCCTGCGAACCTGGTGGCCTACATCGTCGGCGCGAGCGCGTTTGGCGCGACGCTGGCAGCGGTACACAAACGGCTGGCGACGGGGGAAGTCGAGCGCGTGGTCACGAGCGGCCTCGACGTCCTCGCTTCGATCACGCCATTCCTGCGTAGCCAGTTGGCGGGCCGTGCGGATCAACGTCACGGCGGACCAGCCACCGGTGTTCGGCTGTTCCCCGTGGGCGACGGCAAGGTGTCGCTGAACCTCGCCGACGAGTCGACGTTTGCCACCGCCCTGGCCGTGCTGGGCATCGACCGCGCCGCCGTGCCAGCCGATCTCGACACGTCGGCGCAGCGCCACGCGGACCCGACCGCATTGGGGGAGTTTCTTCGATCGAACAGCTTGGGCAGGAGCGCGACGGCCTTCTTCAAGGCGGTGATCGAGGCGGGTGCCCCACGGGTGGGATTATTTCAGGAACCGCACGAGCTGCTCGACAACGAACACATGCAAGCAATCGGGTATTTCCGAACGCTGAACGACCCGCAACATGGTGCCATCGCCTACCCGGGCATGCCGGCCTCCATGAGCCGGATCGATCCGCCGCCGCTCGAGCCGCTCCGGGCTTCCGAAGCTGGATGGCAGGCTGCCGACCTCATGTCGGGGCGTCATCGAAGCCGTCGCCGTCCCTTGGAGGGCGTGCGGATCATCGACTTCACCCAAGCCTGGATCGGCCCCTTCGCCACCACGATGCTGGCCGACCTCGGCGCGGATGTGATCAAGGTCGAGAGCCACCGACGACCGGACATATGGCGGAATTCCCGACCGCCGACCCGGACGCTACCGAACCCGAACGCGCATCCGTTCAACACAAGCGCCAATTTCGCGAGCACCAACCGCAACAAGCGCGGCATCGCCATCGACCTGAACGACGAACGCGGCCGGAACGTGGCCCGGGAACTCATCCGCACCGCCGATATCGTGACCAGCAACTTCACGCCGCGGGTGATGCGCAAGTTCGGACTCGACCGTACTTCGCTGGTATGGACCAAGCCCGACATCATCACGGTGACCTGGTCGGGCTACGGTGAGACAGGCCCCTATGCCGACTACAAGGCCAACGGCGCGACCATCGAGGCGATGGCCGGCTGGGATGCCCTCAACGGCTATGCGGACGACGATCCCATGGTCATGGGGTTCTACCAGATGGATGCCATCACCGGCTTGAAGATGGCTGCCTGTACGCTCCTCGCGCTGGTACACCGCGACCTGACCGGCGAGGGCCAGGAGGTGGCCGGTTCGATGATCGCCGCGGCCGTTCCGTACATCGGCGAGGAGGTGATGCGGGCGAGCATCTCGGGGGGCAATACGCGTTGGGGCAACCGGCACCCGGGGATGGCACCGCACGGCGTCTATCCGGTCCAAGGCGACGACCAATGGGTCGCGCTGGCCTGCCGGGACGACGAGGACTGGCAGAAGCTCGCCAAGCTGATCGGCATGGATGCCGAGGCGTCGAAATCGCTTGCAGCACGACGCGCCGTCGAGGACGCAATCGACGCTCGAATCGCGGGCTGGTCCCGGTGTCGGTCCCGGGCCACGGCGGTTGCCGAGGCCGTCGCGGCCGGTGTTCCCGCCGCCCCCGTGCTCGATGTGCTGGAGATACTCGAATACCCGGAGTTCGCCGCCCGGGACTGGTTCCCCGAACAGCACCACCCGGATCTCGGCACCCTTCGCTACAGCGGGTTCCCGTGGTGCTTCGCTTGTTCCGAACTGGCCGCCGAACGGCCACCACCGCGTTTGGGCGAGCACACCCGCGAGATACTCACCGAAGTCGGCTTCGACGCAGCCGAAATAGACGCGTTGTACCGGGACGACGTGGTCGGCACCGTGCTAGTCTATTGAACGCGGAACAAGGCCCTCACTCGAGTCGCATTTGCGATGCCGTACTATGGCCATCACTCGTCGGGCTGGGGTGCCCTCGCTAGGTTCCTAGAGTGCCAACACCGGAAGCGGCCTATCTACACGACGTTAATCGGTGCCGAGGATCTCGTCGCACTGCCCCCATCCGAAGTGCGGGTGTTCGATTGCCGCTTCGACCTCTCGGATGCGGAGGCCGGCGGTCGCCGCTACGCCGAGGGTCACATCCCCGGTGCCGCGCACCTGCATTTGAACAACGACCTTTCCGGCCCGGCCGAACCCGGAAGGACCGGACGCCATCCCCTCCCGGAACGAGCGATGTTCGATACCTTGTTGGCCGAACACGGTGTGACCGAAGAGACGCAGGTGGTCGCCTACGACGACACGGGCGGCATGTTCGCGGCGCGGCTCTGGTGGATGGTTCGCTGGACCGGGCACATCGCCGTTGCGGTACTCGACGGCGGCTACCAGGCCTGGCTCGAAGGCAAAGGAACCCACACGCCAAGTAGCTCTAGCCCCGCGCCTACTGCCCCGCCGCCGGTGTCGATGCATGAGGTTCGTGAACACGTCGACGCAGATTCTTGGACGCTGCTCGACGCCCGGGCCAACGACCGGTTCCGCGGCGACAACGAGACCATCGACCCCGTCGCGGGCCACATCGCCGGCGCGTTGAATGCGCCGTTCCATGGCAACATTGGCAATGACGATCGGTTCCTGGACCGGGCCGCGCTGAAAGACCGCTTCGGTGCTTTGCTTGGCGATGACGGGGGCAAGCCGGTGGTCTGCTACTGCGGCTCCGGTGTGACAGCGGCCCACAACATCCTTGCCATGGTCCACGCGGGCATACCGGAACCCGCGTTGTATCCGGGTTCCTGGAGCGAGTGGATCACCGATCCTAGTAATCCCATCGGAACCTGAGCCGGGCTATCGGTCAACCGGGCCGCCCCGAATCAGTCCTGACGGCCCATCTACCCGTGTCGCACTCGCCAGTGGTGCATGTGCAGTGACCTCCTTTGAGGGCCACGAGAGTTAGGTGTTCCTCCCCCTGCCGAAGCGGGATAGTTCGACGCTGGGGTCGGAACTCGGTTCCAGGCAGGTTGTCTATCCGGCTGTGGCGCAACGCCGCGGTGCGTTTCCTCGATCGGAAGGAGCTTGTCGGGTGAACGATGTAGTTCCCTTAGAAAGGTGCCTCCAACACGGCCACTGTGTCGATCATCCAGATTCGTCTGGTGTGCTTTCTAAGTCCTGCGACCAGCCCCTTTGGGGGCCGGTTGCCGAGGCAACCCCGGATCCACCAACCCATGTCAATTCCCTGCGCGCACTCCCCGCAGCGCGACGAGCTCGGCGTTGAGCGCATGCCGGTGCACCTCTAATCGGGGCGCATAGTGGGCAAGCTGAGCCGAGGACACTTGGGCTAGGCGAAACGGGAATATGGCCGCGTCATTCAGCAGGTCTCGCGGCGACGCGCTACCGTTTCGGTGTCGAAGGACCGCCTCCAACACCCATGCGATAGTCTGAGGGGCGATGATCGAGTGTTGTTGGGCCTGGGCGTAAACGCCACGGGCCGGCATGTCTCTCAACACCTCCCAATCGACGAACGAGCGCAGCACACGCCGGGTTGCGCGAGCGACGGTTTCCCGTTCTCCATACGATTCCCGCATCCGCCGTTGGACCGCAGCCGCGGTCAACGTGCCTTGCAGCCTCAGCAGCTTGCCGGTTCGGGCGGCGACTGCCCCCCAGAAAGGATAGGCCGCCAGCGCCATACCCCAATGGATAGCAACGCGCTCGCCCCGAGATGCGAATCGAAGCAGGTCCAATCCCTCGTCCCGCAGTTCCTCCAACCCGCACGGGACGTTGAACCATGTCTTCATAAGGATCGTGATCGTCTTCTCACGATTGCCTCGCACGCTGCTTCCCCCAATAGAAATCCTGTCAACGAGCATCTCCTGCAGCGCGTCTTCGATAGCGGTTTTCTCGTTCCCGGCCAACACCAGATTGGCGGTTTTCTCGAGCCACTCCAAGCGTACGCGTTGGCTGATTCCCACCTGGGTCGTCCGCTCGCTCACGTCTTTGAACTCTCGATCCGAACGAGTGGAACGATGACCTCCTCGATGCATGCGCCGCCGTGGCACACCACCCGGTCGTTCTCCCCGATGAACGCCGATCGATCCGGCGCAAGCAGGGGCATATAGTCTTGGGGGAGTTGCCCTTCGGGGTACACGCGGACCCGCTCGCCGCGTGTGTCCGCGATCGCGCCCTCTGTGGGGCGACCGCACCCGGTGGCTTCGACATTGCCGTGGTCCGAAGTCAGGTAGACCGCGAAGTTGTGGTCGAGCAGAAGATCGAGGAGATTGGCCAGATACCCCTGCCCCGCCCACTGCCGTACTTGGTTGTGCATCCCCACCGCACCAAGTTCCATGCCGTGCATGATCTTGTCCACCTTGTCGACGACCAAGCCCGCAACGCGAATCATCGAGTCGCCGATGAGTTCCCCCAGATCATCCAAGGCTCCGTCGCCCAACCCCTTCCTGTAGACGATACGATGCTGACCAATGCCTTCGTCCGACCAGAATCGACGCCATAACAGGGGCTCCCGGCTCGTCCCGTGGATACTACGCGGGAAGTAGTAGGGCGCACGCCCAGCAAAGGCTGACTGCCGCGAAACGGACGTGACCGTAGGAATCCAAGCGAACACTGCACTTTCGTGGAAACGATATCGTCCCCACCCCGACAACTCCTCACGAACGGCAATCCACTGATCGAGCGATAGGCCGTCGATCAGCAGCAGCGCAGCCTTGTTCCCCTTTCCGTCGTGCAGATCTCGGGCAAGCAGGCGGGGGATGTGATGGAGCATGACCGGCGGAACCGGCGGAAGGTTTGCTAGGCCCGCGTAGCGCTTCTTGACCCACACGGCGAAGGCGTCATCGACTTGCGCCTGCAGGGCCTCGTATCTTGTCAAGTCGGTGGCCTGCGCCAGTCCCTCGGGATCCAAGCGCAGCGCGTTGAGCTCCGCCCACGTCGCCGCGAAACGGAACCAGTCGTCGTGGCGCGCATCCTCGTTCGGAATGACACGGGAAGCCGCTTCAAGCAGGCCATCCAGTCGTCGAGCCCGATCCGCCGGCGCGTCGACACGAATGCCGACGCCGAGCCACGTCGTGGAAAGCGATGCCGCGCATCGGTGCTCGACCGCTTGGAGATGTCCCTCGAGGAATAGGTTGTCCATGTAGACGCGGATATCGTCGTGTTCGAACGGAAGGTCCACGGGCCCCCTGTAGGCCATACTGGCGACCGGGTTGTAACCATCGCTCGGTTGCCGCGCCGCGCAATGATCAAGAAATATTGGCCAGCGCTCCTGTAGGAAGGCGAGAAAAGCCCCACGATCCGGAACGATGGCCTCTAGGGGCCAATCCGCGAGTCCGCTCCGCCGCCGGATAATCTGAATGAGGCGCGTATCGAAAAGCGGCGCAATCTTTGTGGCCGTGAAATGGCGGCGGAGTAGAACGCGGAGCAGATCAACCGGCGTGACGATAAGTTCCGGTGCAATACGGAAGACATGCCGCAGCACGAACTCTTTGGTGCCGTTGTCGCCTAGCCGGACGCCGGGCGCATGTCGACGCAGGGCGTCGTCGAGTGCATCGAGATCCACTGCGGACAACGCAGAGAGGACCGATTGACTCAGGTTGGGGAACAGTTCGCCAACGCTGAACGACAGCCTGCGGCCGGAGCGAAGCAAGTCAGATGGCAGTGAGTCGAGGTGTTTCGAACGCAACACGACGACCAAGTTTGGACTGCCTCCTTGGTCGGAACCAATACGAAACCTCGATTCGTAGGCATAGCGAAATGCTATGGAGTCTTCGAACGGGATCAGTTCGAAACCCCGCTCCCGAACGGCGGCGAGCATTCCTTCCTCCATCATCAAGCCGTCCGGGTCCGCAACCAGGGTAAGTCGAGCCAAGCCAGGCGTGAACTCACTTAGGATGCGGTCTTGCCAGTCGCTCATGCTAGGGCCACAAATCGTGATTTGGCCTCTATGCTACCGGACCTCGGAGACCATCCGACCCTTCAAAGTCGCGCGATCACGGGTCATCCCCAACTCGCGTGAGGGCCTGGTCGTACCACATCAGGAGCTTCGGATCTTCCTGGAGGACGTCTTCCGGGATCTTCGAGGCAACCGAAACGATTGTGCCGTAGTCTCGAGCCTGCCATGCGCGGCGAAATCCCGCGCGGACGGCCTCAAGCCGGAAGACCTTGAGACGTTTCTGCCTAGATCCCTTGTAGTCGTCGAACTCCCTGAGCAGCACGCGATCCCTCAACTTTTGCACGTCACCAGCCTTCCGTGGGTCTGGGACGTACCACCGGTTCTTCGCCTTGATGCGCAAGGTCTCGTCATCGTTAGGCCGCTTGCGTAGGTCCTTGAAGTTGGTGGACAGATAGCTGTGGATCTGGCTTGGGACATCTCCAATGCCGTCGTAGCAAAGAAAGTTCTGAGCGAGCAAGTCCGAAAGCTCAAGCGATCGCTCGTGTTTCGTCCAACCGCCGAGTTCCATGATGTAACTGGGGTGGATATCCTGGAATGTCTGCGGCTTCTTCTCGAGCTGCTGCCGCAACCACTGGATCGCAGTCTCCTCGTCCTTCACGAACAGTTCGAGTTGGCCGACCTCGGTCGCCTTCATTCGCTTTCGGTCGTATTCAGCTACCTGATCCGGCAAAAAGTACATACCGTCTCGTTCAGGAAAGCGATGTGCAAGGGACTCGTAGAACTCCGAGGCCGAAAGCGGCACGGTAACGCCCCTTTGCACGTGAAAGGCGACCAACCGGTCGTACAGAAGATAGCTCTGGCGTTCGGCAACAACCTCCGCTCGGTCTTCCTTTGCGACGAACACGGGCAACTTCCGCAAGTGGGCGCGGACAAAAAACCATGCTCCGCTCTCGGTCCCAGCCTGCGTCCTGAAGTGCCCTTCCAACCCTCCATCGGGCTTGTACGCCGAAATCACCAAGTCTTGCCTGACTGCCGTGCTCGTAACTTGCTTGAACGAACGTTGTTTCTTATCCAGCGTTCGAACGTCTGCCACGACAAACCCAGCGGCGAGCATGGATTCCTGTATGGCATTCCACACTGAGTTTCTGGAGTTATGGAACACGACCGTTAGCCACCTGCCAGGCTTCAGAACGCGGTAGTACTCTTCAAAACACGCTTGCATCAAATGCTGGTAGTCGAGAGTCGTTTTGTGCCTTGCACGGTCGATGATTGCCTCCGGATCCGCGCGCGTCCAAACACGATGCCAAGATTAGACGAGGTAATTCAGGTCGGCGTAGTAAATTTTCTCGCCGAACGGGGGATCAGTAAAGACATAGTCAACTGAATTCTCGCGCAAGTCGGTACGACTACAATCCGCAGTGGAAACCAGCGACATGTCATTGCGCGCCGGCTTCGACGAAAACGCCCCACGCAGACGCGCCAACTTGCCGTCGAGAATGTACCAAGGACACACTTCGGAGTGCTGAGACGCCACGTAATACACCCCTGACAATGCACGATTTACATGTGAGAAGTGCGACGGACTATATCGATTCAGAATCGACATCCCCCAGATTGCCTGCTCGACGAAAAAGAAAAGCATGTTGCGTCGTCGTAGATCGGTACACTCAATAGCTCGACTCCACATTGCTGAAAGCGCGTGGAGGGCACGAGGCAGAAACATGTGATGTACGTATTGGGAGTTGGTCGTGCGCATTCGGCCCACCCGGGTCATTTGACAGTCCGGTAGCGGAGTCGCCGGAAACGATGGAGGTGTACGCAGCCTAGAAATGCGATCGAGTACGTCGAAGTCCATGGCATCAAGTCGCTTGTCGAGCTTCGTGTTACCTATTGTGTAGTTCACGAGCACCGGAACTCTTTTCGGACGCTGATCGATACTCTGCCGGGCCTCATCAAGGAATGACTCGAACTGCAAGTCCATTTGCTCCTTAGTGGCGACCGCATGGCAGTGTGGACAGGTGACATCCTTGCTTATCCGCTGCGTAGAGGGATCAAGGGCGTGTTCCAAGAACACAACGTCCCCGCCGCACTCCGGACACGAAAACACCTCGCTCCACACTGTGTAGTTGATCCGACCTTTGGTCTTCCCGTCGGTGTGTAGCGTCTCGTACATCCATCCGATTTCGTCATCAATGTCGTTGAGGAGCTTCTGAGCGTCGGCAGCGAACACATCGATATCGAAAGGCGTGTTGTAGTTGGCGGCGATGAAAGTGGCCGCAGGTGATAGGTCCCCTAGAACCGTGCGTCGGACACCCCACTCTGGTGGCTCTCGACCCTCTTGACTCCAACGTTGTGCGAGTTCCCATCGGTAATCGACCGGGGCGACACCGCACCATTGAGCGGCGAGGCCGGTCATGCCGGAGCCGCAGAATCCATCGAGTACGACATCTCCCGGCTTCGTGTAGTGCAGGATGGACGGGACGATGGCGAGGTGAGGTACTTTGGTGTGGTAGCCGTGGGCTCTGTAAAGGGGATTTGTCTTGCCTTCGCTCACGTCCACCGCAAATGGCTCGCGATGGTAGGGTTCGTCCGGGTCGTAGGCACGACCGTGGAACTCGATAAACTCTACCAAGAACGGGTTAGGACAAGCCGTGTAGTACGGCGGGTCGGAGAGTCGCAGGATGTCCTCGTCGTCCCCCAACGGGAAGTCAGGCCGTTTGCGCAGTTCTGGGAGTTTCTCCTTCAGCCGTTCAAGGAAGTGGAACCTTCGCGCATCGTCGGAAGGGAAAGTCATGCCGAGGCATTCTACGGGGCCGGACGGAGTGCCCGAGCCTTGCTCCGGGAAGAGGTGGGAATCGGCGCTCGACTCTGCCATCTTCAACTACTCCCCTGTGGGGACGATGAACATTGGCGAGACCTTGATCGCCTTGACCAGCCTCGCCGACAGGTAAAACTTCACTATGCGTTGTCTCCTGAACCGTGTGGCGACCCGGCGTTCATCAGACTGACGCCGGTTTCTGTCGCCACGTAAGCTTGCTTCGGGTGTTTGGGTTGTTCGGGATGCGTCATGCGAACCAGCCTGGCACGGATCAATGGTTCGAGGTGTTTCCGTCGGAAAAATGTGCGGTGCGTCAATCCAATCTCACTCATGAGTTCGGCCTGTTTGCGGGGAACCTCGCACAACGCGAGCACCTGCCGCTGTACGTCAGTTAGGTTGGTCAGCAACGGAGTGACCAAGTCAGGCGCTGGCTTGCCAAGTTGGCCAGTGACCAAGCTGTCGGCCCGTGCATCATCTTGGTCACTCGTA
>CAZJRX010000025.1:0-19804 GCA_964548145.1 uncultured Pseudomonadales bacterium | reverse complement strand
TTGCTCGTCCTCGGCATCGAGACCTCCTGCGACGAAACCGGCGTTGCGCTCTACGACACGGCGGCGGGTCTCGTTGCGCAGTCGCTCTACAGCCAGGTGGAGCTCCATTCGCGCTACGGGGGGGTGGTACCCGAGTTGGCCTCCCGGGATCACATACAGAAGATCGTCCCGCTTACCACCGAACTCCTCGACAAAGCCGGTTGTTCGACGGCGGATCTCGGCGGTGTGGCCTACACGTCCGGTCCCGGACTCATCGGCGCCCTCATGGTCGGCGCAACCTTCGGTCGATCGCTCGCCTACGCGCTCGGCATCCCGGCCATCGGCGTCCACCACATGGAGGCCCACCTCCTCGCGCCGCTGATCGACGCCGCCGGCGCTCCGGCACCCGCCATGCCGTTCGCCGCGCTGCTGGTATCCGGCGGACACACGCAGATTTTCCGCGTCCGGGGGATCGGATCCTACGAACTGCTCGGAGAAAGCCTCGACGACGCTGCCGGCGAGGCATTTGACAAGGCCGCCAAGATGCTCGGTCTCGGCTATCCCGGTGGCCCCGCCATCGCGGCGGCCGCCACTGAGGGCGATCCCGGGCGATTCCGCTTCCCGAGGCCGATGACCGACCGGCCCGGGCTCGACATGAGTTTCTCGGGATTGAAAACCTTCACGCTCAATACGGTCCGTGCCCAAGCGCCGCTCAGCGACCGGGACATCGCGGATATCGCACGTGCCTTCGAAGAGGCGGTGGTGGACACCCTGGTCATCAAGTGCCGGCGCACGGTCGAGCATACGGGCCTCGACGAACTCGTGATCGCCGGCGGCGTCGCCGCCAACCGGCGGTTGCGCGACAGACTGGCGGCGGCATTGCCGCGGGTGATCTACGCGCCCGGTGAACTCTGCACCGACAATGGGGCGATGATCGCCTACGCGGGCGCGATCAGGCTTCTCGCCGGGCAGCGGGAAGCCCTGGAAGTCACGACCCGGGCACGCTGGCCGATGGTCGAACTCCAGCCGGTGGCTCCCGTAGGAAGGAATCCGCTCAAGCCTGCGATGGCTTGATCAGAGCGTCTTGATGGTCGACTCGATCCAGGCAATCCGGCGTCGCCGCAATGCGGCACCGTAACCCGGTCCGGGCACCGCATCGACACGCAAGACGCGCAATTCGTCGACAAGCTCGCGTAGCCGCGTCAGCGACCGGCCACTGCAGGCCTCGGCGGCATCGAGAACAATCGGCGTCAACTCGTTCACACGGAACGCGCCGATGCCCGTCAGCGCGTCGAGCAGGGACTCCGCGCCCGTGTCTGGTTCCGCCAGGCTCGCCCCATGGCGCGCCAGTGCCACCGCCCCGCGCAGAACCTGGCGGGGCGCCCGCAGCGCCCGGTACAACCGCGCCACGGCAGCGTCATCGTTGACCCACCCCACGCCCACAAGCGTCGTCGTTGCGCCGGCAAACATCCTCGTGCCGATGAGACCCGAGGTCGCCGGCAGATCGATGCCGCCGAACCAGTGGCGTTCGCCAATGGCCAGGAGGATGTCGAAGAACCGAGCCGGCACCGGCGAACCCGCAGCCCTTTGAAGTTCGGCGAACACGCGCTCCCCCGACAGCGCCGACAGTTCATCGACCATCGACCGCAAGAGCGCCATCGTGTCGTCGGCGACGGTGAAATCGGGCAGCTGGGCGGCAAACCGGGCTACCCGGAATACCCGCAACGGATCCTCCGCAAAGGCGGGCGACACGTGGCGCAACACCTTGCCGGCGATGTCCCGGCGACCGTTCCAAGGATCGATCAGCCTGCCTTCCCGGTCGCGGGCCATGGCGTTGATGGTCAAGTCGCGGCGCGCGAGATCCTGTTCGAGGGTGACATCGGCCGTCGCGTGGCAGACGAAGTCGGTGTGGCCCGGTCCGGTCCGGCGTTCGGTACGCGCCAGGGCGTACTGCTGCCCGGACCCGGGTTCGAGGAAGACCGGAAAGTCCCTCCCCACCTGTTTGAAGCCGCCCGCGAGCATCGTCTCGGGTGTCCCACCCACGACGACCCAATCGAACTCCACCGGATTCCCACCGAGCAACTCGTCGCGAACCGCGCCGCCGACGAGATACGTCGTCGTGCCGCCGCCGACATCGACCCACGACGGGACCGTCACAACGGCTTCTCGACGGCAGCGATGCTGAAGGTCTCGCGATCCTCGACGCGCACGGCGGTCATGGTTCGGCCCCAAACGCAACCCGTGTCCACCGCGACGATGCGCGGCTGGCCCGTCGTCCCGTCCAGCGCCGCCCAGTGTCCGAAATACAGCGTCCCGTCCACTTGCGACGGATACGAGAACCAAGGCCGGTACCCGGCAGGCAGATTCGCGAGGCCGCCCTTGTGGCTGAACTCCAACCCCCCTTCGGCGTCGACCAGGCGCATCCGGGTCAGGTAGTTGACGATGGCGCGGTGTCGATCCAACCCTTCGAGGCTAGGCTGCCAGAGCGCCGGTTCGTTGCCGTACATCCGCCGGAAGAACTCGGTATGACCCGTGCCCCGAATGACCGCCTCCACCTCGCGGGCGTTCTCCCGGGCCACCGCAGGTGACCACACATGCGGAATCCCGGCGTGGACGACCATCCAGTCGTCAGCTTCAATCAACAACGGCTGGTGACGCAGCCACTCGGCCAGTTCGGCGCAGTCCGGCGCCGCCAGCAACGACGCCATGGTGTCGGAGCCGCGATGCGGTTGGCCACCGTAGACCATGGCGAGGAAGTGGAGATCATGGTTGCCGAGGACGCAGGCAAACCGATCGCCCAAACGCCGCACGAAGCGCAATACCGATAGCGAGTCGGGACCCCGGTTGACGAGGTCGCCGACACACACCAGCCTGTCCGTGGCACCAAACCCTACCGTCTCGAGCAATACCTCGAGACTTTCGAAACAGCCCTGGATGTCGCCGACCACGTAGGTCGAGGCCCGCCTCGGGGACTCGCCGCCGACGCCCATCGGGATGGTCAATGGACGGCGTCGGGAACCGCCAGCGAAAACGGCGCGATGGGAACCTCGAAACGTTCGCCGGCATCGCTCACGAACTCGTAGTGTCCCTGCATCGAACCAACGGCGGTCTCGAGCACACAGGCACTGGTGTAGCGGAAAGCCTGTCCCGGCTCTATGCGTGGCTGACTGCCGACAACGCCCGGACCTCGCACTTCCTCCTGCTTGCCGTCGCCGTTGGTGATCAGCCAATAGCGGTTTAACAGCCGGGCAGGTTCGCCGCCGCAGTTGGCGATGGTGATGGTGTAGGCGAACACGAAACGTTCCTTGGCCGGATCCGACTCGGCAAGGATGTAGCGCGGCTCGGCTCTAACCTCGAATCCTCTCATACGGTGCTCAAATCGTTGGCGATGGCAACGAAGTCGCCGACACCGAGGTTCTCCGGCCGGAGCCCGGGGTCGATGTTCAGCGCCTGCCAGTCGACGGGTAGTGATTCTAAGGCATTGGCGAGCGTCTTTCGGCGCTTCGCGAAGGCGACCCGGGTTACCCGGCGCAAAGCGGCCAAATCGCAGGCGAGGCGTTCCCCGGGCGGCCTCGCCTTGAGCCGCACGAAGGCCGAGCGCACTTTCGGTGGCGGCGTGAAACTGCCCGGAGGGACCTCGAACAGCAGCTCGATACGGCAATGCCACTGGGCGATGACCGACAACCGTCCGTATGCCTTGGATCCTGGCGGCGCGGCGAGGCGTCTCGCCACCTCGGCCTGCACCATGAAGTGCATGTCCTCGCAGACAACACCGGCGTCGAACAACCGGTCGAGCAGCCCGCTGGTGATGCTGTAGGGCAGGTTGCCAACGAGCCGGCGGCGGCGCCCGCCGGCGCGGTCCAGAAGCGACCCCAGATCCACGCGCAGCGCATCGGCACAGACGATGTCGACACCCGGGAGCTTGCCCTGGATGGTTCGCGCAAGATCGCGGTCAATCTCAACAGCCACGACGGATCCTGCCTCGGCGCCAAGCCGTGTCGTTAGCGCACCGGTGCCCGGCCCAATCTCCACGACGTGATCGGACGCGTTGATGTCCAGGGTCGCAAATACGCGCTCGACCACCGTCGGGTCGGTGAGGAAGTGCTGACCCAGGGCCCGCTGCTTGGCCGAGCGACGGCTCACCCCATCGGACTAGCGGCGATCATCGCGGCCACTGCGGACATACGGGCTATTGGGGGCACCCCAGCCCGACGAGTGATGGCCATAATACGGCATCGCAAATGCGACTCGAGTGAGGGCCTTGTTCCGCGTTCAATAGACTAGCCGCCGAACGGCGCGGCGCCTTGGCGATCCGAGGCCCCGCCGATGCGGCGCTCGATGAACGCCTCGTCTCGAATCTCGGTCAACCACTCGTCCCGTCGTTCCGCGAAGCGCTTCTCTAGGAGCCTCTGCGCCGCGAAGTTGCGCAGCGAGTCTTCGCCGACATCCTGCTGACGTCGACCGCGCACTTCCAGGATGTGCCACCCGAAGGAACTCTGGAAAGGTTCCGAGAGCTCGTCGACGCCCGTCAGGTTCATCATGCGCTGAAACGCGGGATCGAGGCCCTCGGTCGTGGTCC
This sequence comes from uncultured Pseudomonadales bacterium, assembly GCA_964548145.1. Classification (GTDB taxonomy): domain Bacteria; phylum Pseudomonadota; class Gammaproteobacteria; order Pseudomonadales; family Azotimanducaceae; genus VXYL01. Next base: position 15,246 of record CAZJRX010000025.1, on the reverse strand, counting down.
ATCCCAAGTCGCCGCCGGCCAGCTGCGTCCCGGGATCCTCGGAATGCTCCTTCGCCAACTCGGCAAAGTCCTCGCCAGCGACAATTCGGCTGCGGATGTCCTCGATGGCCGCACGGGTCTGCTCGTCCGAGCGGATCGCCGACGGCGAGAGCAGGATGTGCCGGACCTGGGTCTGCTCCACCCGCTGCTGGGAGGCGCCACGCTTGTCGACCACCTTGACGATGTGGAAGCCGGAGGAATCCTCGAACGGTCCCGCAACCGCACCGATCTCCAAACCCACAACGTCTTCGGCAAACCGCTCAGGTATCCGACTGGCCTTGCGCCAGCCCAGATCTCCACCCGAGGAAGCCGTGGGCGCGGCGGAATGTTCCGTCGCCGCTGCCGCGAAGTCGCCGCCCTCGCGCAGATCCGCAACGAGGCCCGCCGCCTTCTCCCGGATCGCCGCGACCGCCGACGACGACATTTCCGGCCGGGCTTCGAGGAGTATGTGGCCCAGGCGGTATTCGTCGGAGACTGCTTCCTTGAAGAACGGCGACGCAAGCAATTCGTCGATATCGCGCTCCGCGATGTAGACCCTGCCTCTGACGACCGCGCGCTGAACTCGGTCGATGGTGATGTCGCGGCGTACCCGTTCGCGAAGCTCACGGTAGGAATTGCCCTGCGCCGCCAGATTGGCGACGAACTCCTCGACGGTCAGGTTGCTCTGTCTGGCGAATTCGGCAACCGCGCTGGTCAGGGTCTCGTCGTCCACTTCGATGCCGCGCAGTTCGGCTTCCTGGAGCTGAATGCTCTCGGAGATGAGTACGTCGAGTACCTGTTCTCGCACCGCGCTCTGAATCTCCGGGTTGTTCCTTTCAGATTCGCTGAGCCGTCCCTGCACTTCGGCGATTCGATCCGCCAACTCGCTTGCCAACACCACGTCGTCGTTTACGACGGCCACGATGCTATCGACCGCGGCCCGCTCCGCTGCGGGCACGGCAGTCCCAACAAGGACGACGGCGGCCGCCAACGCCAAGCCACACCCGTTCAATCTATCTCTCATGCTTCTTCCCCTGTACTCCTTGTTGCTTCGGAGCGCCGTCGAATCCCGCTCAGTCGCCGTCCGGCCGGTAGCCCTTTATGCCACGAACCAGCCGAGAATCAACCCTCGAGCCGAATCCACCCAGGCCCTTGAAGGAGACCTGCAGCATCAAGCCACTGTCCGTAGTCGTCGCCGCTCCCTGCAGATTGCGGGGTGCGTCCATGGTCTGGTGCCACAGCAGCTTCACGGCCACACAGCAATTCGCGTACGCGAGCCCCGCGAAGGACTCGACTATTTGACCGTGGCGCCAGTCATGGTTCCATCGACCGAAGGCCTTTACCCGACCCTCGAACCCCGGTAGGGGCCAGTGCACCGAGAAATCGGTCTGGTCGACATCGGGAAACCGACGCCGGTAGGCAAGGTTGAGGATCCGCTGCGCATCGCGACGATAGGAAAGTCCGGCGCCGAGTTCACCGAGTTCGCTGCCCTGGGCATCCCATGCCACCCGGGAGACGACTCGGAAGCGACCGTGCCGGCGCGCGAACTCGCCAACGACGTCCGGGTCCGGCCGGCCCGCCGCGCCGAGCGCGACCCGCGGCTTCGTCAAGTGGACCACCGCCCCGAGCCGCGCCGCGAGCACTTCCTCGCCCCGTGCATTCAAAAGCCGGGACGCAACGCCCAACGACAGGCGGTCGGCATCACCGATACGGTCCAGTCCCGCGAACCGGTTGTCCCTGAACAGCTGCCGGTACGAAAACGTCAACGGTGTCGAATCGAAGTTCGGCAAGTCCTCCTGATCGGCGTAGGATTGCCGCAGGTAGTAAAGCCGCGGCTCCAGCGTCTGCGTACCCGCCCCCGACGGCAAGGCGGCTTCGCGTTCCAGGAACAGTCCCGCATCGAGGACGCCGGTGCGGATTGCCCGGCGTGGCGTCGAATCGCGTCCGAACCCGGCACCGCTCAGGTCGTAGCCGGTACGGCGAAGGCCGCCACCAAGGTCGACGAATCCCCACGGCCGGTCAAGGCCAAGTCGCAATCGGGGCTCGAGGTGGTACCGCTGCCCCGTCACGACATCCTGGGCCGGGGAAACGAACGACGCCCAGGCGGCGGCCATCGACCAAGTCAGCGGCCCTACGAGCCGGCCCGCGTAGGCGACGCCGGCCTCGGGCAACCGCCTATACGGCTGCAACCCGGATTCCAGGCGCTGGAATCCCTGTGCCAGAAGCCGCGCGTCGAACCCGCCATGCCGGTACGCGATCTCGCCCCGTCGTTCGAGGGCGACACGGCTGGCGACGCCTTCTTCCAAGGCAAAGTCGCCGAAATAGTCGTAGTCGCTGACCGACTCGACATCGACCTCGGTGACGACCCTTCCCCAGCGGCCGCGGTGGTCGATATCCAGCGACCAGCGATCGGCCGACGGTGTCGCCGCCCGCAAATCCCCCGTGGTGGCGCCAGCGGCGGCATCGTAGTCGCGATCAGCCGGCAGGTAGGCCGCATCGAGCCTGGAGTCCGCCCGTATGCTCCGATGCCTGAACTCGCTTTCGAGCCCGAGACCCCGCTCGGCGATCCAACGCGGCGTCAGGGTTGCATCGTAGTTGGGTGCCAGATTGATGTAGTAGGGCAGCGACAGATCGATGCCGTCCCGTCCCTGGTAGATGTCCGGAACGAGGAACCCGCTGCTCCGCCCACCGCCAACCGGGAAACGCAGGTATGGCGCATAGAAGACTGGCACGCGGCCGAGCTTCAGCCGGGCGTGACGGGAGGTGGCGATCGCAGTGATCCCGTCGAGGCGAATGGACCGGGCCTCAATCCGCCACGCCGCATTGCCGGGCGGGCAGCTTGTGACGGTTGCCGAGTCAAGCACGACGACCTTGCCCTGCCTCGCCATCCGTCTAGCACGCCCCCGAAGGTCGAGGTCGGCGAGCACGAACTCGGCGTCCTCGACCGATGCGGCCGCACCCGCCATTTCCACAGTCGCTGCGCCGCCTCGGACGCTTAAGCCGGGCTCGTCGAAACGTACGTCCCCCGCCGCCCGCACCCGCGACGCGGATTCGTCGAGGGTCGCCGATGTCGCGGCAAGGCGCCGGTTGCCCTGGCGGATCTCCACATCGCCTTGGGCATCCACGTGCTCCTCCGTCGCGGTCATCGAGACCGCCTCCACCACCAGCGGGAACGTCGCGTTGTCCGCATCCCCGGGGTATGGCGTCGCCGGCATTGCGTAGCCGCCCGGGCAATTGAACAGGCCGTCGGGGGTGCCCACACCCTCCTGCCAGAGCATCTCGGCAAGTTCCTGACCGGCCGACAGCGGCGCGGCCAGCACGAGCAACGCACGCAAGGTGTCAATCCTTCCTCGTCTTGGGGACAATCGGCGGGTGAGCCGCGACAGCACCGAACTTGCCGCCTGGGTCGAACAGACGCTCGCCACGGTCGGCATCGAACTGACCCGCCTGCCGGCAGAAGCCAGCACGCGCCAGTTCTTTCGCGTAGACACCGGCATATCCACGTTCGTCGCCATGCTCTCGCCGCCCGATACGGAGGATAACCCGCGCTTCGCCCGCCTAACCGGCCTGTTCAGGAAGCATGGACTTCGCACCCCCAAAGTACACGCGGCCGATTTCGACCGCGGCATGCTACTCCTCGAAGACCTCGGCGAGCGGGATTTCGCCACGGCCTATGCGGCCGGCGAGATCGACGGGCCGCTTGATGCCGCTGTCCGCGACCTGATCCGATTGCAGGCCGTGTCGAGCAACGATATCCCGCCCTACACGCCTACCCGCTTCCGGGACGAACTGGCGATCTTCACCGACTGGCTACTTGGACGGTTCGCAGGCGTTGGTGTTCCCTCGACCTTCACCGGCGTTGCGAATGCCCTCGTCGAGGCCACCCAAAGCGTGCCGCAACGCACCCTGCACCGCGACTACCACTGCCGCAACCTGATCTGGCGCCACGATCGAAGCGTCGGTATCGTCGACTTCCAAGATGCCCTGGTCGGCCCCTCCTGCTACGACATCGCGTCGTTGCTGCGCGACTGCTACGTCGAGTTCGACGAGTCGCGCATCGCCGCATGGCGGCGGCGGTTCTACGCCCAGGCCGGCCTCGATTGCGACGAGCCCACCTTCAACCGCGCCTTCGATCTCACCGCCATCCAACGCCAGCTGAAGGCCGTGGGCATCTTCGCCCGGCTACTCCTGAGCCGCGGCCGCGCGAGCCACGTCGGCGACATCGTGCCGGTACTCGAACGCATTTCCAGACTCGGCCGAGGCTACCCCGAGACCGCTGAATTCGCGGCCTGGATCGGCGCGGAACTGTTGCCGCCAACCGCGGCCCGGATCGAGGAGCTGTCGTGCGGGCCATGATCCTCGCGGCCGGGCGGGGTGAACGGCTGCGGCCGCTCACCGAACGCATTCCCAAGCCCCTGATTCCCGTTGGCGGCGACCCCTTGATCGTCCATCAGCTTCGCTGGCTGCACCGCGCCGGGATCCGCGACGTGGTCGTAAACCTGCACCATCTGGGCGAGGCGATCGAGCGCGTCCTGGGAACCGGCGCCGACCTCGGCTTACGAATACGCTACAGCCACGAGACCGAACTGCTGGATACCGGCGGCGGCATCAGGAAAGCGCTCCCCCACCTCCGCCCGGGTCCGTTCCTCGTGCTGAACGGCGATATCTGGACCAGCTACGCCTTCCGCCACCTCGTCGACGTACGACCGGCCAAGGCCCACCTGCTACTGACACCCACGCCTGCGCACATGGACCGCTCGGACTTCCACCTGGTGGACACCGACGGCGTTGCCCGCGTCCGGCGTGGGCCGGCGAACGATCTGACCTACTGCGGCATCGCCCTATTGGACGAATCGTTGTTCGCCGACACCCCCGATGGCGCTTTTTCGCTTACCGCCCCCCTGTTCCGCGCCGTGGCGGCCGGAGAGGTAACCGGCGAGGTGTTCAAAGGCACCTGGATCGACATCGGAACACCCGATCAACTCAAGCGGGCCCGCCGCCTGACGGCGTAGAATGCGCAACTCCCAAGGCGGCGCTACCGACAACAATATGGAACCCTGGATCGCCCCCTCCATCCTCGCCGCTGATTTCGCCCGGCTCGGCCAAGAAGTGGACGATGTCGTGGCCGCGGGCGCGGACGCCATCCACTTCGACGTCATGGACAACCACTACGTGCCGAACCTGAGCGTCGGGCCGATGGTGCTCGATGCCCTGCGCCGTCACGGCGTCACAGCCCCGGTCGACGTACACCTCATGGTCAAACCCGTGGACGAGTTGATCGTCGCGTTCGCCGATGCCGGTGCCGACATCGTGTCATTCCATCCGGAGGCGAGCGAGCATCCCCACCGCTCGCTGGGGCTGGTGCGGGAGCACGGCGCGAAGGCCGGGCTCGTCTTCAATCCAGGCACCCCGCTTGCCCTGTTGGCGCCGCTGATCGATGCCGTGGACCTGGTGCTGGTCATGTCCGTGAACCCCGGGTTTGGCGGTCAGGCGTTCATACCGTCGGCACTCGAGAAGGTCCGGGCCGCTCGGGCCATCATCGACGCCAGCGGTCGCGACATCCGACTCGAGATCGACGGCGGCATCAAGGTCGACAATATCGCCGATGCCGCCGCAGCCGGTGCCGACACCTTCGTCGCCGGATCCGCGATCTTCGGGGTCGCCGCCGGCACCGGATCCCGGGTCGACGACTACCGGTCGGTGATCCACGCGTTTCGCGACGAATTGGCGGCCCCTGCGGGGTGAACCACGCCGCCTACCTCTTCGACCTCGACGGTACCCTGGTTGATACGGCGCCGGACCTCTCCCGGGCGCTAAACCACACGCTGGCCCTGGCCGGGCTCGAGGCGGTCGACGAGTCGCTGACCCGCCATTGGGTCGGCCACGGCGTCCGGGCAATGCTGGAAGCGGCTTTCGACCACCTTGGCGTGGTCGCGGAACCGGATGCGTTGGATCATCACCAAACGGTGCTTGTCGATCACTACGCGGAACATATCGCCGACTACTCCCTGCCCTACCCCACGGTTGTAGAGACGCTGGACGTGCTTGCCGAACGCGCACCCCTTGCAGTCGTAACCAACAAGCCGACGGATCTCAGCAACGATCTGTTGGCCGCGCTCGATCTGACCCGTTACTTCCGGATCGTCGTCGGCCGCGGCGCCACCGAGCGCTTCAAGCCCGATCCGGCGCCCGCGCACTACGCCCTAGCTCACCTTGGGAAGTCCCCCGGGCAAGCGCTTTTCGTGGGCGATTCCGAGACCGATGTGCTATGCGCCCGCGCCGCCGGATGCCCGATCGCGCTCTACCGTTACGGCTACAACCACGGCAAGGATCCTGACCGACTCGGCGCTGACCGGGTCATTGATTCGTTCGGGGCGCTACTATAGGTTTGTTCCGCCATGAGCCAACTACGGCAATCGACAGGAACCTGCGGCGTCGGTGGCGCCGACGAGTTCCACGTGCGATTGCCATGACCCAAGAAGACTACGACGCCCTCCGCGAAGCAGGCTATTCCCACATCCCGGTGGTGCACGAGATCCTCGCCGATCTCGAGACACCCCTGTCGGCCTACCTGAAACTCGCCGACGGTCCCTATTCCTACCTCCTCGAATCTGCCGCCCAGGGCGGCGAGAAGTGGGGCCGTTATTCGATCATCGGCCTGCCCTCGAGAACCGTGATACGGGTCCACGGGGACACCTTGACGGTGGAAGACGACGGCCATGTCGTCGAGAAACTCGAGACCGCCGACCCGCTCGCCGCCATCGAGGCATTCAACGGCCGCTACAACGTTCCCGGTATACCGGGCCTGCCGCGGTTCTTCGGGGGTCTGGTCGGCTACTTCAGCTACGACACGGTTCGCACGGTGGAGAAACGCCTCGCCGACTCCATGCCCCCGGACGACATCGGCACCCCGGACATTCTGCTCATGGTGTCCACCGATGTGCTGGTCTTCGACAACATGTCGAGCCGATTGAAGTTCATCTCGCTCACCGACCCCGGGAGTCCGAACGCCTTCGCCGAGACCAGGGAGCGCCTCCGAGCCATGGCCGGCAAACTAGACCGACCAACGCCCCAGTACGTCGCCGCCCCCGCCAACGAACCCGTCGAGGAAGAGCACTTCGAGTCCGCGTTCGGCCGGGCCAACTTCATGGCCGCCGTCGAACGCATTCGCGAATACATCCGCGCCGGCGACGTCATGCAGGTCGTGCTCTCGCAGCGGATGTCCATCCCGTTCGTCAGCCCGCCGATCAACCTCTACCGGGCGCTGCGGAGTCTGAATCCGTCCCCCTACATGTATTTCATGAACCTGGACGGTTTCCACATCGTCAGTTCATCCCCCGAGATCCTCGCCCGCGTCGAGGACGGCGCAATCGTCAACAGGCCACTGGCCGGCACCCGGCGCCGGGGCCGCACCGAGGCGGAAGACCTGGCCATGGAGACGGAACTGGTCAACGACCCCAAGGAGGTCGCCGAGCACCTGATGCTCATCGACCTCGGTCGCAACGACGTCGGTCGAGTCTCGGTGATCGGCAGCGTCGAGGTCACCGAACAGTTCCTCGTCGAACGCTACTCCCACGTCATGCACCTCTCCTCGAACGTGGTCGGCCAACTGGCCGAGGGCAAGACGGCAGTGGACGTGCTCCGCGCCACCCTGCCGGTCGGGACGCTCTCGGGCGCCCCGAAGATCCGCGCCATGGAGATCATCGACGAGTTCGAGCCCGTCAAACGGGGCATCTACGGCGGTGCCGTCGGCTACCTCGCCTGGAACGGCAACATGGACACCGCCATCGCCATCCGCACCGCCATCGTCAAGGACGGCCGGCTCTACATCCAAGCCGGCGGCGGTGTCGTCGCGGATTCGACCGCGCGGCTCGAATGGAAGGAGACCATGAACAAGGGGCGTGCGATATTCCGCGCGGCCCGAATGGCAGCTTCGTCGTTTCGGGAGATGGGCTGACGCATCACCCCGCCAGCGCTCGTCGAGCCACGCGAGTTTCGTCGTGCTCGAAAGCCGCCGCGTAGGCCGTCGTTTCTCGATCACTCATGCCGACCCTACGGCATTCGGTACGCCAGCGGCTGTCGATCACGCCGACCATGTGACCCAGCACCGCCATGGCGTCATCGCGTCCGATCTCAAAGTAGGGTGCGGCTTCGAGAGCGGCTTCGATGGAGGCTTCGTTCCCGCTCTCCTCGCTGATGCCGGTCTCCAGATGCCGATGACGGTGGGGCTGGGGATTGATGTCGAAGGCGGGCGCAAGTTGCCACTGCCCGTTCCCGACGTGCAGTAGTCCATGGTTCCTTAGATGGTCATCGTTGTTCGAGACCAGAATCGTAAACAGGATGCGCCGATACAACTCCATCAACTCGGCCCGGGCATCGAACGCGTAAGCTCGTAGTGCGTCGGCAATGTCCGTGTAGTACGCTCGTCTCGCGTCTTCCGTCCGACTCGAATATGAGTTCCCCTACGGAGTCCGCGGCTTCGCCGATCACCACCTGGGTCCGAGAGGACGTCTTCCTCATGTCGACTGCCCGGATCGCGATCTTGCTGCCGGCGCCGCCGCCAAGTCGGTACTGCGACGCCGAATGCGCCGCGGCAGGCTTTCGAGGTCCAGCATCAGTCCCGTGTCGTCCCGCGAGACGTCCAGCAGATCGCCAAGCCGGTTGAGCTCGCCGAGCGCGAGAAACGCCATCGCGAGGCTACCCAGTCCCACCCCCGGCTCGCCCTTCTCGATCCTCATCACAGTCCCCTGCGACACACCCATGCGAGCCGCGAAGTCCGCAACGGGCAGACGACGCTTCTTGCGAGCTATCTGGATGTCGCGACCAAGCGCCTGCAATGCGCGCCGAACCGAGGGTGGATATCTGCTTGCACGTTTAGAGGTCATATATAGAGTCTAAAAGCGTTTGAAACCATTTATTAGGTAGTTATTGTACGCCACGCGACCACGAACGGCATCTCGACAACCTGCGTTGGCCCGCCAAGACGCCTCGCGGACGCGGGCGTCCGGCCCCAGCCCCGCCGCCCTACCACCCGGTCGCGCTGTTAGGATTACCCCAATCAAGGATTTGCCGGGAGGGCACCCATGTCTTTTCGTAGCGAAGTTCGGACCTGGCTCGACGCCAACTGCCCCGCAAGTTGTCGGGGTCCGGGCGAGGTGCCCGGCGGCGGTACCAAGGCACCGATGACCGACGATCAGCGGCTGTGGATCGACCGCTGTGCGGAACGCGGCTTCACGGTGCCGACCTGGCCGGAGGAATACGGGGGCGCCGGGCTCGGCAAGGACGACTTCGTGACGTTGCTTGAGGAGATGCGAAGCCTCGACATCCGCACCCCGGTCGCCGGCATGGGGACGGCGATGATCGGACCGACGCTGCTCGAATACGGCACCGACGACCAGAAGGCCCGGCACCTGCCACGCATCGCCCGGGGCGAGGTCTGGTGGTGCCAGGGGTACTCCGAGCCGAGTTCCGGCTCCGATCTCGCATCGCTGCGCACCCGCGCCGAGGACCACGGCGACCACTTCGTCGTCAACGGCCAGAAGATCTGGACGTCCGGTGCCTACAACGCCGACTGGATCTTCTGCCTGGTGCGCACCGATCCCGATGTGCCGAAGCACGAAGGCATCAGCTTCCTGTTGTTCAGCATGGACCAGCCCGGCGTCACCGTTCGACCGATTCGGCTGATCTCCGGTTCGTCGCCGTTCTGCGAGACGTTCTTCGACAACGCCATCGCCCAGAAGGAGGATCTCGTCGGCGAGTTGAACAAGGGCTGGACCGTCGCCAAGCGGCTACTGCAGCACGAGCGTTCGGGCATCGGCATGCTCGCCAGCGGCACCAACCGGGAGTCGGGCGCCGAACTCTACGATCTCGCGCGCCGCTTCGCCGGCGAGGACGACGGCCGCATTGCCGACGACGATCTTCGCCGGTCCATCGCTGGCCACTACATCGACGCCGAGTCATACCGATTGACCCAGCGGCGTACGGTCGAGGAATCCCAGGGTTCGACGCCAGGTCCCCAAACGTCGATCTTCAAGTACTACGGGGCAAACCTGCGCAAGGAGCGGGCCGAGTTGCAGGTCTCGATGATGGGCACACGGGGTATTGGCTGGGAAGGAGACGGCTTCGGCACCGGCGAACTCGGCATGACCCGGGCCTGGCTTGCGGGCAAGGCGGGATCGATCGCCGGGGGTAGCAACGAAGTGCAACTGAACATCATCGCCAAGCGTGTATTGGGGCTGCCGGATTGAACGGCCAGCACACCGGCTCCGACCGCGTTCGAGAAAACTTGGAAGGATCCCGAGAACGCGAAGTCCACGCAGGGACTCGTTTACTTTGTCAGTCGCTGAGATGCCAAAGTGACCTGTGCACGAAGTCCGTCAAGATCAATATGACATTCCGAAGGAACGTCCGACCGAGTAACGCCTGATGGTGCTGGCCGCCATCGGGGAGGTCAACCCCGGCAAACCTGCCGTACTGTCCGAACTCAAGTTCGGGAATGTGGACCGAAGCCAGATACACGTTGTGCTTCTTGATGCCGCCGACGCCCGACATCTCCATCTCGTCGATCACCGGGAGGCCCAGCTCTTCCGCCAGCTTGTAGTCAATACAGCTCTCGCTGGCACCAGTGTCGACTAACGCGGCCACGGACTGCGTAGGTGTCTCACCTGTTTCAGTATCTTGAACGAAGTGAGAGACCGTTACGCTGAGAGTAGGACCATAGGCGACCAAAAGGCCACCGTCAGGATGGCCTGTCTTCTGATTGGAGAACCCGGCGTCAGCTAGCGGCATGAACCGGCCGGTAGGCCACCGACGCCGGGACGCGCATCGTCGTGTGGTGACCCACTTGCCGGATCAGATACGGACCGGTACCGAAGCGTTTGACCGCCTCTCGTGCCGCTGTATCGAACGTATCGAAGGCATCAACAAAGGACGCATCATGGAAGATCACCCACTTCGCACGATGGTGCTGTTCAAGCCAGTCCGACTTGGCTTTGAACTCCATGATGTTCCGTTGCAGCGCCTCGTCCTCTGTGACGTGCTCCTTGGGGACACCATCATCATGTGTCATTGGTGGCAATGGTCCTCGTGGTGGTAACCATACATCTGTATTGGCAATGGGTGAGATTACACCATACGTGACCATCTCACACCGTATTGGTTGTGTTACCTTCCGCACGCTTTGGCAGCAAGCCACGCATTGCAGTGTGAGTAATGCTGTGTGTAACGACAGAGGAGGGATCGTGGAAAGTTCCGCAAAATCAACGCACTTTGATCATCGGGTGCAGTTCTACATCAACGGCGAGTGGGTGGAACCCCTGTCGGACGAGCGTCTCGACGTGATCAACCCGGCCACGGAAGAGTCCATCGGCCAGGTGGCGCTCGGCAATGCCGACGACGTCGACCGAGCCGTCGCGGCCGCCGTCGCCGCATTCGACTCCTACTCGCGAACCACGAAAGAGGAACGCATCGACCTGCTGCAGCGCATCGTCGACGTCTACAAGTCGCGTATCCCGCAGGTGGCATCCACCATCAGCGAGGAGATGGGCGCGCCCACCGCGCTCGCCAACGCTGCCCAGGCGCCGGCCGGACTCGGCCATTTCCTGTCGACGTTGAGCGTCCTGAAGCGTTTCGAGTTCGAGGAGGACATCGGCACCTCGCGGGTCATTCGCGAGCCCGCCGGCGTATGCGGTCTCATCACCCCGTGGAACTGGCCCATCAACCAGATCGCCTGCAAGGTCGCGCCGGCCCTGGCGGCGGGCTGCACGATGGTGCTGAAGCCGTCCGAGGTCGCGCCGTTCAATGCAATCCTGTTCGCCGAAGTGCTGGACGAAGCCGGTGTACCGCCGGGCGTGTTCAACCTGGTCAACGGCGACGGACCGACCGTGGGCGCCGCGATCTCGTCGCATCCGGATGTCGACATGGTGTCGTTCACCGGTTCGACCCGTGCCGGGGTCGAGGTTGCCCGCAATGCGGCGCCAACCGTGAAACGGGTGGCGCAGGAACTTGGCGGCAAGTCGGCGAACATCATTCTTGACGACGCGGATTTCGCCGCTTCGATCTCCCGGGACGTGTTCGGCATGTGCACCAACTCCGGCCAGTCCTGCAACGCACCGACCCGCATGCTGGTCCCCACCTCGCGGATGGACGAGGCGGCCGAAATCGCCAAGTCCGCCGCCGCCAACGTCAAGGTGGGCGATCCGAACGCAGCCGATACCACGATTGGCCCCGTGGTATCCGAGGTTCAGTTCAAGAAGATCCAGGGGCTGATCGAGAAGGGCATCGAGGAAGGCGCCCGGCTCGAGTGTGGCGGTCCCGGCCGGCCCGATGGGTTGAACGCAGGCTACTACGTTCGGCCGACGGTGTTCTCCCACGTCGGCAACGACATGACCATCGCCCGCGAAGAGATCTTCGGTCCAGTGCTGTCGCTGATCGGCTACGACAACGACGACGACGCGGTGCGGATCGCCAACGACACCTCCTACGGTCTGTCCGGCTACGTCTCCGGCACCAGCGACCGCGCCCGCGACGTCGCCCGTCGGATCCGAACGGGCAACGTCCACCTGAACGGTGCGCCGGTGGACAACAAGGCGCCGTTCGGTGGCTACAAGCAGTCGGGGAACGGTCGGGAGTGGGGTCGCTACGGGTTCGAGGAGTTCCTCGAGGTCAAGGCGATCATGGGCTACAACCCACGCTAGCGTTGTTGACGAGCGCCCATCTACACATTCGAACCGAGTTTTTCGGAAGGCTGGGTTCGTCTAGGGAACATCGCTCCATTCAACGCGGCCCGCCGGCAAGGGATCGGAACGTGCTCGCCGACCGAGGCACGATCCACAACCAACGAAGAGCGTTTTCCACCGGCTGTCCACGGCCGCGATCCCCCAGACGAAACAGCGGCGGTGGTCAGGCGGTGGGAAACGCGGTGCTCGGCCATCGCCTCAGGTCGTCATCTCCACCGGGATCGTCCCGCCCATCCGGGTTCCGAACATCGCCCGTTTCAAACCCGCGCCCATTCGCGTTGCCCACCCTTCGCCCACCGCGGCTTTTTGTTCTGCCGTGGATCGTCGCCGTGGACGAAGCGTGGACAACGCGCTGGCGATGACACTCGATCGGCCGCGGATGATCCCATCTGCGCGCAACCGGAGGTCTCGGTCTGTGTCGCCGCTCGTCGCCGCCACGCTCCTGGCTTCGTCGGCAAGCGTCTGCATCGCCAACGATCCGACCACGGCGCTCGACGACATCTACCGCGAGCAGGCAATCCAGCAGCAACTGAACATCGGCCCGACACGAGATCTTCCCGACCGCGGCTGGGCGATCCCAGCCGAATACGCCTGGGTCCTGCTTGGGGCCGCTGCCGCCGGTGCCCTGGGGCTGGCGCTCTGGCTGGCAGCATTCGAACTCGGCCCCATCGGCCAGCGGCGACGAAGACGCCAAGCACAAGCCGACTCGGGTCCGTCGGTCACGGACGCGGGTGCGCCGGCCCCGTCGGATTGGCTTGCGGCAGCCGATGATCTGGCGCGCCGAGGCCAATTCGGCGAGGCCATCCACCTGTTGTCGCTGGGGGTTCTCGGGACGATCCGTAACAGCGACGGCCAGGCATCCGTCGCCAAGACCGCCCGCGAGATCGCCCGGGTCCACGCGGGCGCCCACCGCGAGCGCCTGCGAGCGTTGGTAGGGGTCGCCGAACTCGTTCATTTTGGAGGCCGCGCCGCGACTCGGGAGCAGTTCGAGCACTGTCGACGTGATGCGGTCGAATTCGACGCCACTACCGAACCGACAACAGCGTAGCTTCCCGAACCGACACCGCGTGCCCGCCCAACCAGACCAGATCCTGACCCGTCGAACCGCAGCGTGGTTGATACTCATCGGCGGCGCTGCGTTTTGTGCTTTCCTCACCCTCCTCGTGATCGTGGACCCGGCGGACCGCACGGTTACTGGTAACAGCAGCTACTCGCGCTCGGCCGTCGGTCACGCCGCCCTCTTCGCTTTGCTGCATCGTTCCGGCTACGAGGTCAAAGTCAATCGCAGTCGTAGCGGCCGCGGTATCGCCACCGAGGACGTGTTGTTGGTATTGGAACCGGATCTCCGCCGCCATACCGTTGCAGACCTCCAGCGACTCATGGAAGGCAAGCGTCGCGTCCTCGTCGCGCTCCCCAAATGGCAACCACCCCCAGGCTCGTCGAGGAGTACCCGACGTGGTTGGATCGACGCGGCAACGCTGCTGCCGAAAGGCGACGCGGCGAAAGTCGTGCGCGGCGTCGTCGTGCCGGCCAACGCCCAACGACCGGAAACCGACGAACCCTGGATCGACGGACTGGGGACGGGGCTGCCCACCATCGACAAGAGCCTCCAACTGGTTACCGATGTCCGACTGAATCCACTGATTTCGAATGCAGACGGCATTCTTGCGGGCGAGAGAATCGAGGGGAGTGATGTTCGGACTGTCGTACTCGCCGATCCCGACATCATCGCCAATCATGGCCTGCACCGCGGCAACAACGCCCGGCTGGCGCTGGGCCTGATCGAGCGGCTCAGGCCACCGCCGCATGCGACCATCCATTTCGACGAGACGCTGCACGGCTTCGCCATCGTGCCGAGTCTGCCCCGACTGCTCATGTCACCGCCGTTCCTGGCGGTGACGCTGCTGGTTGTCGGCGGCGTTGCCGTCACCGTCTGGCGCGCTGCGGCCCGGTTCGGCACGCCTCGCCCATCGGGCGACGGGCAGCCCGTGTTCGGCAGCGGCCATGAAACGCTGTTGCGCAACGCCGGTCGCCTGCTGGCGGCCGGCGACCATGCTACCTTCGTCGCCGACCGCTATGCAGACGCATCGCTCGCCGAAGCCGCTCGCCGACTCCACCTAGTTGGCCGGGGGCGCGGCAGCGAAGAGGACGTCGATGTGCGCGGCATGCTTCAGGATATCGCCCGCCGACGCGGGATACGTGCCCGTTGGCCGGACGCATCCACCCCGAGACCGCTGGCACGGGCTCGCCGCTACTACGACTGGATGGAGGAGATGTTCCATGGATCCGGACCGGCTCGCGACGTTCGCTGAGGCCCTAAAGGCGGAAGTCCACAAGGCCGTGGTCGGTCAGGAGGCCACGCTCGACCTGCTTCTGGTCGGCCTGCTCACCGACGGCCACGTGCTCATCGAAGGCGTGCCGGGGACCGCCAAGACCATGATCGCCCGCTGCTTCTCGGCGAGCCTCGATCTCGAGTTCGGCCGACCGGATG
>CAZJRX010000024.1:18332-19986 GCA_964548145.1 uncultured Pseudomonadales bacterium | reverse complement strand
CGAGAGTCTGGCGCACTTGCCGTGTTATAGGCAACGTGGTTTCTAAGTAAGTGGTCTCTAAATCGATCTCGTCCCAAGTGCGCGTCACTTCGGCAGTGCGGCAGACGGTGAGATAGAAGACAGACGTTTATCCCGCTCCGGGCTTCGTTATCATCGTCGCAAATGGACGTTAATCAACCCTTCGCCGACATCCGGGTCGTCGAGTTCGGACAGTTCGTGTCGGCCCCGTTCTGCGGTCAACTGCTTGCCGAGGGCGGCGCCGAAGTCATCAAGGTGGAGCCGCTCGGCGGGGATCCGACGCGTCAGTTGCGGCAGATCGTCCCCGACGAGACGCGGCTCTTTCTGACGCGCAACCGGGGCAAGCGATCGCTGCCGCTGGCCATCCGCCACCCGGACGCCCGCGCGGTGATCGACCGGCTGCTGCGGCGAGCGGACGTGGCGTTGATGAACTTCCGTCCCGGGCTTACCGAGCAACTTGGGCTCGACGCGGCAACACTTGCCCGGCGCTTCGCACGCCTGATCGTCGGTTCGGTGACCGGGTTCGGCACGAAGGGTCCCGAGGCGTCGTACGCGGCCATGGATCCCGTCGTTCAGGCGCGCAGCGGCTTGATGGCGGTGAACGGTCGGCTGCAGGACGGCCGCCCGACGTCGGGGGATCCGGTCATCGCCGACTACATGTGCGCCATGACGCTGGCGTTCGGGGTGTCCGCCGCGTTGTTGAGACGGGAACGCACCGGTGCCGGTGGCAGCGTCGACGTGTCGCTCATGCAGGCCGCCATGACGTTGGCGAACAACCAACTGGTTCGCTCGGAGACCGAAGACGCGCCCCGACACGAACGCGTCCTCGCCGAACTGTCGCGGCTGCGTGTCGACGGTGCCGGATACGCCGAGCAGGCCGCCACCATGACGAGCGCGCGTACCGCGCCGATGCTGGCGATCTACTTGAGAACCTACGACACGGCCGATGCGCCCATTTCGATCGCCTGTGGCAGCCATTCGTTGCGCAGGAAGTTCCTCGATGTTCTTGACATCGACGATCCGCTGCTCGACAAGACCGAGGCGGAGGGTCAAGAGGACCACTACGACCGGCTCAGGCTCGACGTCGAGGCGATCATCCGTGGCAGCCCTGCCGACCATTGGATCGCCGTGCTGAACGAGGCCGGTGTACCCGTCTCGCCCGTGAAGTTCCCGGTGGAGCTGTTCGACGACGAGCAGGCGGCTGCGAACGGCATGTTCCACCGGCTGCGCCACCCCGAGGCCGGCGACTTCACGGTGCTTTCGCCTCCCGCCGCCCTAGATGGCGGTGGATTCCGGTCTCGGGAACCCACCGCGCCTTTCGCATCCGAGACGCGCCAGATCCTGCGCGAACTCGATTTCTCGGATGCCGAGATCGACACCCTTGTCGGGGACGGTGTGACCCGGACGAGACCAACCTGACGGATCGAATCCGCGCCTGTCGGACTTCGTCGCGCCGGCGCCGAAGTCCGACGGGTGCTGGAGCGGCCTGGGTTGGGGCAGGATGCGTCGACCGCAAGGTCGGCGGATACTGTGGCGCTAGCAGCCTGTCGGACTTCGTCGCGCCGGCGCCGAAGTCCGACGGGGTGCTGGAGCGGCCTGGGTTGGGGCAGGATGCGTCGACCGCAAGGTCGGCGGA
>CAZJRX010000024.1:0-18232 GCA_964548145.1 uncultured Pseudomonadales bacterium | reverse complement strand
TACTGTGGCGTGGGCGATAGTCCGCGGGATGTAAGCGACGACCCGGCGACCTCGGCGTCGCGCCTACATCTCGATGCCGCAAAGCCGAACGAAATCCGCCTTTTGCTGATCGGTCATATCGGCAAAGATGGGCACCCGCAACGCGGTGACCGGTAGATCCGCGTATTCGGGTGAATCCGTCTGCAACGTCGCAGCGATGTTGTGCAATCCATTGCCTTCTTCGGATCCCTCTCCCAGGGCTGCACCGACCTCTTTAGGCCACGGGCCCACGGGATCGAGCATGACGCTGGGTTGCCCTTCCTTGTTGATCTCCAGACCGAATGGGTTCTCGCGACCTACGTACTCCGCAATGGCCCCGAAGAGCGCCTGTTGATCAACGCCGCGTTGCCGCATGCCCTCTCTGCCGTAGGGTGCTGCGGATTGATTGCAGATGGCGGCCCAAGGCACCCTGGCGTGAAAGCCGGGAATCGTCAGTGCTTCCTCGGCAACGCCGTCGCCACCGCTGACCACTCCTTCCTTGACGATGAGGTGATAGCCAGCGCGAGTGCGCCCTCCCTCCATCAGCCGTGCAGGCGGGTGGGTGTAGTGCTCGGTAAAGGCCCAGTTGATCGAAGCCGGCAGATTCGCGGCTTCGAGAATCTTGATGGCTGCCTCGACACAGGCTTCGCCCCAGGCTTTCGAGCCGAACTCGCCGACGGGCTTGATGGTTGACATATCTATGACGGGCATTGGTGGATCTCCTTTTTGTTGCATCAAGGCCGTTGCGCCTAGGGCTTCGCCGCCTCCGACGGCAGGTTAGCCCATATCGGACCGCGGTCGATAGCCCGTGAGCTTGTACGTGACGATAGCCGCCGCGACCTCCTCGCCGGCGTCGTTGTGTACGCTGACGTCGCCGGTACACAGCGTGCCGCCGCGGCGGCGCACGGTCGCGGTGGCGACGAGGTCCGTGGCGACCGCGAGTCTTAGGAAATTGATCGTGAAACCCACCGTTGCGCCCTGCGAGGCGGGTGTTACACCGGGGCACGACCAGAACGCGGCCGTGGCGGCGATGTCCACCAACGCGCTGATGGCGCCGCCGTGGATGCGGCCAACGCCGAGTTTCGGTTGGTAGGGCAGCTTGACGACCACCCGGTCGGTTTCCCGTTCGACAAGCTCGACGCCGAGCAAGGCGGCGAAACTCTCCTTGACGATGCGATCCACGGTGCCGACGCCAAAGCTCACGAAACGATCTCCGCCGCCGCCCGTTCGCCGGATTCCATGGCGCCCTCCATGCCACGGTCGATCCGGGCAAGGTGTTCGCCGCAGAAGTGTATGCGACCGTGGGGAGCGGCCATCCGCGAACCGAATCGCGCGATCTGGCCCGGGCGGAAGTAGGCCCAACCACCCCCCGCGAAAGGATCCGCGCCCCAGCTTTGACGACCGATGAACTCAAGCTGCCCACGGGCGGCGGGTCGAGCCGTTTCGATCCGCCGGACAACCAGCGCGGCCGCCTCCTCGGCGGCGACGTCATCCAGACGCAGCGCGTTGCGGCCCATCACCCATGCGGTCAGGCCAGTCACTTGGGCGGGATCTTCGCCGCGCCGGGAAGCGGCGATCATTCCGGCGATGCCGTCGGTGAAGAGGCTCGGCGCGTAGCCGTCGTGCTCCCAGAAGTCAGATCGCGCGGCGAAGTAAAGCTGGGTCATGGGCTGGCTGGGAAGTTCCGTCACGGCCTCGGCTTGTCTTCCCACCAAGGCCGGTCGTATGGCGATCTCACGAAGGGCGGGAAACGGCAGCGCACAGATAACGCGATCCCCACGATACGTAGTCCCGTCGGCGCAGTGAACGCTCACTTCCGTCCCCTCGTCCTCGATTCCTGTCACCGCCTTGGCGAGGCACACCTCGTTAACCAACGCCCTGGCCATCGCCTCCGGAATCCGCTGTGCGCCGCCGCGCACGGTATAGCCGACGACCCCCTTCGGCACCTGCTTGCGCTGGGCCGTGGAGAACGCCGCGCGGGCGAGCATCATCAAGGCCGAGATGTCGTCGGCGTCTTGACCGTAGCTCGTGTTCATGCCGTAGCCCAACGCCACCGCCGCCTCGCTCAAGCCGAGTCCCCTCATCCAACGGTGCATGGAGACATCGAGATGCGACGACGCCGGATCGAGCCAGGTGCCCGGTTCCCCGAGCGGGCACTCCCGAGCGGTAAGAACACGACCGTAGTTCCAGGGCATCAGTGCCTTGTCGGCCTCAGGAAAAGGATTGGCGGGATGCGATGGCCACTCGGACTGCCTGATGATCTCGTCGCCAAGGACCAGCTCCTGTTCCCGGAAGAAAGCGAGCATCGCCGTCGCGTCGATCAGTTCCTCGCCGTAGCGCGCCGCCGCGGCGATCAGGCGGCGATAGCCGCCGCCGATGGTGGTCCCGCCGGCTTCCTCCACGCCGTCGCCACGCGGGATGGACCGGATCCGACCGCCCGGCCGGGACTTCGCCTCCAGCACTTCCACGTCGCAGCCGCTTTCCTGCAGGCGAAGAGCGGCGGTGAGACCGGCAAGACCGGCGCCGATCACGACGACGTCCCGGCGTGCGTTCACCGTCATCGAATCGCCGAGGGTGTTTCGGGCTTCGAGCCCTGGCCCGCGACGCTCGGCAGCACCCCGCCGCCTCGGCCGGAGAGGCAGCAGTCAGGCGCGCAATAGTCGGGATTCGGGCCGCGGTCGCCGAGACTCCGCCGCGACGGGTTCGCCGTCATCCGCTCAACGATCAACTCCCGCACCATCTCGACATAGGCCGGATGGGTGCCAACCGTTCCGGCTCGGTGATAGCCGAGCCCCAAGTCCTCGGCACATGCCCGCGCTTCGACGTCGAGATCCATGACCACTTCCATGTGATCGCAAACGAACCCGATGGGTGCGAGGAGCACGTCTTCGGATCCCGCCGCCCGGATCGAGGCGAGGGACTCCTCCACCGTCGGGGTAAGCCAAGGGCTGCCCGAACGGGCGTTGTTGCTCTGGAACGCGAGCCGCCAGTCGTCGCCGCCCAAACGCTCGGCCACCAGGCCGCAGGCGTCGCGGAGTTGCGTCTCGTAGTCCGCCTTCGCAGCCATGGCCAGCGGCAAGCTGTGTGCAGTGAAGAGCAAGGCCGCCGCCGGCCCTGCCGCAGCACGCGCATCCCGCACGCGGCCAACCATCGCGTCGATGAACCCGGGGTGGTTGTAGGCGACCCGCAGCTTGTCGATTCGGGGTGCGCGTGGGACGCCGTCACCGGCTCTGAACAGATCCTCCCGGTACTGCCGGCATCCACTGTAGGAACTGAACATGCTCGTCACATAGGCGATGGCGCGCTCGATGCCGTCGTCGGCCATCCGCCTGAGCGTATCGGCAAGCAGCGGCGCCGAGTTCCTGTTGCCCCAATACACCGGCAGCCGCGGCCCCTTGGCCGCCAGTTGGCATTCCAAGGCTGCGATGAACTCCCGGGTATGGGCGTTGATCGGACTGACGCCGCCGAAACGGGCATAACGTCCCGCGATACGTACCTTGACCGGGGCCGGCACGGGTCTGCCGGCAAGTACGCGGTCGAGAAACGGCATCACCTCGTCGGGACCTTCCGGACCGCCGAACGAGACCACGAGGACGGCGTCGTAGTCCCGGGCCTCGTCGTCGAAACCCGCGTCCGTCATACCGAACGGGGCGATTGCCAGACAACGTGGCCCACGAAGAACGGTCCCAAGCGGTCGAGATACTGCGAGGTCTGCTCGGTGGCGCGCATTTCGCGGACCAGGGCGGACAGCGGATGCAGTTCGCGTCCAACCAGGCCGATAACGAAGTCGTTGTCGTTGCGGTCGAGACCGTGACAGGCGAGGCGGACGTCCCCTGCCAAACCCGCCTCCCCGTAGCGCCGACCGATGCCGCCGTGTTCGGCAAGGATTTCCCGCTGCCGTTCCTCCGCTAGCCGGTAGAACCCCTTGCTGCGCTGCAGCGGGTACCAGACAGCCCAGCGCAGTTCCGGATCCAGGATCCGTCTTCGGGGCCGGTCGAAGAGCACCTCCTCGAGATCCGGTTCGTAGCCGATGGCGTATGTCCGGCCCAGCATGTCGAACTCGCGCCGGTGATCCATCCCATTGAACGGGCCATCGTTGAACACCTCGCGGAGGTCGGTGACGAACAACGCGGGATTCTCGGCCAAGACCATGATGCCAATGCCGTACGGGTCGTTGGCATCGCGATAAAGCGCGCCTTCGAGTCCGGACTTCGCCAAGGCGCGGGCGGCTTCCTCGGCGCTTCCCCGGTAGGCCGTGAACTTCATGAACAGCCGTCGGTCGAGACTGATCTGGCGACCCTGCCGGCGACCCTTCTCGCTCTTGTCCGGTAGGCGTTGTTCGTCACTCATGCGATGTCTCGCTGTGAACCGCCTCCACGAGCGCGTCGATGCTCGCCAGCGGCGTCTCCGGCAATAGGCCGTGACCCAGGTTGACGACATGCCCTAGGCGATCAACGCGCCCAAGCAGATCCTTCGCCGCCCGGCGCGTGGCAGCCTCCCCGCCGAGCAGGACGGCGGGATCGATGTTGCCCTGCACCGCGCGATCCGGCCAACGCCGCTGCGCCGCCGCGATGTCGGTACGCCAATCCACGCTGATCGCTTCCGCGGGGAGTTCGGCATAGGCATCGATCAGGTGCGGCGCGTTCTGAACGAAGAGGATCCTTGGTACGCCGGCCGTGCCCACGGCATCGAGAAGATCCTTCAAATGCGGGCGAATCAGGCGTCGCCAATCGGCAAGCGACAACAGCCCTGCCCAGGAGTCGAACACCTGCACGGCATCCGCCCCGGCCTTGGCTTGGGCGATCAGGTAGTCCGCCATCGCCGCCGACAGCTTGGCGAGCAGCGCACCGAGAACGTCGGGTTCCTTCGCCGCGAACGCCCGCAACGTCGGGAAGTCCTTGACCCCGCGTCCCTCGACGAGGTACGCCGCCAACGTCCACGGGGCGCCGCAGAAACCGAGCACTGCGACGTGGTCCGGTGCTGCCTCTCGCACCCGGGCGATCGTTTCGATCACTTCCGGCGCCAGCAAGTCCGGATCCGCCTGTTGCAGCGCGTCGACGCCGGCCAGACCGCGGATGGGATCGGCGATAACCGGCCCCGGCGCGAACTCGAACTGCACGCCTAGCGCCGGCAACGGGCTCATGATGTCGGCGAACACGATGGCGGCATCGAACGGAAAGCGCTTGAGCGGCAGTAGGCTCACTTCGGCGGCCAGGTCGGGGTTGCCCGACAGGGCCTTGAACGATTGCGTCTTGCGCATCGCCCGGTACTCGGGCAGGCAACGCCCCGCCTGGCGCATGATCCAGAGTGGTCGTCGCGGAACCTCCTCGCGGGCGAGAGCCTTGAGTACGAGGTTGTCGATCATGGCGACACTCGACGGCTGCGGTCCGCCTGAGTCGAGGTCTCCGGCTCCCGCGTGAACCGGTAGCCGACACCGCGAATGGTGTGCAGGTGGGCCGGTGCCTCCGGATTCCGTTCGAAACGCCTGCGAAGCCGCACGATGAAGTTGTCGATGGTGCGGGTGGAGGGGAATACCTCGTAGCCCCAGACCTGGTCGAGGATGTCCTCGCGTCCCACCACTCCGTCCGCGCGCTCGGCCAGGAGCTTGAGGATCATCGCCTCCTTGTGGGTAAGCGCGTGGTCGGAACCGTCCCACGCGTGGGCGCGGTAGGTTCGAAAATCGATCTCGTTGCCGCCGAAGCGTAGCTTGGCCGTTGTCTCGTTGTACCACCGGGTGCGGCGCAGGATGGCGGCGATTCTGAGCAGCAGTTCCTTGAGATGGAAGGGTTTGACGAGGTAGTCGTCGCCACCGGCTTCGAGACCGTCGATGCGATCGTCGGGAGCACTGCGAACGGTGAGAAACAACACCGGCGTCTCGACGCCTTCCCGGCGCAACGACCGGCACATCTCGAGACCGTCCATCTCCGGCATCGCCACGTCGAGGACGATCAGGTCGTACGACCCGGCTCGCGCCGCGCGAAAACCCTCCGTACCGTTGTGGGCCGTCTCGGCGACGTAGCCCTCGGCGATGAGATTCTCGCGAATGCCCGCCGCCAAGTGCGCCTCGTCATCGACGACGAGAATCCTCACCGACCGTTCGGGTTCGTTCATGACCGTGCGGCCGGCCAAGTCACGGTGACCGTCGCGCCCCGACCCGGTCCCTCGCTGTGTGCGACGACCCGAGCATCCGAGATCTCCGCGAGTCGGCGCACCACGTAGAGACCAAGGCCCGTACCCGGCATCGGGTTCGCGCCGTCGTCGTCCGACCGATAGAACTTCTCGAAGATCATCGCGGCATCCTGCGGCACAAAGCCGATCCCATCGTCGCTGATCGCGATGGAGACGCGCGGCCCGTCGGCATGGGCTTCGATGGCTATCCGGCGACCGCCACCGGCGGCGCAGGCCTTGATGGCGTTGTCCAGCAGGTTGCGCAAGACGCTCTCGATGGCGAGGGGATCGGCATCGACCGTCAGGTCCGGTACCTCGGTACGAATGTCGATCGCCTCGCGTGCGGCCCGGGCCGCCTGTTCGGAAGTCGCGCCCGCCACGGCCACTCGCAACGCAACCGGCTCCCGACGCAGATTGATTCGACCGTCGTCGATGCGCGCCGTATCGAGCAGGTTGTCCACCATCCGCAACAACCGATCGCCGTCTTCGACCAGCCGCTCGCCCAAGCGCCGGCTATCCTGGTCCGTACTCCGCGTCGCCAGCGTCTCCCCGGACAGCCGCATGCTGGCCAACGGGCTCTTGAATTCGTGCGAAACAGCGGCGATGAAGTTCTGCTGGCGTCGACGCAACTGGGCATCGTCCCGAATGGCCCGGGTCAGCACCGCCATGCCGACGAGCAGCACCAGCAGGAAGAAGCCACCTTCCCAAGCGTAGCGGTTGATTCGGGACGCCACGTCGTTCGCCAATTCCTCGACGGCATCCGACCGTACCGATGCAATCCCGGCAACCGGATCGAACGCGAGGTGCGAAATACCGGCGACCACATTCACCAGGGCATCTCGCTCGGCGTCCGTGGTCGCACGCCCCGCCGCGTTCCACAACTCGGCGAAGGCGGTCACTGCGGCCGCATCCGACTCATACAGTTCGACGATGCGATCCTGTTCGCCCCACGCCAGTGCCCGTTGGTCGAGGATCCACCACGCCACCTGGGCGGTGGCGATGGCAAGCACCGCGAGAAAACCCACCTGGAGCGCCTTGGTTGGATCACGCCTTAGGATCATCGGCTTCCTCACTCGTGTTGGCCTGCCGCTCGCCGCCCTGGACCGCTTGGCGAAGCAGGCCACGGCGCTCCGGATCGAGCCCCTTCAGGAACGCGTCCAGCGAGCCCTCGGGACCGTACCGCATGAGACCCTTGAGTCCAACGGTCGGCAGATGCGCGAAGCGGCGCGCAAGGGAGCGTGCCCAACTATCCACTGCCGTTCGGTCGATGCCGCTGCCACCCAGGGTCTTGAGCAATCGCTCGACACCATCGCGCGCGGTAGCCTGATAGTGCGCTTGCAGCGCGCCGAACATCGGCCCGTAAACCCGGTCGACCATCTTGTCCCTGAGCCGGGGCAGCGCTTCGTCCACCAGTGCCCGGGCGTCGGCCGCCGCCGCCAGCCGCGCCTCGCGGTTCGACTCGGCCTCGTGCACGATATCGTCCATGCCGACGCGGGCAATGCCGAACTTGCGGCACGCTTCGACATCGATGTCCGCAGGTACCGCCATGTCGATTGCCAAGGGCGGGTCGCCGGACACCGTCGCAGCCACAAGGGCAGCCAGGGCTGCTGCATCGAGCACCGGCTCGGGAGACCCGGTGGCCGAAAGCAGAACCTCGATTGCGGGCGGCGACCGCCGGAATTCAGCAAGCGACATACTCGCCTCGCCGAATCGACCCGCCATTTCACGGGCATATTCAGGTGTTCGATTCACAACGAGAAACGGCACCTCTGCCCTGGCAAGCGACAGCGCCGCACGTTCCGTCATCGCCGATACGCCGATCAACGCCACCGTCCCCGGCGTGCGGTCGAGTCGACGCCGAACGTGGGCCATCGCCACCTCGGCAAGCGAGACGGAACCCTCGCCCAAACCGGTGCCGCCGCGCACCGCGGCGGCGATACGTCCCGCTTCTTCGAACAGCATCGACAGGCGCGCACCGCATAGTCCGTCGGTTCGGGCACGATCATGGGCCAGCCGGACCTGGCCGGCGATCTCCACTTCGCCGACCGCTGCGGAGTCGAGTCCCGCAGCGACCAAACACAAGTGTTCGCACGCGCCTTCGCCCTGCCACGCCCTGAGCGTCCGTTCCGCTTCGCCCGGCGCGGGATCGGCGTCCGCAAGCAAACGGAATGCGGGCACGCGGAGATCCCCTAGCGGCTTGCCCACACTTCCCGCGAACACCAGTTCAACGCGATTGCATGTCTCGAGGTAGGCAAGTTCGGAAAGCCCGACCGCATCGGCGAACGAGGCGAGTCGCGCCTGGCGATCAGCGGCGGCGAGGGAGTAGCTCGCGAGAGCTTCGCTACCGCCTTGCCGCCAGGAGATTCCGACAATGCCCAGCTCGTCCAGCATGGCGTCAACATACGCCCCCCGACTAGGGCGTATGTCACAGAAGCGTCACCGTTGCGGTGTCATCTGGCCGCGGTCCTGCGCTGTCTGCCGACCTCGTTGCCCTGCATGGTCCGGACCGTCTCCAGCAGGGCCCTGGCGGCGATATTCGTGATCTGCGGTAGGCGCCGCCCGTGGGACCGACCGTGTCCCACGAACGGCGTCTGCCCCTCGAGCGCTGCGGAGATGAAGAGCGCAACCGCCTGACGGGCATCGGGGCCGAGGCTCGGGTTGATCTCCGCGATGAGGTCCACGAGGTATCGCCGGGCGTCTGCGTATAGCCGATCCATTTCCGCCGCCGCATAGTCGCTGCGGTTGGCGAGTGCCCACAACTCGGGGAAAAAGATGGACGTTTCGCGGGTGCCGAGATCCTCCACGATAAGCCTGACGATCTCGACGAACTTCGCTTCAGGGGTCGCCTTCGGATCCGCCATGATGTGATCGAAGTCCCAGGTATAGCCGCTGATGACGGCCCGCAGTAGCGCCTGCAACAGCGCGTCGCGGCTCGGAAAGTAGTAGGTGACGTTGCCCCGCGCTAGGCCGCATCTCTCGCTGACGCGTTTTAGGTTGAAAGCCCCGTAGCCATTCTCGATGAACACGTCGCGGGCAGCCGACAGGATCTTCAGGATCGTCTGCTGGCCCTTCTCCGACGCCGCGCCCTTGCTACCGGGTTGGATTCTCAGGTTACGCATGCCTTCCCTCCGAGGCCGGTGAAGGGCCCGCGCACGAACCCGAGATTATATGTGCGTGGAGCACCACCTGGCGGCGCCGACGATCAAGCAATCGGCGATCCGGCCCCGGCATTGTGAGGCAGCCCTAGCGGCGGCACCCCGGCCCGACGAGCGATGGCCATAATACGGCATCGCAAATGCGATCCGAGTGAGGGCCCTTGTTCCGCGTTCAATAGTTCTGGATCGAGTAGCGGACCACCCGGAAGCCCGGCCGCTCCGACTCCCGCCCCAGCGACTCCCGGAACACCCGCACGAACCCGCCCGCCGCAGCGCCGGCACCCCGTCGGCCACCCGCAGCGTGACCAGATGTTCTGCTGCGGGGGAATGACGACGTGCGTGTCCCAAAATAGGCGGTTGTGCATAAATAGGCACTAGTGTATAAATTTGCGCTATCGCCTATTTTGGCGGAGGGGTGATGAGGAACTGTTCGGAGTACGCCTCCCTCGTCGCATGCATGCTGCTCGTCAGCGTCAGCGCGGAGTCCGCGTCGCCGTTACCAGCGGAACCCATTCCCGCGGTGGCGGAGCTACCCGCGCAGTCGGCGCACTGGGTCTATGCGCACGACGCCGCCTTCTATAGCCTGACATCGGGCAAGGTGTTCGTCGTGGACGTGGGCGCGCGGTCGCGCAACGTGCTCGGCCTCATCGGCGCCGCCCAGTTTCCGGCCTTCCGCCAGTCCACCGCGCGGGACGAGTTGTACGTCGCCGAGACCTTCTTCGCCCGGGGAACGCGCGGTACCCAAACCGATGTGCTCACGATCTACGGAGCCGACACGCTCGGCCTGCTGGGCGAAGTGGTCCTGCCTGGTGCCAAGCGCATGCAGGTGGTGCCGCAGAAGGCTGCCCTGCAAACAACCCTCGACGGACGGTTCGCCCTGGTATTCAACTTCACGCCGGCGTCCAGCGTCACGGTTGTGGACCTCGCCCGCCGGGAGGTCGTCAACGAGATCGCGCTTCCCGGTTGCATGTTGACCTACCCCTTCGGTCCCGCCGGATTCGCCACCCTGTGCGGCGATGGAACGCTACTCGCAATGGTCTTGAACGATGCGGGGCAGGCCATTCGCGAGCATCGCACGGGAGCATTCAACGACATCGACGACGACCCGATGTTCATGAAGGTGGGTTGGATCGGCGAGACCGCCTATTTCCCCACCTTCGGCGGGTCCATACAGCCGGTCGACCTCTCGGGCGATGAACCACAACCGTTGCAGAAATGGCGTATCGAGACCGACATCCCGGAAGCACCCGCTGGCGCGAAACCGTCCGGGTGGCAGGTGATCACGGCAGATGCCGCCGGCCGGCTCTACCTCCTGATGCGCGAGAACGCCGGTGCCGGTGAGCACAAGTTCGGCGGACAGACGGTCTGGATAGCAGATCCCGTTCGCCGCGACGTCACGAAGATCATCACCCTCGCGACACCCGCCGTCTCCATCGAGGCGACGCGCGCCGACATGCCCCTGCTCGCGGTGACCAACGCGAACATGGAACTCGACGTTTATGACCCGGCAACGGGTGCGAAGGTCCGGACCATCGGAGGCTGGGGGCCGGCGATGCCCCTGTCCCTGCACGCGGCGCGCTGACGTGGACCCGGTTGTACACATCCTTCTCCGGCTATTGCTGAGCGCCGTCCTGCTCTCCGCGCTGGTGGTGAAAGCGCGCGACTACGCAGGCTTCCACGAAGTCGTGGCGCACTACGAAATCCTGCCACGCGCGTTGACGGGACTCGCCTGCGCGGTGGTCTTGACCTGGGAAGTCGCGGCCGTGGCGATGCTCTGGGCGTGGCCCCCGGTCGGCGCGGCTTTGGCAGCATTGCTGTTCGCCATCTACGCCACGGCCATCACCGCGAATCTCATTCGCGGACGAACCCACATCGACTGCGGCTGCGAGTGGCGCGGCGGTCGCGGGTCCGCCGCGTCGCGTGCGGGGCTGACGCCATGGCTGCCGCTACGCAACGTGGGCCTGGTTGTGGTCGCCATGGCCATCGCGGGTCCGGCTTCAACACGTCCGCTGTCGATCGTTGATCACGTATTGATCGCCTTAGCGGCACCGTTCTTCGCCGGCGCATTCCTCGTACTCGACCGGGCGGTCAGGCAATGGCTCGCCCTACGGCCCCTCGTCGCCGCAGCAGGCAGGTCAACCGATGTCTGAGGGGCTGCTCGTATCCCATGTGCTCCTCTGGGCGGGTTTCCTCGTCCTGCTTGTGGTCGTCTTCGCGCTGCTGCGCCAGGTGGGCATCCTCTTCGAGCGGATTGCGCCGGCAGGTGCGCTTGCCCTTGGGTCGGGCCCGGGTGCCGGCGACGCGGCGCCCACCATGCGGCTCATCGCCCTGTCCGGAGAAACCGTGGACGTGGGTTCGCCGCGCGCCGACGACGTGTCCACGTTGCTGTTCTTCGTCGCTCCGAGTTGCCCCATCTGCAAACACCTGTTGCCCGTCGCCAAGGCAATGGCCCGTCGCGACCGGGTGCGCCTGATCTACGCAAGCGCCGGCGGGGACCTGCAGGCACAGGAGAAATTCGTCACCGCGAGCGCCCTGCCACGCGAGGCATACGTCGTCTCGGACGATCTCGGGATGGCATTCGGTGCCGCAAAGCTGCCGTTCGCAGTCCTGATCGCGCCGGATGGGCGCATCGCAGCGCTGGGTCTCGTCAACACCCGCGAACACCTCGAGAGTCTCTTCGAGGCGCAACGTCGACGCGTCGGGACCATTCAGGCATGGGTGGCGCAGGGGTCCACCGCAACCGGGCCAGAGGAGGTGGTAGCAATGGACACGCAACGGGACAACAACCCGCAAGCACAACGGACGCCGGGGCGATGAATCGCTTTGACAACCAAGTGGAAGCGCTTTCGCGCGGTCTGGCGCGGGGCACGTCGCGGCGTGGTCTGCTCGGTGTACTCGGTGGATTGCTGGTCGGGCAAGCCGCCCTCCCACTGCTGCCGGTCGCCCGGGCGGCGGGTTATCCGGGTGTCGCAAAACAAGATACGGGCAATCCGGCCGATCCGGGCGACCCGGCGTCCTGCGACTACTGGCGCTACTGCGGCATCGACGGCTTTCTCTGCGCCTGTTGCGGCGGCACCCAGAACCGTTGCCCGCCCGGCACGGAAATGTCGCCCATCACCTGGGTAGGAACCTGAGAAAACCCCGCGGACGGGCGCTCCTACATCATCTCGTACAACGACTGCTGCGGCGTCGAGTCCTGCGGTCGATGCCTGTGCAACCGCAACGACGACGACCGCCCCGTCGTCCGACCGCGGAGCAACAACGACATCAACTGGTGCATCGGCACGTCGAACCGGACATACACGTGCTCGACGGCCGTCATCCTCGGCGTCGCCGAGGCGTCGCGATCAGCACCCGAGGTTCCGCCGAGAGACGAAACGGCCGCCGTGCCCCGGAAAGAATGAACCGCGGGTGCATAAGTTGGGTCGTGGTGGTGCTGGTGGCGTTCGGTCCGGGCGATCCAACGCTTGCGGACTCGGACCATTTCGCACGATGCGCGGCGTGCCATCTCGACGACGGCTCGGGCGTTCCCGGCCTGTTCCCACCGCTTGCCGGTCACGTTCAACGGTTCTTCGAATCGCCGGACGGGCGCAGCTATCTCGCACGCCTGGTACTGGGCGGCACCAACGGCAATGTCGACATTCTCGACGCGCGCTACGCGGGCGTGATGCCGAGTGTCGTCGGGGATCTATCCAACGCCCAGGTAGCGGCGCTACTGAACGACCTGGTGCGTCGCTTTGGCGCCGCGGAGCCGAGTGCCCGACAGCTGTTTTCGCCACACGATGTCGCCAACGCGCGGACCGCAGGCAGGCTCCTGCCGACGGAACGGTCGTCGCTGCGCGAGCGTGCACTCGCCGGACGCGCAGGCACCGGAAAAGCAGGCCTGGCGCGTCTCGCGAGTACGGGAGCCGTGCAAGAACATTTCGATGCGCTGTTCCAAATGCAACCTGCCCGTGAACATCAAGAGCGCTCAAGCAGTCTGGCGAGTTCGCCGGGCCGGGCTCGCCGACCCCGGTCGCCGGATGTGGGCCCTGCCGGAACCCGACAGGCCCACGAGGACTGGATGCTGCACTGCCAAGGTTGCCACGGTGCCGATGGAAACCTCGCGACGCCAGGGATGCCCCTGCTGAAGGGCAAGGTCGCGGGGTATCTCCGCGAGGCGGGCGGCCGGGCCCGGCTGGTGCAGGTGCCGGGCATCGCCAACGCATCGCTTTCCGATGCACGTCTCGCCCACATGCTCAACTGGATGCTGGCGACCTTCGACGCCGAGCACCTACCCGACGATTTCGATGCATATACCGGCGTGGAGGTCGGCGCACTGCGCCGACGACCGCCGGCCCAAGGTTCGACACCTGCTTTGCCAGGCCGCGACCGCGGACGCGCAACGCAGAGTGACGAGCAAAACCGGTAACGGGGTGGAGAGGACAATGAACCAACACATTGATCGCAGCAGCTTCGCCATGGCCGCGCTGTGCGCGGCCATGTACTTGCCCGTGGCTTCCGCCGCTGCGGAGCAGGAGCCGAAGGACAGCACGCAGGCCGCAAGGTCAGCCAAAGTCGGCACGTTCATGGAGGAGATCGTCGTGACGGCGCAGAAACGTGAACAACCCATGCAGGACGTGGGCATCGCCGTGACCGCAGTCAGCGGCGAGCAGATGCGAACCCTCGGCTACACCAATGCCCAGGAGATCACCGCGCTCGCCCCCGGCGTCAGCACCGTGCAACCGAATGGCGAGGCCAACTATGCCATCGGCATCCGAGGGGTTGCCAACAACGACTTCACGACCAACGTCGAGAGTCCGATCGCGGTCTACGTCGACGAGGTCTACGTCAGTCAGATGTCCGGTACCGGGTTCATGTTGTTCGACATGGAACGCGCCGAGATTCTACGCGGCCCCCAGGGTACCTTGTTCGGACGCAACGCCACCGGCGGGCTCGTCCAATACGTCTCGGTAAAGCCCGGCGACGAATTCGGCGGCTACGGATCGGCGACCTTCGGTGCGTACGACCAGATCCAGTTCCGGGGGGCCGTCAACCTACCCGTCGGTGAAGGATTCGCCGCCCGCGTCTCGGTGGCGTCTCACCAGCGCGAGGGCTACGTGAACAATCGGCTCTCGCCGGACCGCAAGCTGAACGACGCCAACGACTTCGCCACCCGCACCCAGATCCGGTGGAGCCGTGACCAGTGGAACGTCCTGGTCAACCTGCGACGGGCACGCCAGGACATCCGCACGGGCTTTTTCCAGCATGTCTCGGCGATCGAACCGGGGCAGCTTACGCCCAACCTGGTCAATCCGTTCCTGCTCGACGCCACCGGCAATCCCGGCTACCTGGATGCCGATGGCGACAGCTACGCCGGCGACTACGACTTCGAGGGGCGCAACGAATTGACCACGGAGGGGCAAACGCTGACGCTGAAATGGCACCACAACGGGCGATCCTTTACGAGCATCACCGATGCCTCGAAAACGGCGAGGGACTACATCGAGGACAGCGATGCCTCGCCGACCGACTACTTCAACTTCTTCCTCACCACCAACGCCGAGCAGTTCTCCCAGGAGTTGCGCCTTGCCGGCGCCAGCCAGACGACGGCCTGGGTCGCGGGCGTCTACTACCTGGATCTCGCCGTGAACGACTCCAATGGCGGAATCGCACACGGCTTCCTGTGCGACTACTTCGTGCTCCTCGGCGAGCCCCCATGCCCGCCGCGGGCGGCGACCGACGGGCGGTTCGGCATCTACAACCCGTACACCACCGAAACGCAAAGCGTCTCGGTTTTCGGGCAGTGGGAGCAGGAGCTAACCGGCGAACTCAGCCTGATCCTTGGCGGACGATGGATCGCCGAGGAAAAGGAACACCGCTACCGTGACATCCTGGTCCTCTACGACGCGCGCGCGACCAGCGGCGTCGACCCCCGCACCCTGGAGCTTCTTGATCTCGAGTCCTACACCGGCTCGCGGGACGACGGCGAATGGGCGGCGCGGGTTCAACTCGACTGGCGCCCGAAAGACGAGGCCCTCTACTACGTGAGCTACAACCGAGGCGTGAAGTCCGGCGGTTTCAATGCACCGCTCTTGCCCACGGCCGGATTCGTGAACGAGACCTCGATGAACTATTCGCCCGAGCGGCTCGACGCCCTGGAGGCTGGCTTCAAACTCGGCCTGGCCGGCGGCAGAACGACGCTGAACGGCGCGATATACCGCTACGACTATGCCGACTACCAGGCGTTCTCCATCATCGGCCTAGACACGTTCACGTTGAACGCGGATGCCGAGAGCCAGGGCTTTGAACTGGAACTGCGGGCCTCGCCCTCACCCCGCCTAGACCTGTTGCTGGGCCTGGGCTACATCGATACGAAGGTATCGGACGTCCCGGGGATCACCGTCAACCGTGCGGGTCTCGAAGCACTCGGCGAGGCGACCAAGCCGGGCGAGCATGTGCGTCCGGTGCAAACACCCGAGTGGAACACCAACGGCCTACTCCGCTACGAGTGGTCAGCACCCGGCCTGGCCGGCGACCTGGCGGTCCAAGTGGCGTTCGAACAACGCACCGAGCACTTCTTCAACCTGACGAATACGTCGACCTTGACCGAAGACGGCTACACCCTGTGGAGCGCCCTCGTCTCGTACTTCCCCCACGCCACCGACAGCTGGAGCCTACGCTTTTCCGTGCAGAACCTAACGGACGAGGAATACGTTGTGCAGGGCTTCGACCTATCCGGGTCGATTACGATCCCCAACGGCTTCTGGGGTATGACGGAGCACTACTACGGGCGACCGCGGATGTGGAGCCTCGCCGCCGACTTCGTGTTTTGACGCCATCGTCAAACGCGATTCGTTCCGATCCAAGTTCCGACCGCACGGTAGTCATGTTGGGAGTTCCTGAAGCAATATGCGTGCGCTCGGAACCGATCCTTGTCCCCGCGCGCCAAAGGGTGCAGGGACCCCCCGGCATCGGGACGTTCTTCCCGTGAGCCTCGGGAAAGCACAATCCAGGGGCCCTGCCGCACCGCTGCTCACCACGACGATCGGGGCACATCTCGACCGGATAGTCGCGCGGCATCCAACTCATCCGGCCCTGGTGGTGCCACACCAGGGCATCCGCTGGACCTACGCCGAATTTGCCGCCCGAGTAGACCGGTTTGCGAATGGACTCCTGGCGCTCGGCATCGAGCCCGGTGACCGGGTCGGCATATGGTCGCCCAA
The DNA here is from genome assembly GCA_964548145.1 of uncultured Pseudomonadales bacterium. GTDB lineage: Bacteria > Pseudomonadota > Gammaproteobacteria > Pseudomonadales > Azotimanducaceae > VXYL01. Next base: position 1,686 of record CAZJRX010000024.1, on the reverse strand, counting down.
TTGCTACGAGTGGGTGGTGACCCAGTTCGCGACCGCGAAGATCGGGGCGATCATGGTCTGCATCAATCCGGCCTATCGCTTGTTCGAACTCGAATACGCGCTGAACAAGGTGGAATGCAAGGCGATCATCACCGCCGAGGCGTTCAAGACGAGTCACTACCTGGCCATGCTGCAGCAGCTCGCGCCGGAACTCGCGGCGTGCGAACCCGGTCAGCTGCGCTCGGCCAAGCTGCCCCACTTGCGCATGGTCATCCGCATGGGAAGCGCCCAGACGGCCGGGACGTACAACTTCGACGCGGTGAGCGAAGTGGGTGCTGGCGCCGAACCCACTCGCCTCGGCACCATCGCTACAGCCATCGACCCGTCGAGCCCGATCAACATCCAGTTCACGAGCGGCACGACGGGCATGCCGAAGGGCGCAACCCTCACCCATTCCAACATCCTCAACAACGCCTTCTTCGCGGGGCAGACCATGCGCTTCACCACCGACGACGCGTTGTGCATTCCCGTTCCCATGTACCACTGCTTCGGCATGGTGCTCGGCACCCTCCTCTGCGTCACCCACGGTGCCACCATGGTTCTGCCGTGCGAGGTCTTCGAGCCACAAGCGGTACTTCGGGCAGTGGAGGCCGAACGCTGCACGGCGTTGCATGGCGTGCCGACCATGTTCTTCGCCGAATTGGATTCGCCGGACTTCGGACAATTCGACCTCAGTTCGCTGCGCACGGGCATCATCGCCGGCTCGACCTGTCCGGTCGAACTCATGAAGAGGCTCATCGACGAGATGGGCTTGACCGAGATCGTAATCGGCTACGGGCAAACCGAATGCAGCCCCATCGACACGATGACGGCAATCGACGATCCGTTCGAAGCACGGGTGACGACCGTGGGGCGCGCTCATACGAACTGGGAGATTCGAATCTGCCGCGAAGACGGCAGCACGGTCGACGTTGGCGAAACCGGCGAGGTGTGCGCGCGGGGCTACGGCGTCATGCAGGGCTATTGGAACGACGACGAGAGGACTGCGGAGACTATCGACCCGCAGGGCTGGCTGCACTCCGGTGACCTCGGCGAGATGGATGCCGAGGGTTACGTTCGGATCACCGGTCGCATCAAGGACATGATCATCCGTGGCGGCGAGAACGTATACCCACGCGAGATCGAGGAGTATCTGTATACGCACCCCGACATCCAGGAAGTGCAGGTGTTCGGGGTTCCCGACGACCATTACGGCGAGCAAGTTGCCGCCTGGGTGCAGGTACGGCCCGGTGCGACGCTGTCAGAGGGCGGGATTCGCGAGTTCTGCGCCGGTCAGATCACCCACTTCAAGATCCCCAGGTACATCAAGCTCGTCGACGGTTACCCCATGACGGTGACCGGCAAGATGCAGAAGTTCATCATGAGGGATCGGTATGCGAAGGAACTGGGTCTGCTATAGAGCGCGCCGAGATGGTGTCGGCCACAACGCGAACGGGCGCGGGTTTGACAAGGGCGATGTTCGGAACCCGGATGGGCCGGACGATCGCGTCGGCGACGACGACCTGACGCGATGACCGGGCACCGCGTGATCGGCATCGTCGCCCCGGCCGGCGGGCGCGTTCCGATCCCTTGCCGGGCGGGCCGCGTTGAATGGGGCGATGTTCCCAGGCGTAGCGTCCTCGACAAGACGACGATTGAGAACTGGCG